>JAZONN010000028.1:0-12957 GCA_045654485.1 Candidatus Enterousia sp. | reverse complement strand
TTACTGGCGGATGGTGAGGGATTCGAACCCCCGGATGGGTTGCCCCATCAACGGTTTTCAAGACCGCCGCATTCGACCGCTCTGCCAACCATCCTAAACTATTTGCCGTCGGTCTTTCAACCTACGGTTTTGGTGCTGCGCATGTGATACATGCTCGCACTCCACTTCGCTGGTGCTCGTAGTCAAGACACGCTCGCTTCGACAACGTTCTGCCAACCATCCTAAACTTTCTTTCCGTGGTCTCTCAACCTATGGAAAACTCGCACTTAACCTTCTGTGTCATTACGTTTAATCATCGTATTCTCCTTCGTATTAAGCACGGGCATTATTGTACATTATTTTTTGCGTATTGCAAATATAAAAATGCATAAACCTGCAAAAAACATTATTAATGACAATAGTATTCCCATAGTTAGCCAATTTCCAGCCAAAAATCCAATCTGAATATCGGGGGCACGAAAGTTTTCGCAAATCATACGAAATACCGCATAGCCCATACCCATTATACCCGCCAAAGCACCCGGATGACGACGCAGACCAGTATAGTGATATAAACAGCACATAATTATGAATAACAGTAAACCTTCGGTGGCGGCTTCGTATAACGGACTTGGGTGACGGGGGATGGTTGTATCACCGTTAAACACAACCGCCCAAGGCACATCAGTTGCACGTCCCATAACCTCTCGATTTATAAAGTTCGCAATTCGACCAAAAAACAGTCCAATTGGTGCAACAATCGACATAATGTCCAATACCGACCAAGAATTAATTTTTTGACGGTGGCCAAAAATAAATACAGATGCAATAACACCGATTAGGCCACCATGAAAACTCATCCCGCCGTGCCATAATGCAAATATTTCCAATGGGTGATGTACAAAATAACCCAAATTGTAAAATAGCACATACCCCAAACGGCCACCTAAAATCACCCCAACAATGACCGCAGTTAACAAATCATCCAATTGATGTTTTGATAAACGTATTGGACATTCGCCACGACGGGTTAGCCACGCAAACATCCAATAACCAAATACGAATGCGGCAATATATGCCAACGCATACCAACGCACATCCATTCCAAAAACAGAAAACGCAACCGGCGAAATCGGTTCTAATGTTATCGCCATATCCCCCACCCCCTATGAAAAGTTTTGGAATAAAAATTAGCGGACTTTGATATTATGTTTTGCCAGAATACCTGAAATGCTATCCATAATACGTTCACAGCGTACCACATACGCTTTGTCACAATATCTGCTGTTGCGTTCTTTGTTGGCCGCCGCTTCTACTTCGTGATATTTTGCAACCAATCCATTCAAGGATTTTTCATGTTGTTCACGACCAGACAATATTTCATCGCCACAAATAATATCACGGACCGCTTGGGCGTGATATGCACTTACAATTTGACATGGATCTTTTGACATTATTATTTCCCTTGGGTTATTTACCTTGATTGCTTCTTTGTTCCAACAACGCAATTGATCGTGTTAGATTCGACACGTTTTTCAAGGCCTTGCTATGTTTCTTTTCATCCATTAATATATGCTGTTGCGTTAGTTGCATTTCGGCATCGGCCAACATTTTTTTCAAATCAGCCAATTTTTTATCCACAGTTTCGGACCCCGAAATAGATTCTTTGGGATGAGTTTTTGCACGTTCTGCAACATCTCTTTGATATCTTGTTGCCATATAGAATCCTTTTTTTGCTCTTGAAAACGTCCAGTTATTGTATTATATTATTTTTCAAATAACAAGGAGAAAATTATGACACAAAAAAAATCTGTACAATTTCGGTCGGGGCACGTTGGCGGAATCGATTTATATTTAAAACGTGTGTTCGCATTAATGTTCGGGGCGGTTGGCATTACGGCATTGGCCGCATATTTGACTATTTGGGGTGGTGGATTGGCATATATATTCAATCCAATGACCGGCGGCATGACACCTTTGTATTATATTCTTTTGTTCGGCGGATTGGGTTTATCGTTATGGGCCCAAGTTCGTGTTTTCAACATGAAACCAACAACTGCGGCATTATTGTTAGCACTATATGCGGTGACAATTGGCGTTACAATGACGCCATTGATTGCGGTTGCATTGACGGTTAACCCAATGTCTATTTTAACCGCATTTATCGTGGCGGCATTGATGTTTGCATGTATGGCGGTATTCGGATATAAAACAGTCAAAGATTTATCCGGTTTGGGTGTATTCTTGATGATGGCTATGATTGGTCTGATATTGGTTGGCATAATTGCAATGTTTTGGCCGGCTTTGTTGGGTGGCACATTTGGCACAATCGTTTGCTTTGTCGGCGTATTAGTGTTTGCATTATTTACAGCGTATGATATGCAAAACTTAAAACGTGCATACGCCGTTATTGGTGACGATTATCAGAAAAATCAGTTGGCGGTATTGGGTGCATTACATTTGTATATATCATTTATCGCAATGTTCCAATATTTGTTAAGTTTAATGAACCGTGATTAATAGAAACAATAAATAACCAAGGAGATATAAAAATGGCATATAAAATCGACCCAAGTAAATGTATTGGATGTCACACATGTATGGGCGCATGTCCGGTTTGCGCAATAAGCATTGGCGCAGACGGCAAATGCGTAATCGACCCAAGCAAATGTATTTCATGTGGCACATGCGCAGCAGTTTGTCCGGTCGGTGCAATCGCCCCAGAAATGTAAAGCAGACGCATTTAGCAAATAAAAAAAACCGCAATTGCGGTTTTTTTTATTTGTCTTCGTCTGTTTCGATTGGGGTCATTTTTGGGATTACCAATTCTTCGTTATAGAATGTCAAGAAACGATTCCCCGTTACACAATAGAATTTTTGTAAGCCATCTTTGTATGCACGACGTTCGGCATTCAGACGGTCTTCAATTTCGGTCTGCGCACCTTGGTATGCAGAAAACGCCCCCAACGCACCACCCGTTGTTGCGCCAACAACCGTATCTTTTAATCGGGCACGATTTGACATATCAATCAATGCGCCGGTTTCTGAATCTATATACGATGGGGAAAAACTTGAAAAATCCGTACCCACTTTGTTCCAGTTGTTGAACGGTTCTGTTGTTGCACCCCTGCGTTCCAGCACGCATAGGGCGCCAGAATTCCATTTTTCCTTCAACGCAACCGATATGGTGGAATTATATTTTTTTTCAGAATAACCACGTTTGTCTTTCTTGCCATCACCGTTGGTATCCAATACGGAATCAATGTCATAAATTACGATATTGTGGCTCTCGCTAACCTTTTTCACATTTTTAACTTTGACCCATCGGTTTTCCTGATTACCATCTTTTTCTGTTGTTAAACAATCATGTTGGGTGCTGGTGGAAACAATACAAGTATCTTTAAACACAAAAATGTCGCCGGGGTCAATATCTTCAAAACTATCTTCTTTAATTTGCTCCCACGTCCATGCTTTTTCTGTTTTTTGATTTTTACCAGAATAACAGTTCTCACAATCAGGTGATGCATTATTAAAATTTAAGTGTGATGCACGTTTACAGTTGTAATAAATGTCCGATTTCCCTTCACATTCATATGCATTGTCACCAGGTGCGCCAATTTGATAAAATATAGTTTTTTCTGGGTCAATATTAGCAACTTCATCCAATGTTCCATAAAGACATTTTTTTATACCATTATTTGTACAATTACTGTCTGGTGGCAATTCACAATCAGCAATATATAACACGGAATCGCCTGTTGACATCATATTGCCAGTAATCGCACCCGCCATCGCATTCATCCCCACAGACATCGCAATGTCACCGCCGACTTTGCCACCATATGTGCCAGCAAGTCCGATAGCCAATCCGCCCGCCGCACCAATTCCCATACCCTTTAAATTGCTTTTACTGGTGCCAAGTAGACCATCTTGCCCTTCTTTATTTTGTCCCATGGCGTTACCGCCCAATGCACCAACGACGGTGGTACTTATTATCTTTAAAACAGGATTTTGTTTTTGTTCTGCGTTCATCTGCTTTACAACATCGTCACGTGTCGGCGCCGCATCAGCCGGAAATTCAACCGTTCCCGCCGCATCCAACCATGAAAATGATGGGAATTCAGATATATTACATAAAACCGTATCGCCGGCCGCAACGTTCGCACGTGCCAATGTGATTTCGGCACCATCCATTGTGTTTTCACGTGTACGCAATTCAACCACAGCCGTACAGGTCGCAGGCGAACCAGCACTTGGCCCAAAATTAGGAGACACCCATTCAAATTTTCCATTCGGGTAAACCAATGAACAACGTTCCAATTCCGACATCGTGACCGGCGCATTTTCCGAACCAGATCTAACCATTTCAGCAACCGCATCACTTTCGACCGGAATCGGTAAATCTTTGGTCACGGCAACCGTGCCAGCGGGGATGATACCACGAATTTCATTTAACTGCTGATATGCGGCGGCATTGTTGCGTGACGGATTACCAACACGTATCGCTGCATCTGCGCAATACGGCACAGACACCAATGCACCCAACAATGAATAAAATAATATATTTGTGTGCTTCATTTAATCCCCCCCGCAAAATATAATAAATTAGAACTGTAAACGCAGGCGAACACCAACATCAACCAAACCCAAGCGTCCAGATTCATACCAATTGGTATAATGGAATACACTATCGTATGGTGCAGCAGTTTCGCCACCGGCACCGTCACCCAACCATTCGATTTGAGATAAAACAATGCTGCCAGATGTTTTTACTTCGCCTAAATTCGCATAACGAACAAAGAAGTCCAATTTAACACCGCCCTCCATCTCGGTGGTGACGCCGCCTTCTAACATAAACGCCAATTGTTCACTTGTGCCGCCATTATGATATGCATAAACATCCGATATACCAGTCAACTGACCGGCGTTCGCATAGGCAGGATCCATTACAGAATAGAACGTTTCATCAAAAACAACATAGTCAGAAATTGTGTTTAGTGATATACCCAAACCCGCACCAATATACGGACGCATCGCACCGCCGGCAAGATAACCGGTAAAACTATCGATATTATAATATACGTTCAACATTGTGGTGTTTGCAGTAATCGCACCACCATCAACCTGGGCGGCTACAAAGCCCCCAACCCCGTCAGATGTTTGAACAGTCGAAGGATAACCCAAACCAGAATAACGAGTATACGAAAAATCAACACGAACATCATTGTTTATTGCCGCACCAACAGACAACTGTAACGGCAACACGGTGTCGGATTCAAAATCCGCAGTTTGAAACGCCCCCGGTACGGTATACGCATCTTCTTCGCCGGTATAATCAGATGACATGCCACCAGTAATAGATGCGGCATAGGCAACAGACAAACCAACATAAAGGCCACTATCCGCCAAACGATCATAGTCGGCGGGTTGATAATATTGACGTCCCGCCGTGGTTTGCGTTGAACCAACACGTGGTAACGCACCCGTTATACGTGTGGGCTGCGCCATCACAGCAGAATTATACTTAGGTTGATACATGCCGTTGGAAACCATTGTATTTTGATACATAGCCGGCGCAGCACCATAGCCAGAATACACAGGATACGCCGCATTTGATGCGCCAACACACCCCAGCATCAAACCCGCAAAAACAGCAGAAAACTTAGAATTCTTCATCCTTTGCCCTATTTTCCTTTGTTTCATTATATCATTTTGAAGGCGGTCGTGCAAGCATTTGCATTTGCAAAAAAACAATAACACAAATAAATACCATATGTTATAATTACCACCAATATGTCAATTAAATGCACGATTATGCTATTTGTTGCCTGCGCCATTTGGGGCGACGCGTTCGTACGCGACGCATCGGCAAAACTGACACCAACCGGATTTCAAAAAACAATGGCAGATATGCCAATGTCAGATAGACAAAAAATCGCCCAAATTGGATACGAACCGTATTTGGACAGCAAGGTTTATACGCAAATTATGATTGTCGAGGCAGAAAAGCTTTACCAACAAGCATCACGGCAACTGCAACACGACAAACAACATTTGTCAGCCGAAGATTTCTGCAATAAGTATCCTGGCGCCACGGGATGCCCATCTGTTCCGCCGGAACCACAAACAACAACACCAAAAGTCACGGACGGTGAATTGGTTGGATATGACGAATTCGACAGACCTGTATACGCAAGCAAGACCGCATATAACCAACCATGCACCCCACCAAAAAAAGATAATAATTTTTCAAACATATTGATAAACAGTGGCAAATGGGCAGAATCAGACCCCGCATTTGAAAAAGCAACATCCGGAACACTGCGCGTTGAAGGCGGCTTTGCCCCATTCTCGCAAGCACGTGGTGGTGACACAAAATACGGCATAACAAAAAAATATAACCCAGATGTAGATATAGAAAATTTAACACCTGAGGGTGCACAAGACATAATGTATGAAACATATTACTCGCAACAGCATATATACAAATTACCCGACTATGTGCGTGGAACGGTCTTTGACATGAATTTTATGAGCCCAAAATTCACATGGCCTACCCTGTGCAAAAGATTAGGTGCGAAATGCGAAGATTATGTGACCGATGAAATGGCAGAATTAGCCGAAAAATATCCAGGCGATTTGGTAAAAGATTTATTGGACGATTACCAAATTTTCTTTGAAGAAGCCGCAACAAGAGGTGACGACGGCCCAAGTTTGAAACAAGGGTGGCTAAACCGTGTTAAATTACTTAGAACAAACGGTTGCCATTATCCAACCAAGCCAGAAGAAGCATTATACAGACCAGATTCACCCAAACACAACGATTGACAATCCGCCAGTTTGTACTATAATAGTATGTGTAAAATATTTATATTAAGGACAAATTATGGCGAAATTTTGTATTTTTTGTGGCAATCCACCAGATAAAAAAAACAAGGAACACGTTATTCCACAATGGTTAAGTAAATATACAGGCAAATTTCACAGCGTTTGCGAATTAGGAAACGTAACCGACCGCAGCATTACGTTCAGCGCCCTGACCTTTCCGGCATGCACCGCATGTAACGAAAAATTTGCCTCGTTAGAAGCACAAGCAAAAGACATACTGTTCAAAATCCGCGACAACAAAGGATTAACCGCAATGGAAATCAATGTGTTTCTGGATTGGATGGACAAAATTCGTGTTGGACTGTGGCTGGGACAGTTAACTTTGGCAAACGAAGTTGACGAAATCGATCCTAAATTCCATATCGCAGACCGCGTCGGACGCAAGGACAGATTTTTAATGGTCGAAAGAATCAACACAACCGGACGTGGAATTGGATTGGCCGGAATTAGCAGCAAACTGTTTTCCGAAGCACCAAGCGTATTTCAAATAGCAATTGATGATTTACTGTTTACAAATGCATCGGAATACGGGTTGGTATCAAACCGATTGGGTTTCCCCCAGTTCCAAAAAATGGAGTACGTCGACCGTGACCATCATTTATTGACCATTACCAAGGGACGCGAAAAAACAACACATCCGGTCGTTTGGAATTACCAAGCGTCACCACAAAGAACACTGATATACCAACCAATGTACAAGGACATCGACAAAGTTGACGACGAAAATTTATTCAAAACAAAATATGTAATGGAACACTCGATTGATACAGAAAATGGAATTGGCGGAATATTCTATCAGCGCAAAGATAATACGGTACGATATCTGGGGCCGGATGAAAAAATTAACATCGCACCAAAAGAATTAATCGACGCCAATTTAATCGCCGCATCTTTACCGGTGTATGAATTACAAAACTATGTAATTCGCAGCGCATACAAATTGGACACGATGGAAAAAAAGCAACGCGAATATATAGAATATATGATGATGGCCAACGAATTAAGCGTCGCACGCACAGCAATCGCACACGGAATAAAAAGACGTTAAGAAAAATAAAAACGCACCAAACGGTGCGTTTTTTCGTTGGCGTTGCCGATTTATTGATTTTTATATTGAACACACAACCCAAGTGGAGTGATTTTTGGTTATTGCATTACTGTTTATACCACTGTTTTTGACATCGCAAAAACGCTTTATTCACTTGCAAAAAAATACCCGTTTTTGTACAATGCCGGTGAAAAAAAAAAAAAAAAAAAAAAAAAAAAAAAAAAAAAAACATTGATTTTACAGGATTTTTAGAGAGGGAAAATTCTTTGAGAAAAGCTTTATCAATCTTTTTTAGTTGCTTGTTTTTCTCCCCTCTTTGTCACGCAGATATCGCATCGGTTTCTTATGTACAATCCACCACGAATACAAAAGTAGACACATCCGAAAACACACAACAAACATTAGCCGGCGAATATACTGTAACCGGCACATTGAAAGTGCCAACACAACCTTTGCCAACCGCGGAATAATATGAAGAAAATAATTCTGTTTATTTGCGCCTGCGTTTATTCCATATCTACATGGGCGGTTGAATATGCACCGATTGCAAACTTGGCATACATACACAACGCAATCGCAGATAAATACGACATAACAATTCAATACAATCCGGCCGTAACAGATATCACCGCCGCCGCCAATATGAAGTACCTGTTAACCGCAATCGATGTTGCAAACACAAAACAGGGCCAACAAACAAACTATGGGGTCGGCGAATACGCCACAGAGTTTGCCGCAAATATCATAACCGTTGATACAGCAATAAACACATTAATAAAACCAAAACAAGAAGCAGAAGAAGACGAACCAGAGCCCGGGGACGAATTATTAACGCCACCATACGTTTTCGCCATAAAAACAAGTGCAACAAATTCTTTTTCGTTCGACATCGCCGCCAAAGGCACTTTTACCGTTGATTGGGGCGACGGCACGGTTGAAACATTTACACAAACGTCATCATATACAAAATCTTACTCGCACAGTTATGCCACCAGCCAGCCACAACTGATACGTTTTGCGGGTCAAGCGACCGAGTATTACAGCTCTTATGACCCGGCAACAATCGGCTTTTCATCCAAAGGCATAATCAGTGAAATCATCGGCAGCTTGGGAAAAATATTCCCAACACTGGCCGACGGCAGCCAGCCAAGTTTCCATAAAACCTTTTCCTATGCCAGTAATGTCACACGTCTGCCCAAAAAATTATTTTCGGGCATCACCGGAAAACCAATCAGCGGTATGTTCTATCAAACATTCTATAACATGTACAGTTTGACAGAGATTCCCGAAAACCTGTTTGGCGGATTGGACGGCGCACCCGGCAGCAGTATGTTCTATCAAACATTCTATAATTGCAGTTCTGTAAAATCACTGCCAAATAAACTGTTCGGCAATCTGCATGGCGCACCTGCAATGTATATGTTTTATGGAACATTTTACAATTGCACTGGGCTGACTGGGGAAATACCATTGGGCTTCTTTGGCGATTATGAAAATAACAAAAAATCTTATATGTTCCAACAAACATTCTATAACTGCAGTGGTCTGACTGGTCCATCCGCCAGAATGCCAGACGGAACATATATCTACAACTACTTTACAAAAGGTACAGGTTATTACCCAACGTCCGGGATGTATTATAACTGCACAGGTTTGTCGGATTATTCCAGTATACCATCAAGCGCCAAGTAAACTGGTATACTAATAGTATTTGCATCACATAGCATTTAACAATGTTATTTACACATTGTACATGTCTTTATAAGTATTCTTTTTCTTGGATTTCGGTTGGTATGTGTTCCAGAGCAATTTTTATTTTCTTGCGCAGATACTTAATATATTCTTCTGTTTCGTTCAGATTGGTGTACCCATATTTAGCCTCGCCACGTGTGGATTGTGATACGTTGCCTGTTCCATCTTTATAAATACTGCGACACATTATTTTGGCGATACCAACCACATCTTCTAGTTCTTGTAGCGTTTCCAACATGCTCATTTCTTGGGTGGTAAATGAACCATCTTTGACATATTTCATGTTGCGTCCCTCGAATTTCATTTTGTGTCCTTTTATTTTGGCGTATCTGATTTATTTTGAACTGTAATACCCGTATCAAAAAAATCAACAAATTCCCACTTGCCATCATCTAATACAAAATGAAAGCATTGGCAGTTTTTGATTTCGCCCATCTTTTTACCGCACGCATAGCACAACGCACGTGTCACACCACCATGCGATGCAATGGCAATATTGGTGTGGGTGTCTTTTGCAATAATATCATCAAGGCATGATTTTATACGATTGAAGTTATTGTTGATTCTTTTTTGAATTTCATCCCCATCGCTGTACCAGAATCCAAATGTAGTTTCAATCAATCTGTCGTCAGTTATGATTTCAATGTCGGGATTATTTACAGCGATTTCTGCGGTCTGAATTGCGCGTTTTAGGGGGCTGGAATACACGACTTCAATATCTTTATCTGATAAATATTCACCCAGTTTTTTTGCCTGTGCAATACCGTCATCGGTCAGGTATGCCTCTGGCGCGTTACCGTATGTCGCGCCGGACTTGTTTTCATTTGTCTGCCCATGTCTGAAAAAGTAAAAGTGCCGTTTCATTTCTTGTTTCCTTTGCTAAATACAATCAGGTGCAATATAATGCCATTCAGCAACAATGTAATCCCATTGAATAATACCATCTGGAATGAATTTAGGTATATGCCGTACAGCATCCATAATGCGCACCCAATGCAATATATGGTGTATGTCAACCAAGAAAGCCCGGATACATTTCGTGTTCTGATTGATTTTATTGTTTGGGGCAAAAATGCGATTGTTGTACAAAAACCACACGCATAGCCCAAAAATTCTCCAATGATTTGATTCATGATTTTATTCCTTTATTTTACCAAGATTATACCACAATGCATTACAGTTCGCATCACAGTTTTTGGTATTTTGGGGTTGTGGGGCGGGATTGGGTTGGATTTGCGCGCCCCGAATAAAATAAAAACAGCCCGCCCCGCACGAACCTAGCACCAAGCGCAAAATTCAAAAGAGCAAGAAAATCCAACGAAAAAACGCACCGTTTGGCGCGTTTTAATTCTGGTGCCGGTTGTCGGACATGCTGTTTGAAAGCCATCGGACAGCCGTTAGAATGCTACAGAATGCTCTATTTCTGCGATTCTTGTTATATTCATCTCTTCATTTGTACCGTTTTCTGTATCTTCGAAAGTGGTATCAAATTTACATCACGTATTATAGACCAAAAAACGATGCAAGTCAAGGATATTAAGGAGTACGTCAAATTATAAGAAAAATAAGCATAAAAATAAAAACAATTGAAAAGCTATAAAGGCGTGATATAATAAAAACAAGCAAAAATAGATAATATAATAGCCAAAACAGGTAAAATATGGTCAAAATAGATAATATGTTAGCCAAAAAGACAGAGGTTGCCATACGGTTTTATGAGATAAGGCGTGCAGCACGTATTTCTCAGGCAGATTTGGCAGTACGTTCCGGTGTATCTTTGGGCAGTATCAAGCGTTTTGAGCATACGGGCAATATATCGTTAGAATCCTTGATAAAGTTGGCCTATGCATTGGGGTATGAAAACGATTTTGACTCTCTGTTTATTCGCAAGAACTATCAATCTATCTATGATGTTGTAAATGACGGGGGTAAAAATGCTAAATAATAAACTGCTAATTGTAAAGTATATGGGGCGTATCGTTGGGCGTTTAGCGATGACTCCTGATAACTTGATGGCCTTTGAATATGATGCGGATTGGTTGCAGAATGGTTTTAGTATATCTCCGTTCAAATTACCTCTGGAAAAGAAAGTATTTATATCAGACCGAAATCCATTTGACGGTGTGTTTGGGGTCTTTAATGATTCTTTGCCGGATAATTGGGGCCAGTTGTTGGTAAATCGTGAACTACAAAGACGTGGTATTGCACCAAACAGTATAAGTTATTTGGACCGCCTGGCAATTGTTGGCAAAAACGGGCCTGGTGCACTTGAGTTTGAACCATCTGCAGAGTTAGAGGCGGAATATGGTGAATCAGACCTGGACAGTATTGCAGACAAGATAAATGAAATCCTGGCTAATAACGCCCCTGTTGATAATGACGGTATTACAGAAGAGTTGTTTCGTATTGGTGGTTCATCGGGGGGGACTCGGCCCAAGATTTTTAGAAAGGTTGACGGCAATGATTGGATTATAAAGTTTCGTGCATCTGTTGACCCGGTAGATATTGGTAAACGTGAATTTGATATTATGGAAAAGGCAGCAAAAGCAGGACTTGATACGCCACAACATAATCTGTTCAATAATCGTTACTTTGGTGTGCAACGTTTTGACCGTATATCTGATGGTGGCAAGGTGTTTATGATTTCTGCATCTGGATTATTGAATGCAGACCATAATCAACCTGTTCTGGATTATACCGATTTGTTGGGACTAACAGCAAAGCTAACACGCAATATGAGTCAGGTAGAAAAGATGTTTCGTCTGATGGTATTTAATGTTCTGATAAATAATACTGATGACCATGCCAAGAATTTTGCGTTTTTGTTTGATGGTAAAGAATGGACTGTTGCACCTGCATTTGATTTGACTGAAACCGTTGGAATATGGGAACATGCAACATCGGTCAATCATCGTGGTTGTGATATAACGGATGATGATATGATTACTGTTGGCGAAAGGGTCGGAATAAAGCCAAATCGTGCCATGGAAATAATCAACCAGGTCAGAACGGCAGTTGAATCATAGATTATTTGTATAATTTATTATCGATAATCTCTGTCATAAAATGGTTCATTGCGCTGGATTTTATGGACATTCCAATTGTTCCATGGTTCAAAAATGGGCTAAGCACCAACAAAGGCCCCCAAATAATATCGTGTGCAGAAACAGGAACTGCAGACGAATAAACTTCTTTACCTTTCTTCGTTACAAACATAGTGATATCGATATCATAGTTTATAAATACGGGGATTAAGGTAAGGGATAGTCCGGACAAGTAAGCGGCTAACA
>JAZONN010000027.1:0-2492 GCA_045654485.1 Candidatus Enterousia sp. | reverse complement strand
CCACTATAAGACATATAAGTAATTTTTTGCAAATTCGGAGAAAATCTGGGAGTCAGCGCCATAGATGCCCCAGATGTCAAAAATTTATGATTTTCACCATCCTGATCCATAATTGCCAAACGTTTTGTACGATGATGGATTGGCCCTGTCTCTGCAATAAACACAATCTGAGTATCAAAATATCCAATTTCACCGGTCAATCTTTCGTATATAGCATCCGCCATAATATGCCCCAAACGGCGTACGGACTTACGTGATGCAACCAAAGATTGCGCCTCTATCTGTTCACGCCCATTTACGTCCCAAACAAAAAATTCCAATCGATACTTATCATCATCACGGAAGACCTTGGCCTGAACCAAGACCTGAGTTTTAATTGCCGCCCACGATTTAAAATTTGGCAACCCGTGCATCTTTACATATTCCGGAAAAGCATCATGATTAACAATACGGAACAAACCAGTTCTTTTTAAATCCGCTTCTACAACTTCACGCATAGTTGCCGCATCGGCTGAACGAACACCATCGGCAACTTCAAATTTTTGAACCGCAATTGAAATTGGATCGGCCGCACCGGCAACAATATCAACCTTTAATTCGGCCTGAACTGGCATTGCCCAACAGACCGCAAAAATGCAAACAAGTAATATTTTTTTTAACATTTTTTTAAAATCCTTCCATTCAATACATACGGCAATTTTATACATATAAATATTAAAAATCAAATTTTATATACACAACCACCCGTCATCACAACCATCCACACACCCGCCATCACACCTGTAATCACAAACGTAAATATATTTGTATTGAGAAATGTAAATACAATGGTATAGTTCCTTGTAAGTACTGTGGTATTGTAGCAAGTATAGAGGTTCGTATATGCCAAACGTTATGCAGCAATTATTTATAATGAATATGGAAAGCTTGTTGCGGGAATACGCCGCATACAAGGCATTCAATAAATCAGATTGCGTTATAAATATGCGCATCCCACGTGCCGTTCTTGACAAGATAAAAGAACTCGCCGAACAACAACACGTCCCCTATCAATCACTTATATCATCCGTACTATTTTCATTGGCTAATATAGAAGAATCAAAATAATCCAAACCAAAGGATAAAAAAAATGGGCCTGCCAAAGAAACAAACAATCTATGATACACTCAACCAAACAAAGCATATCATCGATTGCGCCGGCCAGACCAGTTTGTTCCCCGACCTATACAAACCAACAAAAAGCATTCACGCAGAATATTGGTTATATTCAGATTTATGCAAACTGTATGACCAACCATATTTCCCAACCCAAACCGATTGGGCAACATACGCACGTTCACAAATTGTTCAACCCGCAATCCCAACAAACAAATCACAAAAAATACACCTGACTGTACCTTGGGCTGAATTCTGCAACGAACACATAATACCAGCCAATGAATTACAATCTAACACCAAACAATCCGACATAGCAATGTCACGATACGCATGTTGGTGCATGGTACGTCGTAACCCCGCTATGATTTTTTCACGCTCATATTTCATAATGCCACAAAACACAACATTTAACGAATTATACGACACATCATATCAATTTGCACGTGTCCACCTACGCAACGAATTAGCAACCTGGGAAAGAAACCTTGCCGGCGTATTAAAACAACTACACGCAAACCATAGTGCATTTAACCACGAAATTGTGCAACGTGCATTCTTTTATGGATATAGTTCCGAAGACATTAAAAACGCACATAGAATCCAAGTCAAAAACAACGATCCATTGGCCAACTATATGGGGCCCGCATCACTATACGCAAAAACATGCGCAATCATAAATGCGATAAACCGTTTTGAACAATTAACGAAGCCACGTCTAGAACCATTTAAAATAATTATGCACGAAGAATTAACCAAAGCACGTGTACAAACAATCAAAACAACCGCACACAGGCCAGAACAAGACATATACCCGATTCAGGTATCAAAAATAGAAACACAATTAACACAAATTGAACAAGAATTTATTCGCAAATACCACAATATCAAATTAAAATAAACCCAATCAAAAAATATGCGGCACACGCCGCATTTTTTAAAATCCAAAATTCTGATCTTTGACAAGATCATTGCCACCGGCAACCCCGACCAAAAATTGCAATATTGCACCAATCGCAAACAGCAAAATAAACCCGATAATCATACCGATACCCTTCTTCTTAACATCATCGAACTTTACTTCACCGGCCGCAATAAATCCCCACGCCCATACAGCAATGATAAAAGTCGCACCAACAAAAGCCAAGATGCTTAACACTTCAAAAATCGGAGACAGTTCAACAATTAGGTTATTAATCGCCCCACGTCTGGCGGCGTTTGCCGGTGTTGAAAACAACACCACAAACCCCGACATCATAACCATTGACCAACAACGACAAAAATCAAAATAACGTTTTAATTTTTGCATAGTACATCAGATTAACTAGAAATTAAAT
>JAZONN010000026.1:0-30804 GCA_045654485.1 Candidatus Enterousia sp. | reverse complement strand
AAATATAGCGTCCTTGACTGACATATACATAACCCAATTCACACTGCTTGTCGCAACCATCACACCTGTCCCCCGGGGAAACATATACCTGAAGCTGTTTTGGATCGATTTTTTTGGGATGGTTTTGTGTGAACGACATTTGGTTTCCTTTATCGTGTCTTGTAATGGTCGCACAGACGGGTCAGCTCTTGTCCGAACTGCAGTATCCTAATTCGTGCTATTGTGGGTGACTTAAATTCGTGTACATACAGACCCGTTAATGGATATTGTACGCCAGCCTCTGACTTGAAATACAATACACGTTCCCCACAAATCGTTGGATAAATAGCATCGCAAACGATGACGGTCCCTATTTCGCAATGCTTATCACAACCATCACATTGGGTCGTTTTTTGCTTGGGCGTAATGTGCGGAAATACTATTTTCTGGTTTTTGAAATTCTCGCCAATGTTCAGACCTTTTTCCTGTGTAAAAGACATTTTCATTACCCTTTATACTTTAATTCTGTTATGAACTTAGCACAAAATTAAATTTTTGCAACATATATTACCTGTTTTCCCTTGCATTTTATTAATTGGAATGCCCGATTGTATGCGGCGCATAACATTAACACAAAATCATACTTTGCCGGTCCGCATTCAAAACATATTGATTAAAGGCACTTTTGATAAAACAACAAAGACCGAGACCGTATTAAGCCACGGCTTTAAGATTTATCAAATAATAAACGCACTTGAACAAGCGAATACACAAACCGAAATCCAAACAGTCAATGATATGCTTAAACAGCAATATGAAAAAGCCCGACAGACGCAGACCGCCCGATCACAACAACCCTATCACACCAACACCCAAAACAATCAAAACTAGAATCAAAACAGCATATTCAACCAATCGCCAAGATGTTTTTCCTATAATTTTTTAACTTTTTTGAAAAAAGTTGTATTTTTTTTGATATTTTGAAAAAAAACACTTGAAATAGATTTCAATAAGGTATATTATTGTTTCGCTATTCGGGCATAGTTCAGTCGGTAGAACAACGGACTGTTAATCCGTATGTCACTGGTTCGAGTCCAGTTGCCCGAGCCACATTTTACACCGTCCTGTCAAAGGGCGGTTTTTTCTTTGGATTTCTAAGGATTTTTTTGGGGGTTCGATAATTCTGTTGTAAAAAAACTTTTTCATATACTTTCGAACAAAACATTCATCGCCTTTGGATTCCCAACCTTTTTATCCGTCCGGATTCATCCACCCCAATATTTCATAATCCACACCAAATGATATTTATAAAACTTTGACAACAGAAGCATCGCAATCTATACTGATTTTATTCCCAACCACTAAAACAAACAAAGGAAGCAACTGTGCATTTGATACTGAATGGTGGTGGTAGTGGCGAACAAACCGTTATCACAAACAAATTATTTGAAAGTTTAATCAATCCAATTAAACCTATTTTGTATATTCCTTTGGCAATGGAGCCGGACAGGTATGACAGTTGTTTAGCGTGGATAAATGGCGAATTAAGCAATATTAAACATGGCGAAATTATTATTGTGCGTGAAGCATCCGAAATACTAAAACATAATCTGGGTGATTTTGCAGCGGTGTTTATTGGTGGTGGAAATACATACCGTCTGTTGCACCAAATAAAAGACAGCGGCGCATTCGAACAAATAAAAGAATATTTGGCCAATGATGGTATTGTTTATGGTGGTAGCGCCGGCGCAATTATATTTGGCAAAGATATCGATTCTTGCCTATATATAGATTCCAACGATATTGATTTGGGGAACACAATTGGATTCAATACGTTGTTTGGTTGTTCAATCACAGCGCACTATACCAATCAAAATCCGGCGATGACACAGTTGGCAACAACATTTTTAAATCAATATTCGCATAAAGAACCTGTTGTTGCCCTGCCCGAAGAAGACAGCATATATACAGATGGCAATATTGTAAAAGTTGTTGGCACGCGCCCATGGTATGTATTTAATGGCGGTGAAATGCGACGTCTGGAAGCAAACACAGAATACACAAAAGATGAATTTAATCGCATGATAAAAACACTGAACAGTTAGCTGTAAAACACCTGGACTTTTTATGTGGTTATCATCAATATGATATCAGATAGATATTTTTATGATTGGTATTTCCAATTCAGCGGGGGTTATGCCGGCGTGATGACTTTTTAGTTTAAGCGTGTCGGGACGTTGTTTTAATTCGTATTTATCAATCGCCATCGCCACAAAATCGCCGATAAAGCGCACGGGTTGGTTGGCGCGCAAATATTCGACTTCAAATTCGGCCTTGGTCACAAGTTTAAACCATTTGCCAAAATGCATGTTGAACAATTCCGGAAAGCGTTGAAGGTATTCTGGCTTTACAAACATCGATACGCAACGTGATTCCAACGACAGCGGATGCAGAAGGCATTCCGTCAATTCTGGGTAATCATCTATGAATACGGTTTCTATTTCCGTATGTCCATGGTCTGCGGTTATTAAAACATCTGTTGGTTGGTGGATTTGTTGTACTGCGATTTCTAAACGCCGTTCAATATCACACAATAAAGTACGTGCGGCATCCCCCGCCCCAAATTCATGTAATGTGGAATCTGGTTCGGGCCAATATGCATAGATATAAGCATCTGTGTGTATATTGCACAGTTCGACAATACGATTTAACCAAGCATCAAATGTGTCAAAACCATCCGGCGCAAATGCAGGCATCACTTCGAAAGCAATGCGGCCATTGGCACGCATATCTTCGACCACCGTTGGACATGGCGACGTATTTGTATGATGGGGCATTTTGGATTTTTCACCGGTATAAAGATTTGTATTCAAAAACACTTCGATAACTTCATCTGTTTCCGCATAATATTGCGCCCAACCAACAAAGCCCGTTTCATATGGCATTTTACCGGTACGATATGCCGTTGTTGCAGCAACAGTTGTGGCGGGGATAAGCGCCGTTTCCGCCGCAATCATATTGCGACGCAGAAAGCCATTTGAATCCAACAGTTTTTCCATTACCGCCGTTCCCATACCATCCAATACAATCACCAAGCGATTTTTACCGGTCGCATTTTGCATTTCCGCCAAATGTTTTAGTATAGCCATCTCGTTCCCCGTTTTTTATTAACATTAAGATACAAACACACAAATGTCAATTAATCGGCAAAAACACGATTAGTGATATTTATATATCCGTCAAATATGGGCGACCGATGTGTATGCCGTGCAAAGATCTCCGCCAATGAACAATAATACCATTTTTGCTGTTCATATCCGCAATTAAAACGTTGCCACACATTATCGCCATGCGTTTGTAAATCTAATTCAATACTGGAAATATTACTTAATTTGTCTGCACACACCACCATTAATTGTTCAAGGTCGTCTATATAACTTAGAGCAGCAATCGTGTGTTGTTTTCTTTCCATCCAGGATAATCTTTTATCTGGTTCAGATGCCCCGATAACCAAATCTGTTATACGATTACCAAAGACCGTACGCAAATCATCCGCCGATGTTGGAGTATCTTCTAATGTATCATGCAGAATGCCGGCCGCAACAGCATCATCGGATGCATTGTATTGTATAAGATATTGCATAACAGCAATCGGATGAACCAAATAAGGCAGTTTTGTTCCTTTTCTATATTGACCCGAATGTGCATCCGCCGCAAAACGTATGGCGGAAAATATTTTGTCTGACATATATTTTTCCTTTTGTTTTTGTATCACGCACAATTGTTCACGAACGCAAACAATGCGCGTGAAATTTGTTGAAATTGATATGTTTGAAGTTTTTATTGTGTGGAATCATACCACCACAATTATTCTATCACAAAGGCCGTAATTGTAAAGAAATATAAATTTATGACACATGCTTGATTTTTTAATCTTGCGGTGATACAATTAATGTTAATCAAGGTGGATTTATCCAGACTTGTCCTGCCTTAATAAAAATGGACTAAAAATGGGGTTATTGTTGTGCAAAATTTCCGTTTGTTTTTTATTGAATGGATGCGCTTAGGCGACGGTTATGAATCCGCCTTTGGTTATAGCATAAAAACCAAAGGAGTAAAATATGCAAAAGACAGCAGAAGCGGTGTCTTTGGGACACCCAGATAAAATTGCGGACTATATTTCGTGCTATATACTGGACAGAATGATTGAACAAGACCAAGATATAAAATATGCGGTCGAAGTTTTAATTAAAAACAATACCGTTGTGTTGGCCGGCGAAATTAGCGGTAATGTCAAAACCAATATGCTTGATGAATATGTAAAAAATGCATTGGCCGAAATTGGTTATGATGATAGATACTATAACATTTGGGGCAATTTGACCATTAATCCAAAAAATATAGATATAATTAATCTAATTAGCGTGCAATCTGCGGATATACGTACCGGTGTTGATGCAGGCGGATGGGGTGACCAAGGCGTTTTTGTCGGATATGCATGCCAAGGTGACGGATTGGTAAACCAAGAACTATTTTTGGCACGAAAACTAAATAACGCACTATATGAAATGGCGCGAAAATCCGATAATCTTGGGTTGGATATCAAAACACAAATTACATTAAACGATGAAAAGATAGAAACCGCAATTGTTGCGATTCCAATGTTGCACGACGAAGATTTAACAGAAAGCATTGTCGCAATACTTGGCGAACAACCACAGAACATCATCATCAATGGAACCGGCCGATATACTTATCATGGCCCAATTGCGGATTGTGGCATAACAGGACGAAAATTGGCATGCGATTTTTATTCGACCGCCTGCCCGATTGGTGGCGGTTCACCGTGGACAAAGGATGCAAGCAAGGCGGATTTAACCCTTAACATTTATGCACGTATTTTGGCATGCGAAAATCTGGTGGATAATGACGAATGCATGGTGTATTTATCATCATGCATTGGACGGTCGGAATTACCAAGCGGATTGATAAAAACCATCAAAGACGGTCGGACAACTTATCACAACCTTTGGTCAAATCAAAGCCCCGCAAACCTTATCAAAGCGTATGGGTTAGACAAACCAATATTTACAAAACTATGCAGTAAGGGAATATCGGGGATAACCGCATAAACAAACCGCCAAATGGCGGTTTATTTATAGCAAAATTTAATCGACCGTGACTGGAATAATTGTTTGACGCTTGGCCGTGTCCAAGGGATGATATTGAAAAGGCACAGTTGTAAAATCAATAGAGCCGATATCCAAACTGCGAACCGTGCGATTGTACATCGTATGATAATACAACACCATATTCTTTAAGTCCGTTGCGATTGTCCATTGGGTTGCAGACGGCATATCATTCGGTGCCGTACCAACCGCAAATTCAACCCCAAGCGGCACATCAAAACTGTTTAAAATATGAAACGCCTGTTGCGTGGCATCATATGCGGTATCTTGTTCCAAAGAATAGGTTTTTAAGAAAGCTGCACGCACAAAACGTGATGGTGGTGTAAAATCACCAGGCAACCCCAAAAATCCCGAACCAGAACCAAATGAACGCAATTCAATTGGGCCAAATTTTGTTGGACCCGCACCACCGGGTTGCAAATTTACATAGTTGTTCAGATTTGTCATTTGCCATTGAAAACCGGGCGAATTGGTAAGAACACCTATTTCGTTTTCATAGAAATTTGGACGACCATTTACCATTTCAAGTACAACCTGACGACCATTTGGTTCAGTTATCCGCCAATGCACGGTCGATGCAGACGGATCAACATTTATAATACGAACATTGTTGATGGCCTCTTTGACTTGATCAATGGTTGAAAAGCGGGATAAAATCCACGACACGACTTGGAAATCAGCCAAAGATATATCTTTGTCGGCTTCGCTATATGGCAAATATCCGCCATAGTTTGGAAAATAGAATAATGCGGCAGACAATCCGGCCTCGTTCGTGCCATCTATTATGAATTCTGGTTCGGCGGCTGCCAATCCGGCATAGCCATATAATGCACTATACGATAGACCGTCTTTGGTTCCGTCGGGTAATAACGATTGTAATGTATGCCCACGTGGAACGATTGTGTACATACTAACATTTTCCACACGTGACCAATCCATAGTACGCGCAACAATTGTTGCACCATCTTTGGATTTTAATGTAATGCCGGTACATGCGTCCGCATCGTATGCCAAGACCGCACACACGGCAAAGATTCCAACAAACGAAAGTTTATTCATTATCAAGCCCCCCTTTTGGCAGTTTATATATAAATTATCCATTAATGGTGGCATATCTGCAACAGGACTGATTTCGGATTTAACAAAACAAAACCGCCCAATTGGGCGGTAATTTTATATAAGATATGATTATTTTGTCCGATAGCGATCGCACAATGGTGCAATACTGCGCCCCATTTCCATTGCGGTGGCAATTTGTTGTTCCAATTGCGATTTATTGACAATTATCCCCGCTGATTTCATAGAACCATCTTTATCAAAGAAATATCTTACACGGCTGCCGCCGATTTCCGGATAAATATGACATGCAAACGGACAATAAGTATAACTGATCTTGCAATGTGCGTGACAGCCATCACATACGTTGGCCACCAAAGGGCGGACATGCGCGTTTTTAATGTTTGTGCGGGATTCTTGTATAAAAAACATTTTGTATCCTTTGTGTATTGTTATTATCAATTTAGCACAAACAGCGCTATTGTCAAGCAACCTTTGCTTTTTATTATACATTCAAATTTTCACTTGATTTCCGATAAAAAAAACACATATAATTTGCGGCGCATTGGGGCATAGTTTAATGGTAGAACTCCGGACTCTGACAACCCATATGCTACACAACAAAAAATCCCAGTTTTCCGCATAATACAGATTGAATTACGGGCAAAAATGGCCGCTTAACATTTGTGCATATCACTGCATACAGGCTGGTTTAAGCTGGTTTGTATATAGTTTCAGTTTTACATATTTTTTACATGGGAAAAGTGTTGCAAAAGCATATCAATGTGTTCAGAAATTAAACCCGCCAAACGGCGGGTTGTTTTTGTGTCTACAACTCTTATTTTAATGCCTTGATGTAATAAAAACCATTACGAGGTGCTTGTATAAGGTCAAAACCATGTTCGTTTAGATTAGATTTAATTTCATCAAAATATGCCTCTATTTGATATATGTCGGCACCGTGTACTTGGTACATCGCTTTGCCATCGAGTACATTTGTAATGTTTGTTACCATATCTGGTGACGGTGTCATAATTTTTCCGCCATCATCTACTAGTTCTGTATAAATAAAGAAGGCATCACTTCTCCCTCTTTCTAACATATTGTCAAAGAATCTTTTATATGGGTCAAATTCTTGGACGATACGTCCGTCCACATGCTGTGCTTTGGCAGTCGCTGCCCCAATTCTGTATGCGGATTGTTCTGTCGCGGTCTTCATATACGCGTCGTAATCTATATCAGATTGCACATATGACTTGTTTGCAATCGTATTTTGCAGTTGGGCACCTAATGCGCCGGCATTTGGATTTTCATAGTCTATGGCATGCCCACCAACTTCGTGCGATAAATCTTCTATGAAAGATTCATAGTTTTGCTTCTTATGAAAATCCATATGCGTCTCGCTGTTTAGATATTGCCAATTTTTATCAGATGTAGAGCGATAATTAGCACCAACACCTTTTGGCAAATTATCATCTTGTAGCACTTTCGTGAAATACTCTGGTCTGACCCCATTTTGCTTTTCTATATCTCTAATTAAATTCGTTGCGAATACTTGTTTTTCTTCTGGTGTCAGAACATAAAATCTGTCCTTGTACTGTTTGTATGTTGGATTACTGTTAATTATATTGTCAATTTGTTCTGCACGCAGACTTGCAACTTCGTCCACAACTGATTGATTGAGAAAACGTTTATATATCTCTTCTGTTGTTTCGATTTTGTCTTGCGCAGATGTTAAATCTTGTTTTTGGCGAACAAAATTTGTGATTTCTGGATTAAACGTTGAATAATTACCATCAAAATGATTTATATTGTGAGTTAGATCGAACAAACTCTCTTGCTTGTTCATTAAGTTCCACAATTCATTGTGCTCTTTTCTAAACTTGACCAACTCTTTGTCGGTTAGAAATGCATTGTGTTCATAATAATATTCAGCCTCAGGATGTACCTTAATGTAATCAGTAATCGCATTATTTGTCTGATTATACGCCAATATCGGTTCAGCAATTTCATCCCACGAGAGCCATCCTTTTGACATTTCTTGAATTTCATCCAATGTTCCCATTGTCTTGAAATCATCAAACGGCTGATTTCGTGGGGCATATTTTTTCCATAAATCATAGTATATTATATCGTCACCGGTCAATTTGCTGGGGTCTATTATATCCAATTCGTTTGCATTGGCTATGGCCTTTGTTTTGTTGGGCAGCTGGCGCTTGACAGCCATTTGAGCAGTTGTCAATGTGTTCTCTGGCGCATTGTCTATGGATTGTATGGCGCGTGTGAATTTCTGTTTAATGGTGGCTGTGCTTTTGGCTATGCGACTGGATTTTGAAATCGCCCATTCGGTAATACCGGTTATCAATGATGCCAATTGCAGGCCAATACCAACCGCACGCCAGACCTGTTCCGGTTCCCAGGAATCGGTATCAAAGAATCCCAGTTTATTATCCGCCATATCTGTACCATTTACCAACATTGTTGCCCAGATTTCGTCATCGTCTGGGATAAGGTTTGCCAGACGTGCCATTTCGCTGTCAACTGCGTCCGCCTCGGCCGCGGTCATATCGTTGGCATAATTTGCCATGCGTTGCAGGTTTTCAGCCAGCATTTTCTTGGCGCATGATGCGTTTTTGCATTTATTACTTTCAACCAAGAAATCGTCTGCAATTCCGTTGATTTTTAATTGACTGGTCAGTTCTATGCCGGCACCAACAGTTTCAATACCGGTCAGAACAATCGCCGTTACCGGTGCGCCGGCCGCGCCAGCGGTTACAACTGTTAAAGCAACACCAACGACCGCACCACCGACAATAAGACCTATATTTATACCTTTTTGTAAATTTTGGGCAGATTTTGATGACGGTAATATGCAACTTTGTGTTGCATCGTCCCATTTTGCTGTCTTGCATTCGGGGCATTCTTTCAGGTTTGATTTTCGCAAGACTTCGCATTGTTGTTCGCCCAAGCCGATACAACGTTTGCCGCTGTATGTGCCGCCTGTGACGATACAGGACATTCCCTGAACGCCGCCCTTTACGGTTTTCTTCCATTTTTCGTTTATATCATCAAAGACAAAATCAATCTGGTTGTTGCCAACACGACATGTTTTTATGTCATCTTTGAAATCGGTTATGCCGTTTCTTGTACAGCCTGTGCCGGTATATGTATTAAACCCAGAATCACATTTGACAGATGATGCCGATACACCCGCACGTTCGGCAACATATTGTTTCAGGTATGTTTCGACATTTGGTGCATTTGCAACTTGAATCCCATGACAGAATACAAAGTTATCTATGCCGTATGCTGTTTTTAGTTTGCTTTTGTCGTTTATGCTGTTGAAATTGATTTCGCACTTGTTGTCTTTGTATATGGCAGAATATCCAAATTTTGCCATGGACTGGTTTATTTTTGTGCATTTCGCTCTGTCCGCCGCACAGGATGCAGACCAACATGTGGCGGTGCCACTGACATTTGTGCCGCCGCCTGCACAGCCGGCCGTGGTTGGTTTGGCATCATACATACGACAGATTGCGTTTTGAACACTGTCTCGGATTGTTTTATCTTTTGGCTCTTCTAAATCGTCAAACACGAATTCATAGTATGCGTTTTGGTTATAGGATGTGCACATCAGGGTATCGTCCAAAGTGCCTGGGGCAAATTTATTGCTGCATTGAACCGTACTGTCATTATGTTTCAGGCGTGCGTATTCTTTGGCCAATGTTTTGCCTGGGGTTAAATTGACCTGGGTTCCGCCATAGATTTTGTTTGTAAAGAAATCATCAACGCAAATATAACCAGCTTTGCCTTTGTTTTCTTTGGCGCAGGCATGATAGAACTTAATGCTGGATTTTTTTACCAGCGCATTTACAAATTTTTGACATTGTGATTTGCCGTTTGGCTTTTTTATGTCCCAACCGGCAATAGCGCAAATGTTCCATAATTTTTGGGCAGAAATGCCGGCGCCATTTGAAGCCTTTAATTGATTGTTATATTCGCTGATTACAGAAACCACTTTGTCGGCCGGCACGAATTCTTTGACAACAGATTCCACCGTGGATGGATTTATATGTATGTTCGCCAAGCATGGTGTTATCAAAAACAGGGATAATAATGTCAGGGCTATTTTTTTCATTTCAATACCCCCGTACACTTTTCGGCAACTGCGGCCACTTTTTTAATTGCGCTTATCTGTGTTGCATTGAATACGGTTGCGGTGGCGGATGCCGCCGTTGTTCCAATGGCCAGTACATTTGCCGCAGTATTCAGGTTCTTTTCTGTTTGCTTGCCAGATTCTGTATTATCGTTGCGTGTTTTGTCGGTGTTTGCCATTGCGGATGTGACAGTTCCGGCCAATCCAGTTGCGGAACCAACGGTGGATAATATCATTGCACCCTTGGCACGATTGTTTATCTTGGATATATCAACATATTCATATTCACCACAGGCGGATGCGATTGATTGTGCCTCGGACACGTCTTCACCATATATGTGTGCCTGCATGATGGAATTTTGCAGGTTTTTGACATTGCTGATACAGTTATCTATTTGTGTTTGCAGGTCGCCATCTACTTTGTTTGTGCCGGCAATAATTGCGCCGGCCACATTGGTTGCGGTTGCGCCCGCTATTAAACCAGTACGCCAGTTGCCCAGTTTTTTAGATTGTTTGGTTAATTTATCTAACCCGGCCTGTGCGCCATCTATATCTTTGATTGCAATGTCATAGGATTGTTCAAATTCTGCAAGAAATTCCTGTTGTTCGGCTTCTGTGGGATAGTTTGCGTTTTTCTCTAATTCTTCCAGTTCTTTGATAAGTTTTTCCAACTCTTCGGCTTGATTGTCTTTGGACTGTTTTACGAACCCCGTTACGGTTGCACCAATGCCGGCCGCCGTTCCAACAGATGTGATTGCGGTGTTTATGCCGGCCATTGTTTTCAAATCAGCCAACTCATCATCAATACCAACGCATGCGGTGTATGTGGCACGTAACGCATCATCCAACGGCAATATATTTGCCGATGCCACAAATGGGAAAATTATAAAAAACAGGGCAATATATCGCATGACTACATTCGCTTGAATTATATCATATATCTGTATGAATTTTTACATATTTTTTACACAGAAAAAAATTCTACTTGCATTGAAAATAAAAAAGCCCTATAATTTGCGGCGCATTGGGGCATAGTTTAATGGTAGAACTCCGGACTCTGACTCCGTTAGTGTTGGTTCGAATCCAGCTGCCCCAACCAAGATTGACAACCGTTCATGTTCAATAGGACATCGAACGGTTTTCTTATTGAATATACTAATTTTTTATCTTTTAGTTCGCAGTTCGAAAGTAGCAAGTTCAAAATTGCTCGTTTTTGTTCTACTTTCGAACTCTTGAATAATTCGCCCGCATGTGATGCCAGCGCAAAGATTGATTCAACAGTTGTTGTAAATGTGCTGTCGGCTTGGCTGTGTGCGTTTAGTTGTATATCTATGGCGTACAGTTCTTCTTCTATCTCGTTCTTTTTGTCGTTATAGTCGCTTTGGCTGATGCTGTTGCTGATAAGCAAATCCAACAGGCGGTTTTTCTTGGTTTTTAATTCGTTGTGCTTTTTCTGTAATTTGCTTGTTTCGTCCAGTAAATACGCATTTTCTGCCCGCAATACATTGCTTAAACAGTCGGCAATATCTTGCATGATTTCTGGTGGGAAAGATAATTTGTCAAAGATTTCTGTGGCTATTTGGTTCAACAGGTCATTTTCATTTACAGCAGGTTGTGAGCAGTTGCCTTTGTAATGCGAACATTCTAGGTATGTATATGTCTTTCCGCTGGCTTTGGTCTTGGTGTCGCTGGTTATTGCACAGCCACAGTCAGCACATTTGATTAAGCCCCTAAATACATGTGGCTTTTCGGTGTATTTGAACCGTTTGCGGTTTTTTGCGTTCATAATAGACTGACATTTATCAAATAGTGCTTTGTCTATTATGGGGGTATATATATGTGGGTATAAAGCCCCTTTAACCAGCATCATGCCATAATAGAACGGATTGTTAAGGATGTTATATAATGCGGCTCTGGTAATCGGTGTGTCGGTCTTTTTATTGGTTAGTCCCATGATGTTGGCTTTATTAACTAGTTCGCCAATGGTATATAGTCCCGATGAGTATTCTTCGAACAATCGCCGTACCGCCAGCGCACGTTCTGGGTCTTGGATTATGGTTGGTTTGTTATTTATATCACGACGGTTTAGATAGCCCAGTGGGGCTTGACTTTGCCATATGCCGTGCTTGGTATTATAGTCAATACTGCGTTTTACATTATCACGCAGGTTGCCAACGTATGTTTTTGCGGTAAATACCCCCAAATCCCAGCGGGCAATGTCCGTACTGCTTGAATCTTTGTGCAAAATCAAGTTTTCACGTATAAAATGGATTTCTATTTTATCACTTTTTCGCAGTTCGTCTAATTCTACGGATTCTTTGAAACTGCGTTGGATGCGGTCTATTGTATCGGCAACAAGGGCAATTTTTTCATGTTGTGCTTTTACAAAGTTTAACATTTCAGTAAATTTTTTGCGTTCTCCACGTGTTGAACTTTCGGTTATCTGAAATGTTTTCAATAGCGGCAATCCATTGCGTTGGGCATACTTTTTCATATTTTCCAGCTGTGCATCAATAGATTGCCCCATTTCTTGTTCTCGGGAAGATACACGTGCAAGAATTACCGCTTTCATGTGTTTTGTCCTTTTTGTGGTTATTTATTCGCCATATACCAATACACAGTTTTTATAAGCTAGTGGATAGAAATTGAATCCATAATGTTCTACATATGACACATGTTCAATTCCTGCTTTAAATGCGGCTTTCGCAACACTGGCATGCCGTTCAAGTGGAATAAAGAACAGTATTATATTGTCGCACGCAACGCCCATTTTCTGGGATTGTAATTCGGTAAAATTGACTTTTGATAAATCGGCTTGATTTATCACGGGGGTAGAAACGCATCCGCACAGTCCTAACACAAACGATAAAATAGTGATGTTTTTCATAATTCTTTTATTTTGATTTGTCATTATTTCCCCCTAGTAAAATGAAAACAATATAAGGAATTACAAGAATTAGCCCTACAAAGGATAGAATTTCCATATATGGTTCTGGTTTGTTTGACGGTTTTATAAGGGCTTTCATTACAATGCCCCATAACACTAAAAATAATATTATGACTAGTCTGTCCATATTTATGCCTTTGTTTGTTTCCTTATAAATTTGCTTATAATCCAAATTAGTAATGCAATCAGTAAAACCCATAAAATAGTGGTTGTGATAATATGTGTGGCGGTTTGTAAATCGGCTGGGTATCTTGAAACATGGTTTATGTGATATAATTGTGCATCTAGATTTTCACGTGCACGTTCACTGCCAAATAAAATCATGAGTCTGTTCCATAATGTGCCCAGATTCATGAAAAACATTTGAATAGAGTTCCATATAATTGTGAAAAAGTCAGATGTAAAATCTTCACTATATACGTATGCCAAAGCAGGATTGCTTAATGTTGCTGAAATTATTAAGGCTAATTTTTTCATATCTATCCCCTTGTAAGTGTAAAAAAGACCGCCATAGGGAATAAGACGGTCGGGGAGTTGATAAATCAGCTTACAAATGATTCCGTGGCTTTTAGGTTTCCCCTGTTGTATAGCCAACAGCCCCCCGACCACAAAGGTCAGGGACATAACGGTGCAACGCACCATTACATCAAGATAACGATGCGTATCTGCACCGTGTAAGCTGGGCTTATCACAGCCCCGAATCCAATTCCCACTGGATTCAATGTACAGTATATACTGAAAATTCCAAAACACCAAGAAATAATTCATGGTGGGGTATAGGGTGGCAAAGTTTTTATATGTTGGCATGGGGCAACCCTTTTTGGTTTGTTGTGGGGCGGTGGATACTGTGTTGAAAAAAACAGCAAAATGTGATATAATTTGTTTGGCAACAAACAAGTTTATCTGATTTATAGATACGCCATGGCGTATCTATAAATCAATGAAAGTTGCTATTTTTTTGTTGTTCGCCCAGAAATTCGCATCTTTCCATTATTTGAAAAATGAAAAAACGCAGATTCTTGCATGTTATATGTTATAAAATACGTCCAACCCATTGTTTTCCACGTTTCTTTTTACCAAATAAGTATTCAGATGTAATAAGCACAGAATTGGCGTATGCATCGTCCACACTGTTTAATTGTTTGGTGCAGTATTTTGCAACTTGCCACTCTGTCCCTGGGGTTATTTCTTGCAAATAGGGATTCCTGGGGATTGGTGTTTGTCTTGTTCGTATACTTATCTTGTGAAATGCCTGTTTCCATTGTGATAAGGTATGCTGTGTATCTTTTATCAGTATATGCATGTGATATTCCCCAAATTCATTTATCTCGCCAAAACCGATAAAAGGTATATGGTGGCGATGCCACCCACGCCCCATTAGTTCCCTTTGTACACGGGACATAAAATAATCCAGACGTTTTTCCAGTACAGGTATTGTACGTGTTCTGTGGTTCAAGTCCCATTGCAGGGTTAAGTGATAGTTTGGTGCAAAGTCCTGTACATATTTTATAAGGTCTTTGTTTTTTTGATTTTCTTTTATCATACCGTACTCCTTTTGGGTATTAGTTATTTAATGGGGTTATTCCCCAATTTTTATTTGATTTGTGTGGTTTTTTGCTGATTACACTTGCAATAAGGGCGGGGTGCAATATTATCGTTTATGTAATAGAGTCCACAAATATGCCCCCCTGTATATCGTAAAAAAGGGGTGCGCTGGGTCTGCGCTGGCTGAACATACCCCCTATACCACCCCCTTTATCTGTTTTTGTTCTTTGGCTATATCAGCAAGAATCTTGAAAAACGCAATTAAGCCCCCAGCCGCATCTGTGGCATCTGTGTCCGATATTGGTTCGGTATACAGTTTTTTGATTTTCAAAGATAACTTGCTTTGTGTTTCCATAAGCAAAAAATGCATTGGACGTAAAAAATATTTAAGTGCTAATACACATGTTTGAATTTTATGGGGAAATATATCTTAAAAAAATCCCCATAAAACAGGGGTTTTTATATGAAAATATTTTTTTGAAAATGATATTTATATTAAATCTATTTTATATCTATATTTATATAGCATCGTTAAGTTTTTGAAATATGCCACGATATTGTTTGCTTATCTTATGTTTTGGGGTTGCGGGGTTGTATTTGCCTTGTGAAAATTCGGAACGCCATGTTCTTACCGTGTTTAGCTTTACCGTATTTTTGCCTTTTGCTATTTCAGGAAAAAAATTTACTATAACATAATTGGTTATATCACTAATTTGCTTTACTGATAAATTTGGGTTGTTTTCCCAGAAATAGTACACAATGTCATGAATTTGTCTGCTTACGGGGCGTTTTTTTGTGTTTGTATCGTCTTGTTTTGGTGGGAAATGCTTTTTTAGTTCATTAAAATCAATTTCTATGTCTGTCATGAATTTGAACTGGTTGCATTGAACATGTTTGTTGTCGTCTATATAGGCATCAAAAATACGATTATCTACTATGTCTAGAAAGATAGATTGATGTACTTTGAATTTTTTACGTTCGGATTTATGATATTTTGGCAGATAATCAGTCGGTTTTAACTCCATTTGAATGCCTGTTGGGGTAAGTAATCCTGCAACTAGTACATCAAATAGGTTTTCTTTTGCTTTATTTAGTGCTTGTTCCTGTTCAAGAATAGCCTGCGCTGGTGGGGTTGTTGTACCAAAGGCAATCCAGTATGTGCTTTCTTGTAATGAACAGTATTTTTTTTCATTTGCCATGAATCAAGTCCTTGTGCGATTACATTGGTATAATCATAGGATTGATTTTAGTAAAAAACAAGTTATGTTAGGTTTTTAATAGTGCCATTATATAAAAGTGCTTTTTTATTGCCATTAGATAAGTATTCTATAATAGCAGTGAATATGTTTTGTGCATCTATGTTTATTGTTGATATGACAGGTGGGCGCATTTCATATGCTATATCAAGTTGTTTTATTTTGAAACGTGTGCCGTTTTCATACGTTATAAATGTATTACTGAATCTTATTTGCTTTTCGTGATGTCCGTATGTTAGTTCTGGATTGATTTCTATCTCGTGTATAATGTCATACAGGGTGTTTTTTGCCCCTGTTTCTGTATCTTCTATCCAGATTTTATCAGGAAAACTGACGTATTCATTTGGCGGTATGTTTGTAATAGAATTTTCTTTAATATATTCTTTGTCTAAAACCGCATTTACTTTTGTTATTGTTGGTGGCAAATGCATTTCTATATTTAGTTGAATTACCTTTATTAAGGGGATGCCTGATTGGTCTACAAAGTCTTTTGTTATATCTGGTTCTCTAATTATGATTGTGTCTATGTTGTTATTCTCGGCATATGTCTTTGCACCAGATTGATAACCCACTTTTGTGGCAAAAACGCCAAACATATTTGGAAAATCCTGTAATTTTCCAATAAAAGCATCTATTCTATCTATTGATATTGGGTTAGAATAGTCTTTGCACTCTATTACGGTCTTGTGAATGAAACCTGCTTGTTCATATTCCCAATAAATGTCAAATTCACGTTCTATTCCTGATTTGCCAATAAGTTTTACATTTCTTTGAACTTTAATGTTTCTTTGTCCATATTCAGTGTTAAGGATGGTTTGAAATATGTCCTGAACAAGTTTTTCGTATGATGTGCCTAGCTTGGTCATTATTATGCGCCTTTATGGTTTTATGTATCTTTACCATAATAATGTATAATTTGTTTTTTGACAGTATATTTTTTATGCGATGTGTATATTTGTTTGAAAACACATAATATTATTATTGATTAGTTGTTTCACTATCGTTGCGATGTTCATAATATCATTATAGTAAGTAGTTCGAAATTCGTTAACTATCGTCAACCAAGATTCAAACGCCCCATGTGGGCGTGTTAATTTTGGTTTGTGGTGCGTTGGTTTGATACCATGCAACAAAATTGTTGCCACGGTTCGACAATGAGTAGTTTTTGCAAGCGATAGCATTGCGAAAACGTTAGGAATGCCCCACAGCCGACACTTGTGTCGAGCGAGGGAATCAGCTGCCCCAACCAAGATAGACAACCCCGCCGATAAAGGCGGGTTTTATTTTGTTTTCTAATGGCTTGACCGAGTTCGAAAGTTGAAATCTGAAAAACCGCAATTTTTTTGAGTTTTCGATCTTTTTGTGATAAAATACATACGTAGAATAGGAAATATCCATGTTTGGCAAGATAGAAAAATTTATTGAAGCAAAGCGTATTTTGGATAATTGGGATTATTTATTTAAACAAAATCCAGAAATAGAAAACATAGGTTCAAGAAAAGAATATATGGAATATGTAAAAAGCATATTCCCTAATAGCAAATCCAAACAAGTTTTATTTCATGGTGGTAGAAAAGGTATAGATAAATTTATGTCGCCCAAAGATCCAAATTTTAAAAAAAATAAAGGAACAGCCACAAAAGATTATGGAATTTATTTTACTGCAGACAAAGGAATGGCGAAACAGTATACTAGGGAACACAAAAGAAAAGATAGACAGATATATTGCGTTTTGGTAAATGCGGAAAATCCTGTGTTTACGGATGTTTGGTTTGCTTTGCGGATTAGAAAAGCGATAAATGAAGATGTTTTCTGGCCAGCAAGAATAACTGATAAAGATTATAAAAAGCTAAGTGATGCCGGACATGATTCTATCATATGGGGTGGAGAAAGAGGTATAGTGGTTGTTTTTGACCCAAAACAAATTCATATTTTAGGAACACAAGAGGATTTAGATAAATTTAGACAATGGAAAACAAATAAAACTATAACACAAACTATTGCACAAAGTTTAGGTAATAAACGCGGTTAGGTAAGACGGCTTTAAAGCAAATTCGTTAAATTCAACTTATCTTTCACTTCATCAATCTCTTGCCCGATTTCTAACAATTCAGTTCGCGAACTGCACAGATAGCACAACCAAGATAGACAAGCCCGCCGATAAAGGCGGGTTTTTGTTGGAATTGTAATAATTTCACCGAGTTCGAAAGTTGAATATAAAAAAGTGGTGAAAAATCACCACTTTCGAACTATTTTGCAATATAATTATCTACAACCAACAAAAGCCCAATTGTCGCCACCTTCGATAGGTTCTGCAATCATGGTGCGGATTGTAAAGTTTTCTTCGCATGTTCCTGGGTCGTCAAATGATACTTCTGCATAAACATGTTCTGTATCAGCATATAATTCTTCCAAATTCAATTGACCACCAGCCCTAAATTTGCCATTTGGTTGCTGTTGTTTTACTTGTTGTGCCCATTCTTGTTCTGCAGGACATTTATAAACCAGATGAAATTCGGTCGTTTCTATTCTTTCGCAACCTTCAAAAATAGAATCATATTTGCTGTAATCCTGGGCACATGCGGTCAGCATGATGATTGGTAAAATAAAAAATAACTTTTTCATGTTTTCTCCTTTTATATGTTTGCAATTATATCATAGAAATATGTTTAAAATCTATTATTTTTTGCCCGATTTCCACTAACTCGGTTCGCGAATTACACATATGGCACAACCAAAAAACCGCCTAATAAGGCGGTTTTGTTTTGGTTTATTACTTATTAAATGCTGTCTGGATTTACCCAACGGCCAGATTTCAACAAGCCAGGAGCCATACCTTCGTTAACACGCAAAGCGTCAATTACGTTGCGCGCACGGGCGGCATCCAGATTAATGATACGAACTTTGAACATATCACCTTCGTTAACAACAACGGCTTGGCCATATTGTTTCATACGTTGTGCCAAGGCATCTGCACTGTCTTGGGCATAGAATGCGGCGATTTGGACACTGTAATCACCAGATGCAGGTGCGGCAACAGGTTCCGGCACAGGTTGCGCCACCGGTTCAGCCACAGGTTGTGCGACAGGTTGAGCCACAGGTTGTGGTACAGGTTGTGGTACAGGTTGAGCCACAGGTGCAGTCGCAGCCAATGTTGCATTTTTTACAGCCGCAGATTGATCAGGTAAAACTTGGATTTGTACTTTACCCTGCCCGTTCAGACCGATTTTTTGGGCGGCAGCAGGTGACAAGTCCATTAAACGGGTATTTACAAATGGGCCACGATTGTTAACACGAACAACCACAGATTGACCGTTATCCAAATTCGTTACACGTGCAATTGTTGGCAATGGCAATGTTTTGCTTGTCGCCAACATTTGGTTTACATCAAACATTTCGCCGTTGCTGGTTTTTTGACCATTTAATTCCGCAGGAATTATGCCGGCAATACCTGTTTGATTGTATGTCATATCTTCGACAGGGATATATTGTACATCATCGACTTTATATGCGGTACCGACATAGTATTTTGGTGCCGGCGCCATTAAGTATGAATCATTTAATGATGGTTGCGCATCAGCAGGTGCACCAACCAAAACTTCTTCGCCAAAGCCATCAGCCGCAGGCATAGTTGTGTCCGCACTACGGTTTAAATCCATACATCCGGACAACATAGCAGTTAATACCGCCAAAGAAACTATTTTTTTCATGATTTAGGACTCCTTACATTCTTATGATTAGCATTTTATCATAAAAAGGTCCCCGTTTCAAATTTATTTTCGGATTAAATTTTGCGGTCTATTAAATACGCCATAGGCAGGTATAAGATGCCATATACACAAATCGCCAACCCCAAAGTTATATAGCCGGTCACCGGAACCAACATCAACAACACACCCAATATGGCCGCCAACAACCCAAACGCACATATCGCACGGGTTGTACGACCATCAATGTTTATTAATCCACGACGACGACATATGCGACCAAGCAAATAATTTTTGACATAGCCACTAACCACCACACCAATTGGCACGGCCAAGTAGCCCACGAATGAGAACAGCCCCAAATATAATGCCGACGCAACCGCCAATGATACAATACTGGTGCGGACAGGCGTTTTGACATCTTGGGATGCATAGAGTGTTTTGCTATAAACTTGACTAATTACCATAGCCGGCAAAACCATAACCTGAATCTTTATCGCCAAGGCAACCGCATTTGTGGATTCCGCCGACCAAGCACCATATTGGAACAAATACTGAATAATCGGATGCGCCAACACAAATAGCCCCGCAACGCATGGCAAAGTCAGCATCAAAGAACGACGGATTGTAGAATTTTGCTGAACATAAACACTACGCATATTCTTGGACGCCAACGCATTGGATATCGATGACATCAATACAGTACCGGCCGCCAAACCAATAATCGCAAACGGCAATTGAATAATACGATCAGAATAATACAACCACGATACAGCACCGCTTTGAAAACTTGCCACCAAGGTTCCGATGATGATGGTTATTTGGTAAAAACCGCTGCCAACAATACTTACCCCAAGACGGCGGAACATGTTACGAATGGACGGCGTCCAACGTAGACGAACCAAACGTAATCCGAAATGATTGCGACGGATTCGTGACCATAAAATACCAAACTGAATTATACCAGACAAAACAACCGTACCCGCCATTAAATACAACACATGTGATGTACCAAAAAACATCGCAATCAACAATGAGCATATTAGCATAATGTTCAATAATACAGGCATAAATGCCGCCAATAAAAATTTAGAAAATGCATTTAGTATCGCAGACAAAAACGCCGAACCACACACAAAAATAACATACACAAACATTATGCGTGATATCGTGACGGTCATTTCCATTTTGCCGGCAACTTCATCAAAACCGGGGGCCAAAAACCATACAACCAACGGCATAAAGATTTCGAATAATATTGTTATCCCCAACAATCCGACCATTAACCATGAGAATACGTTTTGGGCAAATTTGTTGTCTTGCTTGGAATCGGCATACATTGGGATAAATATCGCCGACAACGCACCTTCGCCCAACAGGTCACGGAATAAATTTGGCAATTTAAATGCCGCCAAGAAAATGTCAGACAATCGCCCCGCCCCCAAAACACGTGCAATTAAGATATCACGAACGAAGCCAAAAATACGGCTTATACCCGTCATTGCACCAACCCCGAAAATATGTTTGCCTAGATTCATAGTTTAGATTATACTGCGATACAGAATAAAAAATCAAGACAGGAATAAAAAGATGAAAAAAATAATTACGTTATCAGCTTTAATCACATTGACCGCATGTTCGGGGGCAAATAACGAAATTGTGGTTGAACAACCCTTGACACAAATATACGCAAATGCGTATGAAGAATTCAATAAAGAAAACTATGAAGAAGCAGCAATAGAATTCTTAAAAGCAGAATCACAGTATCCCGCAAGCGCATGGGCGCCAGACGCATTGATTATGGCAGCATATGCACAATATATGGACGGGGATTTTGCCGGTGCGATATTGGCCGCAGATAGATTTATGCGATTTCACCCCGGACATAAAGATGCACCATATGTGCTGTACCTGCGTGGGATGTGTTATTATCGCCAAGTCAGTGATGTACGCCGTGAACCAGGGATGTCCGCATATGCATTGCAGCAATTCCAAACATTAGTACAAAGATTCCCAAATAGCCCATATGCGAAAAATGCAGAAAATAAAATTAATATCTTGAAAAACTATATCGCAGGCAAAGTTATGTATTCGGCACGCAATGATATGGAAAAAGAAAATTGGCCCAGCGCAATAAGTCAATTGCAATCTGTTATAAAAGACGCACAAGAAACCGTAATGACACCCGAAGCACTGTTCAGATTAACAGAATGCTATACCGCCATCGGATTGCCGGAACAAGCATCCGGATATGCCGAAATGCTAAAGTTGAATTTCCCAGAAAATGATTGGTGCAAAAAATTAGAAAAATAAAAAATCCCCAACATGGGGATTTTTATTAACAACCGCCTGTCATATTGCCGACGATTTTTGAAATTGAAATATCTTTGTGCAACAAGAAATCATATTCACAATTGCCCGATTTATAAGATCCTGTGCAGGCAGCCAATGTCAAAACAGCAAACAATGCCAATAATGCTTTTTTCATATCTTCTCCTTTTGGTTTTTGAGATATGCGTAAATTATACAGGAAGCAATCCCTATTTTCAAGAATTATAATGCGTTTTTTATCCAATGAATACGTCGTCCACAAACCGCAATCAAATCAAAACGTGCGTCGCCACGCCACCCCGTACGGGCGATATAGGTTTCGGCGGCACGACGTAAACGCATTCTTTGTGTGTTGCCAACCGCATCAAATGCAATCTGTAATGAGGGCCGTGATTTGACCTCGATAAAAATTAGAGTGTTTCTGCGTCGGGCAATGATATCTATTTCTGCACGATGGGTGTTTTTGCCGGTCACATATCGACTACATACTATGTGACAGCCGTGTAATCGTAAATACATACGGGCCATAAATTCCGCCCATAGACCACGATGATATGTGGTATTAGAATGCATATGGCTTTGCCTTGAAGTTTTCACGTGATTGGTTGGTATTTAGGGCTTCGTCCGATGCACGCCGACCGTTATCTATTAAATCCAGCGCACCATAATACGCCGTCATCATCGGGTCATATGAATTGGTGCTTGAAATCCATTTGTCAGAACCAGAATTGGGTTCACCATATTTTTCCAATACATGTTGCCAAAAAGCCAGAACTTTATTTTCACGTTGCTTGGCAAATTTGTCGGCAAGACCTTCTTGGTCATTAACATCGTTTTTATAAATAACACGCCACACCACGTTGTTGGATGCATTACTTGTAAAAAATACGTCAATGGTTTCACCTGTTTCCGGACGTGTTAAATGTAATTCTGATGCGTACATTAATCCACGTGTTTTTGCCAAACTGTTAATACATGATTCTATTTCAGTTGGTATAACCAAACCATTCTGACGACATTCGTAATCAAGGTTTGCCTTCCAATCAGGATGAATTGTATAGATAACCGAACTTTTATCACGTAACTGATACAAATTGCCGATTTCCGTCACCAAAGAATGCACCGCATCAAAGTCCATACCCAACATTATACCGGCAATATCAAACGCACCAACAGATGCAACGTCGGCATCATAATTCAATGTCACATATTCTGTGACAATATCGGCAGCGGAGCTATCCACAATATCAAATGTATCGTCTGTTTCCGCAAATGCGGGCACGCCCACAAATAAAGCAACCAAGACCATAAAAATCAAATTAAACTTTTTCATATTTGCCTTTATTTCCTTGCGATATCACCTACACGAAAAACAAACGTCCACGCAGGATTTGGCGGAATACCATTTATACCATGTTCCAAATATTCTGCAATAGACATACCACCGATATCCGCAAGCAGTTGATCAGACGAACCAAACGCAATCAACCAGTCGGTAATTTCAACTTCTGGTTCTTGGCTAAAATCATTTGGGGTGCGCCACGTTGTAAATTTAATACGCACATGCCAATAATACGAATTGTTCGGTTCCGGAGTCATCGATTCAACAGTTGCCGTACGCAATACATTATTTGCAGTCATTTCACGTGTTTCGGGCCATACGTTTTTATTTAAATACTCCATTACACGTTCATTTGATACTTGGGATACAATATCTTCTTTGATTTTGGTATTCGCATACGGTGTGACACCAAATACATTGGCGATATAATTATCCAACAGCATTCGATTTAGTTTTCCAGCCGATTGTAAATCGGCGGCACTAACCGGAACATCTGGACGGTCGATATAATTACGATTGGTGCGAAAGAAATATGTATCAACCGAAATATCGCCAGCCATATTGTACAACAAGGTCGCAATACAAAGACACCCGATGGTCATAACCACCAGCAACAACGATTTGATAAAATTAAATATACTCCTGCTCATTGAATCCTATATGCACTAAAATTAGAAACATAATACCCCAAACTATACGGATAATGCGCCGTATCTCGTTCCAAGACCGCATAACCCAATATTTTCATATCACCGTATAACGTAGATTTAATTGTAAACTGAACTTGAAAAACCAAGCCACGCAACAAACGAAATCGCATTGTGGACATATTAACCGTACGAACATCGTTCGCAATTGCATACTGTTTATACACAGGTATAACATTTGTTGTAAATTCATCAAACAATTGGTTGTTTGTCGTGCAATACAATCCACATTTGTCGGGGTCGATTATACTATTTTTTTGATGGGCCGCCAACGAACAATCTGTTTCTAAATCACAACGTTGCCATATTGCTTCGTTTACCGCATCATTATTAGAAATTGAAAAACGATATTTGACAAATCGAGCAATCACAGATTCCACCAAAGACATGTGATTATTTACTTCTTTGTAATCACCGTGTTGATGACCAACAATCGACCATTGCCCCGTCACAGAATCGATTGACACTAAGAATGGGTGAATATGAACAGAACGCTGGGCCCAGAGTAGCATACCGCACATAACAATAACCAAGCAAATAACCAGCATAATACACGTAGCAACAACACGATTTGTTGCCAACACTTTGCCTTCTGGAAAACCGGTTGTTTCAAAATCGGCTGGATACTCCAATTTTCATCCCCCCGTTATTTAATACATTATGCCTGATACACCATAATGCAGGCGCAAGGACTAAGTTTTAATTCGTTGTTATCAAAGCCAACACCAACAGGTTCACGATCATAAACCTGACCACAGCCGGCAAGACACAATGCAACAAACAAACCCAACAGTACTTTTTTCATGTTTTCCCCTTCCCTTTTTTACAAATTATAAAAAATTTATGCAGCGTACGTCAAGATTAAAACTGCGTTTCAAACGACAGCAAAAATCTTTGTTCACGATCGTATTCGGTCATCTTTAATGGCCAACCCCAACTGAAATTCATTGGGCCCATTGGCGTATTCCAATAAATACCAACACCCGCAGAGGTACGCAAATTATCATCAATGTGATTTTCACGTGTTATGTTGTAATATGTGTATGTATCTTCATCGGATGGCGGTTTGCCCAAAATACCATAGTCCATAAACACAAAACCCTTGATCTGATATTCGTCGGGGATAAATATCGGAAAGTTCAATTGGGTTGAACCGTTGATTTTCCACAATCCGCCCAGCGCATATGTACTGTATGCCCAGTTGCGAGAACCGACACCGGCGACATCAAAGCCACGCAAACTTTCGCCGCCCAAGAAATAACGATAAACACGAGATACATAATCGTCACCCAATGGTTGGATATATCCAAAATCCAATGATGAACGCAATTGCCAACGGTCATCCCAGAAATTCACCATACCTATGATGTCACCACTGTATCGCATAAATGATTCTGTACCACCAAATCCGGTATATGCGATACCCAAATTCGCAACAACACCCGTATGGGTATTTTGCGCAAAGTTCGTATCCAGATTATGATAACGGAAACTGGTCCCCAATGTGTACAGGTTTGCTTTCTGCCAACCAGAGTCAACTTGGATATCATAGTTTTGATCAAATGATGCGGACAGACGTAAACTCTGGGTCCAATGGTCGGTTAATCGCCACCCCATACGCCCCGCAACAGTCAAAGAATCACGGTCATAGCCAAAACTGCCCAAAGACGAATAGTCGTACATGGTATAAGACACATCAAAACCACCAGACAAAGCACGATTAAACAGATATGGTTCGGTAAAACTAAATAATGCCTGTTTCTGATACTGGGCCAAAGAGGCACGTAATTGTACAATTTGACCACGGCCCATAAAGTTATTTTCTGTGATACCGGCATCAACCATAAAACCATTAATGTTCGACCAGCCGAATCCACCGGACAGCTCGCCGGTTGGCTGTTCTTCTACTTTGACATCCAAATTCATCATATTGGAATCCGCCACACGGGTTGGAACCATTTGAACATCTTTGAAATAACGGGTACGCATCAATTTTTGACGACCTTCTTCGATTGTCTGTAATGAAAAAGGATCGCCGGCACGCATTGGCAACAAATGGTGAATAACACGGTCAAATGTGCGAACATTACCCAATATATTTATCGTATTTAGATAAATACGATTTGTCTTTTGAATACGAAATGTCAAATCGATTGTTTTATCGTCATCGTTTTTCGTTGGCACGGGTTCGACATTCACAAACGCATATCCGTAATCCGCAACGGCACTGCGTAATGCAGACATTGTTTCATCAACTTCATCAATATTGTAAACATCGCCAGATTGAGCAATTACAACATCAAGCAATTCAGATGTCGGAACGTCATCAAATGGATTATCAACATCCAATTTGCCATATTTATACTGATTGCCTTCGTCCACAGTAAATACAACCGAATAATTTTCACGTGACGGCGTAAATGCGCCAGATATATCTTTGACCATAAAGTCAACATAACCGTTTCTTAGATAAAATTGACGCAGCATTTGGCCATCGTATTGGATTCTGTCTTCATCAAACGTGTCAAATTGGGTCATAAAACGCCACCAAGCGTGTTCACGGGATAAAATTTCGCCACGCAACGTTCGATCGGAAAACACTTTATTGCCCGAAAAATCAATATCAGTTATCCAAGTTGGATGACCTTCGGTAATTTCATAAACGATATTAACACGATTGTCGTCCAATTCGATTTTTTGGGGTTCTATTTTGGTGCCAAAGAATCCTTTGCGCTGGTACACGGTCAACATACGACGCACATCCGCACCAATTGTTGATTCATTATAGGACGAACGTTCTTTGGTTTTGATTTCCGACTTTAAATCATCCGTTGACACTTCATCATTACCTTCGACCGTCACCATATTTATAATCGGCGCTTCGGTAACGTTGATTTTTAACACATTGCCAGACATACGGACATCTATTTTGGTAAAATAACCGCTTTCCTGTAATTTCTTGGCAATTTCATTACTGCGCAATTCGCCGACATTGTCACCAACGGATACGTCCGCCAAGATACGAATAGATTCCGCATCCATACGTTCATTGCCCAACACTTCAACACGTGATACACGTGCCGCAAACGCGGGAAATGTCATCACAGCAGTTAAAATCGCAACCAAAGATACTTTTTTCATTTATCAATCCATTATAAACCAAATACACGTGCCAAATCATTCCACATGGTTAGTATAAATAAACCTAATATTAACAACCATCCGAATAAAATCACAATTTCCATACCGCGTCCCTGTAATTTGCGACGTGTTATGGCTTCGATAATCAGAATCAATAAATAACCACCATCCAAAACCGGCAAAGGCAATAAATTCAACACGCCCAAATTAACCGACAATAACGCAATCAAACTAATTAACGTAAAGAATCCCGCCGCCATCGCCGCACCAGAATATTCGGCAATTGTGATGAACGACCCCAGTTGCTTTGATGAACGTTCACCGGTTATGATTTGCTTTAATACAACAACCAATGTTTTTGATTCATAATATGTTTTACGTGCACCAGAATACATGGCTTGGAAAATATTTTGACGTTTTGGATCGGCACGCTTGGACCCGTCGGCAACCATCCCCCATGTTTCGGCAGATTCCAATTGCATAGATATCAATTCATTTTTACGTGCAACCAATACATCTGCCGTACGATTTGACGCCAATTCTTTGGCCAAAACCAATTCACCCCAATTTGAAATATGCGCATCGTCAATCTGAACAATAATGTCACCGGCACGAACACCCGCATTAAATGCAACGGATTCTTGGATAACCTGACCCACAACGGGCAATTGAGAATTTCCAACAAGACGTGGCTGAAACATAAATAACGATGTGTAAATCGCCCACGCCAATATAAAGTTCATAAATACACCGGCACCAATAATTATAAACTGTTTCCACGCAGGCGCAGACAGATAATGTCCAACACGCTTTTCAGATGGCAATTCCGCATACTTTTTGCGGTTAAACATATCTTCTTGGCCGTAAATTTGAACATAGCCACCCAATGGCAGACACGAAATCTTCCACAATGTGCCACGTTTGTCACGCCATTTGATTATGGCCGGACCAAAACCAATCGAAAACGCATTCACACGAACACCCGCCCAACGCGCAGCCAAAAAATGCCCCAATTCGTGCACAAATACAACAGCACCCAATACAACCAATAATGCAATAACAGTTACCAAAATATGCATATCTTCACCATTCCTTTATCTTTAACCCAATGTTGCCAACCACGCAATCGGCAATACATAAATCCAGCCGTCAAATCTGTCCAATACACCGCCATGCCCCGGTAATATTGTACCAAAATCTTTTATCCCCAATTGTCTTTTTAACCAACTTGCCGTCAAATCACCGTATTGCGACATTAATGATACGGACATACCAATCCACATCAATTGTGGCATAAATACATCCGCCCCCAACAAACCATACATAACCGATGCAAACGTACCGCACAAAACGCCTGCAATTTGACCCGACCATGTTTTACCAGACGACAAACGTTCCCACATTTTGTCACCACCCAACATACGTCCAAAAAACCACGCACCGGTATCTGCCGCACAGATGGTTAATAACAATAATAATACAACCCAAGGTTTTGCCCCAACAGAATTAATGGCGAACAACATTAAAATCAACCACCCAAAAAACACAATAAAGGACGTACGATGTGGTAAAAACTTCTCAATACCACCACGACGCAACGCCAATATGTATTCAACAATCATCGCAAACACGATTAATAAACCAGCCCAACGTACCGCCGGAATACCAAGACGTTCCAACAACGCAATACCCAATGCGGACATTGCCATTATAGCTGCAACAATGATTCTTTGTTGTGTATTTGACATGGTGCAATCCTTTTATTTCTTTTTACCCAGATAGTTTGCCTTTTTACCACCACCAAATCGGCGGTTACGGCCGGCAAATTCATCCAAAGTGTATTGCCACAGACGTTCGTCCGACACCAATTCAGGCCAATGTTCTGGAACGAACAGCAATTCTGCATACGCCAATTTCCACAACAAGAAATTAGATATTCTGTGTTCATTACTTGTGCGAACCATCAAGTCAATCGGCAACAAGTCACCAGTATCCAAAAATGTTTCAAAACTTTCACGTGTTACGGGCGTACCGTTATCGATTGCCGCATTAACAGCATCAATAATTTCGTCTTGGCCACCATAATTGACCGCGAACACAACCGTGCCACCGGTGTTTTCTGCGGTACGTTCTTCCAATTCATCACACAGTGTTGCCAACCGTTCCGGCAAGCGTGCGCGCGAACCAATTACACGACAACGCAGATTCTTTTCCAGCGCATGATTCATATTCTTGGTCAATTCTGTATAGAACAAGTCCATCAGAAAGTCGACCTCTTCGGTGGAACGATTCCAATTTTCCGTTGAAAAGCAGAAAAATGTTATCGTTGTCACACCACGCGCAATATACCAATCAATCAATTTTTCAAAATTGGAAATACCCGCACGATGCCCCATCAATGGTGGCATACCACGCATTTCCGCCCAACGGCGATTGCCGTCACAAATAAACGCAATGTGCTTTGGCACTTTGACGTCTTTGTTTTCAGACGTCGATTTTGGCGCCTGTTTTCGTTTAAACAGTTTCAACATAATCATATCCCGAATTTAATGCGTTAAACAGACATAATGTCGGCTTCTTTTTCTTTGGCCATAGCATCGACTTCGGTGCCACGTTTGTCAAAAACTTTCTGCAAATCTTCTTCGAATTTACGTTGATCATCTTCGGAAATTTCTTTGTCTGTTACCGCACGTTTGATTTTACCCATTGCGTCTTGGCGAATGTTGCGCATAGAAATTTTAGCGTCTTCGGCATATTTACCGGCAACCTTGGTCAATTCACGACGACGTTCTTCGGTCAATGGTGGCATATTCAAACGAATTACACCGCCGGCAGTCATTGGATTTAATCCCAAACCAGAATCACGGATGGCCTTTTCAACCGCAGGTGCATTTGTGACATCCCAAACCGTTACCGACAATGTGTGATTGTCAGGTGTGGAAACGGTTGCGACCTGATTGACCGGCATTTCCGCACCATAAACCGGAACACGAATAGCATCCAACAAATGAATCGATGCACGGCCGGTACGTAAACCGGCGTATTCGTTCTTTAATACCTCTAATGTTTGGGCGGTTTTCTGTTCAACTTCTGATTTTAATAATTGGTAATCCATATTTATACTCCTTAAAACTTGTCATTAGATTAGCAAATTGATTTACCACTTGGCAAGCAGAAATCATATATTATTATCGTTAACCAAACCCAACAAATAAACAACACATGCCATATTGTTGATTAAAAAGTACAATTTTATGTGATTTTAAGTTGACTTTTTTACATAATGTGTGTAGAATAGCACTCTGCATGGGGTTGTAGCTCAGTTGGTAGAGCACTTGCATGGCATGCAAGGGGTCGTCGGTTCGAGTCCGATCAGCTCCACCAAAGCGTAAATTGGAACGGGTTGGACACTTGATGACACGCAACACGCACTCGTCGGTTCGAGTCC
>JAZONN010000025.1:0-16253 GCA_045654485.1 Candidatus Enterousia sp. | reverse complement strand
ATTGTTGTCAATTGCACGTGCAATTACCCCATCTGCGCCACCTGTGTATTTATCAGTTAAATGACAATGAGTATCTATAAACATTTTTTGATTTCCATAATTATCTTAAATATTCCGATTTCCGGTTCCAGATATACATTTTTTATGTCTGCAATTGCATGTGTTGCCGCCGGATATAAATCGGCCAATCCAAAGTGTGCAATTGCGTCCAATAAAATACTGTGCAATTCCGGTGCAGGTGCTATTTTACGTGCCAAAGCCATTGCGTCCGAACTGTTCGAATATTTGTTATTTAATAATTCAATTAAGTCCGCATATATTTCATCGCCCCCCGATGCTTTTAGGTTTGCTATTTTGCCAAAACTGCCATTTGCTAATCGCAACATATCTGTTCCGATATCTTCATCTGGGATAAAACGAATACATAAATCACGCAATTGTCCGATGGTTAGTGGACGCATTTTTTCCACACGTGCACGTGAACGCACCGTTGGTAACACATTTGCCAATTGATGAACAACCAATAAAAACAATGTTTTTGCCGGTGGTTCTTCCAATAATTTCAAAATAGCATTTGATGCGGCTGTATTCAATTGATCAACGGAATCAATCAAAATCACACGCCAATCACCCGACATAGACGACATTTGCATTTTATCAATCATTGCGCGCACGGTATAAACCGATATAACCTTGCCGTCTGGTTTTGGTTTGCCGTCTTTGTCAATATTTCTATCCATATCTATGATAAAGAAATCCCCAACATTCCCATAAACCATTTTGGCAATTTTATATGCCAACGTGGCTTTGCCGATACCTTGTGTGCCGGTTAACATCCAAGCGGGGTGCAACGGGTGTGTGTCGCGTTTTTCCCATGCGTCCATAAAACGCCCCAAAGTATCCGTGTGTCCAACAAGACAATCATTTTCCATCGGGTGTGGAAATTTATATGCATTGGTTGTTTTTTTTCGGGGTGCCATTTTATTCACCCCCCAACATAACTTTTATATTCTTAATAACACGACCAAAGAATTGCGTTTTGCTGACTTTGTTTTTTGCAATCAATGGTGCGCGTACGATAACGTCGCCATCACGTACGGCGATAATTTCACCGATAGTATCGCCCGCTTTTACTGGTGCCGCAATCGGTTCGTCGTATCGTGCCAAGACACGAACGCCTTTTAAACCTTCTTCTTTGCTGGCTGTAATTGCAAATGTCTTCTCGACGGTTGCGGCAACCGTGTCGCTACGGCCATACCAAACCGGTATATCCACCACCACATCATCCGGACGATAAAATACTTTTGTCGTGGTTGTTGCGAATCCGTGTTCTAATAATTTTTTCATTTCATTGGCCAGCGCATCGTGCCCTTTGCCGTTAAAGCCATTGATGACACCAATTAAGCGTCTGTCGCCGATTTTTGCGCTTGCCACCATACCATATCCGCCATCGTTGGTGTGTCCTGTTTTCAAACCATCTGCGCCACGCATATTGAACAGTAATTTGTTGTAATTTACCGTATGGGTCCGGCCCCATTCACGGCACCAATCGGTTTTATGTTCTTTGAACTCGAAACGCTTGGTTGCGAACATAGGATAAATATCCGGATAATCTGCAATTAAATGTTGGGCCAATATCGCCAATTCGCGACTGGTCATTAGGTTGTTTGGATTTGGCAAACCGCTGGCATTGCCGAACGTAGATTGTTCCATGCCAATACTGCGTGCTTTTTTCTCCATCATTGCGGTAAATTGAGTTTCCGAACCCGCCAATTGTTCCGCCACCACAACAGATGCATCGCCGCCCGACAAAACAATTAATCCCAATATCAAATCACGCACAGAAATATCTTGCCCCGCAGTTAGGCAGATTTTACTGGCCGGATACCATTCTGGTCGGTTATAGTCCGCATTTTCGCCAACTGGAAAACGTGTGTCCATTGTAATATTGCCTGCGGCCAATTCATCGAACAGAACTGCCAAAGTCATCAATTTTATCATAGAAGATGGCGGCATTAATGTGTCGGCATTTTTTGCCACGATTTCCACACCAGAATCATAGTCAACCAAAAACGCAGATTTTGCCTTGGTTTTGAACTCGGCTGCATTTGCTATACCGCATACAGATAACAAAAATAAAGTAATAAATTTCTTTTTCATGGTTTTGAGCATAGCAGTTATAAAACCACTTGCCAACATAAAATTTATAAAAAATACCCCACTTTTATTGCGGGGCATTTGTTATTTTTGACGCGTCATTCTATCGTATGCAATTGTGCGCGCTATTTTGGTCGAATCTTGCAACTGGGGTGGGACTGCTTGTTCTGTCTTTTTATCTTCTTTGTTGGCAGTGTTTGCGTCTTTCTTGTCGAATATGGCGAACAATGCAATCACTGCTGCACCTAACAGTGCCCCTACCGCCCAACCGAAAATCATATCGCGCTTCAATTTGTAATCTGACTTTGGGTTAGTGTGTCTATTGTATTCAAAGCTACCGTTTCTATATCCCATATTTGCACCTTTTTTATTTTATAATCCTGTCCATTGACTGTCAGCAAATGCACCCGATAAAATTATCTCCGTCAATCCTGATTATTTCTACATCGCAAACCGTGCGTGGCTCAATACAGCAACCCCCAATTCGGACGGCAATATCGTGCGGACAGCGTGCGATATTATTTGCCTCGACTAAAACTTGAACGGTTTTTCCGACTTGGTTTTGCATAAACTCTGCTCGGTTTTCATTGGCGGCATTGTTTATAATCTTAACCCGTTCTTTGGAAATGGCGCGATTGACTTGGTTTGGCATAGTTGCCGCCGGTGTATCTGGACGTGGCGAAAATGGAAATGCGTGAATCTTGATTGGTTTGGTTTCGTGCACTAAATCCAATGTTTCTTGGAACAGTTCTTCTGTTTCGCCGGGGAATCCACAAATTATATCCCAACTGAATGTGATTTTCCCATTTGCGCGTGCAACGATATCGCGTACTATTTGGGCATTGTGACGACGTCCCATCGAACGCAAAATTGTATCCGAACCCGACTGCATAGAAAAATGCATATGTGGCATCATTTTTGGTTCATTTAATATCAAATCTACGATATTTTTCACGTCTGGCACGGCCGGATCAACCGAAGACAATCTTAATCTTTTTATTTCCGGCACATCGTGCAATAATCGTTTGCACAGGTCGGATAACAAGAACACATTGCCGCAATCTTTTTGAACATAAGATGCGATATCCACGCCGGTTAATACGATTTCGGTGAATCCATTTTGAACGGCACGTTGCACGTCCGCCAATATGTCTGTGTAATCAAAAGAAACCGCCGGTCCACGCAAAGCGCGCGTGATGCAATATGCACAGTGATGATTACATCCATTTTGAATCTGAACAAATTGTTTGGACAGTTTTGTATCAACCTGGTTAAATTGGGTTATTTTTGGTTCTAAAATATCCGCAAAAGCCGTCTTTGTGCCTGCCAAATACGCATTGATATCCATTTTATCAGTATTCTTTACAACAATAGTATTTGGAATATTACGGAATAGTTCGGGATTACGTGTCGCCGCACATCCTGTTACAAACACGGGTGCTTCTGGATTTTCACGCACTATACGTCTTACGGCTTGACCTGATTGTCTTTCGGCTTCGGCCGTGACGGCACAAGTATTGACCAATATTGCCGTGTCTATGTGTTCGGCCAACATACGTTGAATCTTTTCTGACTCCAACGCATTTAACCGACATCCAAAAGATAAAGTTTTAATATTTTTATTTTTCGCTTGCATTTTTACCATCCATAGGCCATTATAACGTGGTTATCAATGATTTCAACAAAGGAATTAACATGGCACGCACAACAAATTCTGATACATTACCATACGTAGAAAGCCGTTATGAACTTGGGATGTTGGCATCTCAACGTGTTCGTGACTTAAATGGTGGTGCGGAACCTGTGGTTGAACGTGGCAAAGATAAATTGACGGTTGTTGCATTGCGTGAAATCGCCAGTGGCAAATTGGATGTCAACAATGTCCGTCATGAATTTGTCCAATCGTACAAAGAAACACCTGTTGCTGTATCTGGTGAAGAATCTTTGGAAATCGGCAGTGAAGATCCTGCATTACGTGAAATTGATGCGGAATTGGATGCTGTATTATCTGCGGACGCCCCTGTTGTTGAAGACGTAGATATGGATGCGGTTGTTGCAGACGTTGACATTGACGTTGCATCAGACGACGAATAATTCAGATACGGAGATGTCGCATAGTTGGTCTAGTGCGCCACATTGGAAATGTGGTATACCCGCAAGGGTATCAAGGGTTCGAATCCCTTCATCTCCGCCAGAAAAATCAAACGCCCCGTTGTGGGCGGTTTATTTTTGTGTTGGTGTTGCAGTGTGGACAAAGCGTTCGCAATCTGTGATTGCTGGGTTCGGGGCGAGAGGTGCGAAAACAAGCCATTTGGCGAAGTTTGAATCTTACGCAGCGAAAGGGGCCCATTGCGCCAACGTGGCGCAAATGGGAATCAGACAATCCCTTCATCTCCGCCACAAAAATCAAACGCCCCGTTGTGGGCGTCTTTTTATTCGACCGTTATATCATATATTGCAACTATGCATATCGTCAATGGTGGCTAGTTCTTGCAGAATATATTTCCGTGTTGTCGGATGATGTTGATGCCGTTAATTGTATCTATATCAAGCGTGCCGGTGTTGCATAATCGTGGTTGGATGCAGTATCCCATTGATTCCCATTTGCCGTTTATTTGTTTGTGTACAAGATAGTATCCATTATGACATTCTGTTGCAACGCATGCGCAATTTTTGTTGTCGTTGCATGGGTAACCTTTGATGCTAACTGTGGTATAGATGCCTTTGCGGGCAAATTTTGGTGTGTCTTGAATAGAACACGTTTCGCCAACTATGCGGGCGTGTGATGGGGTGTCGTTTATGTCGTGCGTTATGCTTTGTTTTTCTGTGTTGCTGTTTGTTGCAGCTATGGCGCCTGCGGTGACCGCCGCACCTGTGGCCAATGTTGCAACGGCGGCAACGATACCTGTTTTTTTTACTTGTTGTTTTCTGGCATTTGCTGTCATAAATGTTGCGTCTGACTTTGTTTCTGATGTATTTTTGCTGCTATTGTAGATTTGTTGGCTTGTTGCTGGGTTGGTGCCTTGGGCATTGTTGATTGCCTTGTTTAACATGTTTTTTACACTTTGACTAAAAATATAATCGGTTGGGATGCAAAAGCGGTGTATTGTGTTTATTTTACTGTAGTTCGGCTTGTCTGTTTTTGTAACTAACGCTCTGTTGCCACTATTGTGTAGGCAAACTATTTTGTTGTTCCTAATTAATGCACTTCCAGAATCGCCGGCCCATCCTGTGCAAGTTGTTTCAGTTCTCTTGTCCCCATCGTAGTTATCTTTTTTTTCGACAAGCTCGCAATCCGTTGTTATTTTTAAGTTGTTGGTGTCGTTTAGGCAATCTTGCAAAAAAGGAGAACCCGCTTTCTTTGCGTATATATTCTTAAAGTTCTCAAAACGATACCAAGCGTCAGTATTCTCATCGTATTCTTTTAACACGACAAAAGTGCCTCTCTGATTAGTAAATGCCTCAGTGTATGCTTCGCGGATTTTTTTTATATCATCGTCAGACAATACACGAAGGGATGCGAAGCCGGCGCGAAAATCGATCTTGCCCAATGATGTTGATGTATAGTATGGCGCATAACTTTCTATTTCTGCATCTTTTAATTCGATTATTGCCCAATCTTGGCCATTATCGATCATTTTGGGATCAAAACTGCATGAGCTCAATAGAGCATCGTCTTTCAAGTATTCTTCAGTCGTTTCGTCACGCATGGCTGGATTGTTTTTGTTGGCGGTGCTGGTTGCAACAAGGGTGGCATCAAATTGTTCTTGGTTGTGTAATGTGACTTTGCATGGGGGGTTATGTTTTATTCCACAGCATTGCGCCACGTGTTTGTTTGTTAAAATATGTTTTGGTGAAATAAGCGTTCCTGTGCCGATGTTGTGGTTGTTGTTGTATGATATGTGGACAACGGTGTTATATATTGGTGTGTCCCATTTAATTGTTTCGTGAACTGCATTTGGATTATATGAAGCTGCACCATCAATACTGCCTATATATCTGCGGGTGTCGTAGTTATATTTTGTTTCGGCTTCACTTGATGTGATTACAAAATGTGGCAGTATTGCAATTGCACATAAAGCATAAATGTATTTCATTACAGGTTTCCTTCACATTCTTGAGATTTTTTTATCAGTTTTTTTGTCAATGCTATCAAAGATGCATTAAAACCAGTTTCGACTGCGCCGGTCACGATATTTGCACCTGCCATAACATTTGCGGATGTGTTTAAATTGGCTTCTTTTTTCTGGCCGGCATCGGTATTGTCTTCTCGGATTTTCTTGGAATTGGCCGCCGCCGATATGCCGGTTCCAACCGCACCGATTGTTGCGCCGGCCACAGATGTTCCCATAACCGCCGTCATGCGTTTTTCGATTTTTTCAATATCTTTGACATCGATTTTGCCACACGTGTCTGTTGTAATTGTGGCATCCGAAAATATAGGGTTCTCAAAAGGCGATATGCCTAATTTTTGTAACGCTTGTAATTTTTGCTGTAATTGTTGTGTTGCACTATTGCATGCGGACACATGTTGGGCTAAATCAGATTGGTCACGATTTATTCCCGCCAATATTGCCGATGCAATATTTGTTGCGGTCGATCCCGCCATTAATCCCGTACGCCAATTGCCCAATTTTTTTGATTGTTCTGTTTTTTGCTGTTGCTGACTGCTCAGTTTCTCTAATTCACTGCGCAGTTCCTTTAATTCGCTCTCATATACAGCTGCAAATCCATCGATAATGTGTGGCAAAATTTCATCATAAAACTCTTGATCTGACATGTTTTCAACTTTTGTCGGGTCGCATCGATCGTTTTGACACATTTCTTCCAAAATTTCCGCAATTTCTTGGTCGGTTTTTTCTTTTTTGATTCCGGCGACCAAAGCACCGCCCGCCGCCACAGTCCCAACAGATGTAATTGCGGTGTTTGCAATACTGACCCCCGAAATATCCGATAATTCTTGTGCAATTCCGGCACACACGGTGCGTGTTGCCTCTAATGCTTCATATGCATCCCCGATTAATACGCCTTCTGTTAAGTGGTCGTTGGCAAATGCGTGTGTTGTAATAGAAGCTATTAAACCTGCCAAAATATACGAACAAATTCGAAAAAGCATGCCAAATTCCCCATTTTGCTAAGAATAATTATATCAAGAATCCGCCAAAATCCCAAATGAAATTCAGATAAAAATAAAAAAATTACAAAAATAAAAAAAAGCACTTGCAATTATGAAAAATATATGTCAATATTAACCACGCAATGCGAGCGTAGCTCAGTTGGCTAGAGCGCAACCTTGCCAAGGTTGAGGTCGAGGGTTCGAGCCCCTTTGCTCGCACCAAAATTTGTATGCAAGAACAAGCGGTGCGCCGTTCGCGCAACTACAAATTTGCGCGCAGGCATCTTGTGTCGAGCGAATATTTTAAAAACCGTCCATTTGGGCGGTTTTTTGATTTTGTCGGCAAAGGGGCGAGATTGCGAGGCGAGGGGGGCGTTCGTCCCCCGAAGTACTTTGCTCGCACCAAAATTTGTATACGAAAACAAAGGGTCGACTTGACAAATGAAAAAATAGGTCTATATCTGTTGTGTTGGGTGATAACCAAAGGAGTTGGAAATGACAGTTAGATATAAATTAAAGAACTTGAAATTAAAATTGCGTGATTTTGGACATAGCATCACAGGTAATGACAAAGTAATTGCAGAATTTTACAGCATAGTTGATTCTTTGTCTTGGGAACATGATGTTTTGGCGCCTTGCGAACGCAAAGCCAAGTTACAGAGAGCAATTGAATTAATGACCGTCGATTATGATACGCCAATCCCGGCACGTTCTAAAACAGATGGGGTGGTAATCGGTGGTGATTATAATCCATACTTGGCGTCGGTTGGCATGAATCGTGAACGTGTGGCGTTGGGACGCAAATTTATGTCCGAACTTGGCGTCAACGCACGTTAATTATACGGGGTGTTCGGCCCCGTATTTTATGCTTTACTTTTAACAAAAGTACTATATAATTGACGTCATAAATAAAACAACAGGGGCACATTGCAATGAAATGCATTATTAAACGTTTGAATTAATATTGTGCGACCACCAGAATAAACTGCGGGCGCACTTTCGGGGTGCCCGTTTTTTTATAAACCAAAGGCCAAAAGAAATGTCAGAAAATACACCAAACACACAAATTTCAACAAATGAATTAACCGCACGTCTGCAAAAGGCGGAAAATATCCGTGCACGTGATGGCGTTGTGTGGAAGGCAAAATTTGATCGTACCCATACTATTGCTGATGCGCGTGATTTGTCGGATGATACGCCGGTTCGTTTGGCGGGTCGTGTCACGGCATTGCGTTGGTTGGGCAAATTAATGTTTGGCCGTATTTATGATATTGACGGTGAAATTCAATTTTCGATGTCTCGTGAAGAATTGGGCGAAGAAACATATAAATTTATGAAATCAAACGTCGATTTGGGCGATTTTATTGGTATTACGGGGCAATTGTATCATACGACTGCGGGTGAATTGACGGTTCGTGTATCTGGTTATGAAATCCTGTCCAAGGCATTGCGTCCGTTGCCGGAAAAATATCATGGTTTGACCGATATGGAAACACGTTATCGTCAACGTTATTTGGATATCATTGCGAACGAAGAAACCCGCAATACTATGAAGATGCGTTTTCGTATGATGCGCTTAATCCGTGACTATTTGCACGATAACGGCTTTACCGAAGTTGAAACACCGATTATGCAGGTTGTGGCATCGGGTGCGGCGGCGCGTCCGTTTATTACACATCACAATGCGTTGGATGCGGACTTTTATTTGCGTATTGCGCCGGAATTGTTCTTAAAGCAGACCATTGCTGCCGGCTTTGATCGTGTGTTTGAAATGGGGAAAAATTTCCGTAACGAAGGCATGGACGCTATGCATTTACAGGAATTTACAATGCTGGAATGGTATGCGGCGTATTGGGATTTTCCACGTAATATTGACTTTTCATGGCGTATGATTCAAAAGATTGTTATGGATTTGCGTGGTTCTTTACAGATTGAATACCAAGGCACCCAGTTGGATTTCAGCAAATATGACGAAATCGATTATACGGCACGCATGAATGAATTGTTGGGTGTTGATATCTTGGAATTCAAAGATACAGACGTACTGAAAGCCCAATTGGTTGAACGTGGAATGTTTTCGGCCGATGAATTGGAACCATTAAAGTCAGTGCCTGCGATTGTTGACTATGTGTTCAAACGTAAAATCCGTGATCAGATTATCCAACCAACGGTTGTGTATAACTATCCGGCATATTTGATACCTTTGGCACGTCGCAATGATGCGGACGGTCGTCGTATTGATATATTCCAATTGATTATTTGTGGCGCAGAATTGATTAAGGCGTATTCAGAATTGGTTGATCCAATCGTTCAACGTGCCGCATTTGAAGAGCAGGCCGCCAACAAAGCCGCCGGCGATGACGAAGCATTTGATTTAGACGAAGATTTCTTGCGTGCGATGGAACATGGTATGCCACCGATTTCTGGTTTGGGTTTGGGCATCGATAGATTCTTTGCGATTGTTGCCGACCAACCAACATTGCGTGACGTTATACTATTTCCGATAATGAAGTAACAGGGTGGGGGGATATGCTACACATTGGCTCCGATACATGGGCTCAAGATATCACAGCGGATAACGACAGAAAAAATCTGCTTGCAATCGATAGGGCTGTTTCAGATGGTCGCATAGATGCAGGTGCAGCGGGGTATCTAAAACGCCTGTATTCGCCAAGTATGGTTTGGTTCCGGGAAGTGTTTTATGTGCTTGGCAAATCGTTCGGCGCACCCAAGGCGGCGGTTATGAAATATGATTACGAAACGGATTGTGCTGTGGATGGTCCGTTACGTATTGCCGATATTAATCCATTGGCGCCATATGTTGTTAACCATCGTTTGGATGCCGACCCAATGCGAAATCAATTTTTTACTAGTTCTGCTGGTCATAAAATTGATTTGTCTGTATCGTCTATTGTGACGGTTATTGTTGCGGCGCAAAAACGTATTGATCGTGCGTTGGATAAAATAACGGGAAAATATTACACAGATTATGTTAACGATGTTTGTGCTGCGACCCGCAATGTGTTGATTGCGGCTGGACGTGATGCGTCTGCGAACGCATTGGCGGATAAAATCCGTGCACGTCTGTCCTCTGGATATGTTAGTGCCGCCCCCGAAGCAGTTTTATCGATTATTGGTCGTGGACATGAAAAGATTGCGGTTGATTTGGTTCGTGCTTTGGATAAGGTTGCGACACCTCATGCCCGTCTACGTGACGTATATCGTGTAAAGTGTTTGTTTGATTTGATACCTCAGGCACGTTTGTTTATTGAACGTTTATATGAAATGATGCCAGATCGTGTGATTTCTGTGCGTGATAAATTTTACGACATGCAAAATCCACGTAATTACCGTGATGCCAAGATTATTTTGAATATTGGTCCCGATGCGTCGCACGTTGTTCCATTGGAAATTATTTGTCAGGTTCGTACGTTCTTTGAATTTGAACGCAAGACCCATGATTCGTACGAAGTCACGCGTCGTTCCGGCGGTCAAAAAAGTGCCGGCATGGAGGCCCGTAGTGCCTCGTTAATGGAAGACGGCGTAAAGTCGTATAATCGCAAGATTTGCCGTTGTTTAGAGGACTTGTTTGAACGTGTTGGTTGGAATATTTTATATTCACGCAACAATAATATATCTATGTTCGAAGGTTTCCCAAAGGAATGCAAATTATATTATCCGCAAAAAGTTTTGGATAATATTCGTGAAAAATTATCGGATGCGGTTGAAAACGAAGTGTTCCGTGTTGAAAATTCGCCGGCTAAATTATCTAAACACCAAGAGAGCAAGATTTTCAATTTTATGGCACGTTTTATTTTGGTGTCTGCTATGCCGTACACGCAAAACGATTGGGCGTTACCTGCCACAACTCAGGCTGAAAAACTTTTCAACTTTGTTATGCGTGAAGTTCAGCGTTATTACAAGAAGTCATAACCCCGCATTTATGCGGGTGTTTTTATTCCGCTTGCTTTCATTTATAAAAAATGTAAAAATATAGTCAGGTTCTTATCGTGTTACAGAACCATAACAAGCATAAGGAAAGGATAGGATTATGCGTCAAGGAAAAGTAAAATGGTATAATGGTAAAAAGTGCTTTGGGTTCATTAGTCCGGACACACCAAACGCAGATGGTAATACAGATGATGTATTTGTTCATTCAAGTTCGTTAAAGGCCGCCGGCATTAGATTTTTGAACGAAAATGACATTGTTGAATTCGAAGAAGAGGTTCGCAATGGCAAATTATCGGCAACTACAATCGAAGTTATCCAACGTGACGAAGAATCCGCCCGTCGTTTCCAAGAACGTCGTGCCGAACGTCGTCGTGCAGCAGAAGACAGAAAACAACGTGAAGAAAAATCATCACGTCGTGGTTTTGCATTTTGGAAGAAATAAATTCAAAACTAATTAAAATCCCCCGTTTGGGGGATTTTTTGTTTGGATTAATTTTGGTAATATCCCCGTTTATACAAATTCCACTCATCTTGCCTGCGGTTAATTAAACCTTTTGATATTTTTCCTTGGGTGCGATTCCACGCCTTCCATGCGGATTCCAAATCTGGGTATGTGGAACTGTAAAAATCCGGATTGTTTATATACTTTACAACCGTTGAATGCCGGAAGCCACGCGTGCCGATGTTGTACGCCAAAGACACCAATGCGTCGTATTGGTTTTGCGATAAATGTATTGTAACATTGCTTTGTACGGCGCGTTCTGCCACCGCGATATCGGAACGTAATAATTCAATCGCTTCGCGTTCGGTTAATCCCTTACTAAAATCTTCACTTGGCTTTACTAAATGTCCATATCCAATCGTTGCGCCGACCGGCAAGAGCGCATTATTTGGTACAGGTTGCCGCGTAGCGTCATCGTATGCAACATGATTTCCGTGCTTGTCTAACACTCTGTGTTCTTTATCTTTCAACCATTTAATGCCTTTGTCACTCATTTTCATAATCAAATCACCTTTAATAAAAAAAATCCCGCGTATGCGGGTAATAAAAAAGACGGCATATCGCCGCCATGAATTGAAAAATCGTCACGACCGTACGTTTGTGTTCCCTTTGATGGCTCCAACCGTGTACACAAAGCAAGTATCTTATCTTTGTGTTACATAAGATAGTAAATTTAGCGCAATTTCCATAACGACTGGTATAGAAAGCAAAATACAAGATTGAATATATTTATGCTTTGTTCCCTTATATATTCCAACAAACAAACATGATGTCTGTATAAGCAAATATATTAACAACAAGACGACATAATAAATTGTGCGTATTTCCACTCCCATAAATTCAATAAACTTACAGCATTCTCCGTACAGCATGTATGGATATGGAGCCATAGTAAAAACATATCGTAATTCAGAGATTGGAACCAGTATCGCTATAAAAGATAAACATAATAGCAATACCTGTCCCAAAATACATAAAATTGATTTTGCTGATTTCATCAATGGTATTTTACATTGATAATTAAATCATGTCCATTCTTTTCAAACCATTGTGTAAATTCATCGATATGATTTGTTAAATCAATACAGCCCGCTGAGCCTGGTTCAACTCCACCATGTACACTAAAACCGCTACGACCATATGTATTGGTTTCTTTTGATGGCTCTAACCATGCGCGTGATTCACCCCATGAATACGTTCCGCCTCTCCAAGTTCCAAATCCAACTGCCGACCGCAACTGATTGTCCCATGTAATATCTTTATAAAATTGCAACTCGCTTTGTCTTGCAACGTATCTGCCTTCGGGGATTGGACTTGTGTCTTTCAAGTTTTGATATTCGGGGCTTCTGTATCCGTCTTTGCCCGACACTGCATCCCATGACATAATTGGCTTATCATTTTCGTAAAGCGTAAATTTCTTGCCGTCAAATACCGCCGGTCGCATCAAATTGCACCGTCCCAGGGTACAGGATATTCATATACCTGGTTGCACGTTTATATGTTTCGCTGTTTTTATCGCCGTATTCGTCGGAAGTTATCAGTTCTTGTAAAAAGTTCGGTGTTTGCATTTTTTTTGTCTCCATAAAAAATACCCGCGATTGCGGGTAATAAAAAAGACGACTAAATGTCGTCCGCTGAGTGTACGTATTGTATCATAAAACGTGCAAAAAATCAATAAAAAACACCCCGTCGGGGTGCCTTTTTATTTTGTTTTTTGTGCAATTTTTTCAACCGTCAATCTAAAACCATTTAATTCAAACGAGCGTCCCGCTAGATTTTGTAGGTTTAATCTGATTGTGACATCTTGATAGCGCCCCAACAAATTATGTAAAAACGTATAGTTATCTATCATATTAGACAGGCAACCCGAAATTCTATTGTTAATATAGAAATCGTGTGCATAATTAATAGCAACAAGAACCCATGGTGCGACATAACCGTCATTAAACGCCACGCGCGCCCAAAGATTATCTCCCTTTTCAGCGACAGGATTTCCAGTTTTATAGAATTCCCCAGTTGTTTTAGATGTCAAAAAATGCATTTCTGAAATATTTGGATACTGGTTTTGAATAATTTGAAATTTTTTTTGTATAGATTCTGGTAAACCTATGACCGCACCACGATATGTTGTTTTCAACTTGTTACCAACAAAAATCCCGTTCACGTTTATGGTAATATATTCTATATTCGGAATATCCGGCATTTCTAACCCTTTTTCGTCAGTATACAAACAATATATACGTTTGCAATAAAAAACACCCCGTTGGGGCGATTTTTTACGATGGGGCCCCGAATTTGACACAGTTCTACCCGAAAATATACAACAAGTGCTTGATTTAGGCCCGTTGTTGAACGAGACGTTGGCGGAAATTGAAACAGCAAATTAGTACTTTACTTCATTTAATATTTTCCAAAATTCTGGGACGTTCTTTGGCGCCATTCCGTTCAGCAGTTGCACCGATGCGATTGAGCCAAATGGCGCATAAAAACCTTCGTCAAAATCATAGTATTTGCGGATACAGTTGTTTATCGCAACATCTATATCCGCCATTGACATATGTATCATCAAATCCCATACCCGTTCCAATATCTCGTCATACTTGTAATCACTAAATCTGTAATTATCCCAAAAATAATACAATATTTGTTCTGCCTGTGCATAACTCAAATCCTTGATATGTTCTGGGAAATTAAAACGTGGATGCGCCGCCCGATACATATCCAGTTTTTCCTGATTTACGGCATATGCATTTACAAGTGCAGGGTTAGTTCTTTTATTAGCTGTTTCATATTCAATGATTTTATCAATCCAAGTGTCGATTGGATGCCCCCATGAAGCCACAGGAATCAATAAAGTCAATAAAATCACCATCTTTTTCATACAAACATTATGACAAATCAGATAATAAAAAATCAATATCTATTTGTACGATTTGTCCAACCATCACCATATTTTCCCCAATCCGGCAGTCTCTGCAAATATTCTAATCTGTTTTCTTTTAAGTCATCCATAAATTTATCGACTTTATTTTCTGGAATATTATTTAGCGCCCCAATTGTATTGTTTCCAATATTTCCGTCCACTTTCAAACTTTCACCTATTGAATCATTTAATGTTTCTTGAACTATTTTTCCTACGTTTCTAAAATTACTCATAAGTCCCATATCAAATATCGCCATTGCAATTCTTTCGTTTTTAATTTCTCCTATACGGCGTTCATCATAATAATCCTCCATATATATCTGTTGCACTTGTTCAGGGCTTAAATCTTTTACTGTTTCTGGGAAATTAAAATTTGGGTGGTCAGCATTATATTTATCCAATGTGGGTTGTGTTACACCTATGTTTGTTGGTTGGTCTATTAAATCAGGATCATCAACATATCCGCCCTCGTTTTTCATTCCCTGGCGGACTATTCTAGTTCGTCTTTCATCACTATATAGCTCATCGCTATCATCTAATTCTATTTCTTCTATCCAACAACGACAATTGGGGTGGTGAGGATTTTCTGGTATATCTTCCATATTTTCATAAATTGTATCAGCAAAACCCAAACAATCATCACACGTCCGCTCGTCTACTTCTGTATGCCACCGCCATGCGGTTCTGACTGTAATATTACGCCCCGTTGCATCTGTACGACTGTTACCATATTTATTTTCAAAATAATCTTGTACCTGTTTGGCTACAGCAGCGTGGTTGGGATCGTTGCTGTTTGAATATGCGTCGCTGCGCATAAGGTTTAGTATATTGTTTGATAATTTGTTCATGTTTAATCCTTTTGGTAAAAAACACCCGCACGTGGCGGGTAATAAAAAAAGACGACCAAATGTCGTCCGCTGAATGTGGGTATTATACCATAAAAACGATAAAAATTCAATCAAAAACCATTGCTATTTGATGCGCGAATGTCTATTCTTATATTGATATGACAAAGATATTCACGATTGGTTTCAGCGGTAAAAAGCCAGAAGTATTTCTGGAGGTTTTAGACGCTGCACGTATTCGTTGCGTATGGGATATTCGTCTGTGGCGGGTCAGCAAATATGTCCCGTATTACAGCGGTGATAACCTGGCATCAGTTCTTGGTGAAAGATATGAATATCATCCAGAATTTGCACCGACATTTGAAATGTTGACATTATTCAAAGACAAATATATGACATGGTCAGATGCCGAGCCGATTTATCGCAAAACGATTGCAGAACGTGGGCCATTGGCAAACGTATCGCCAAGCGACCTGGACCGTATATGTTTGTTATGTACAGAAAAGACCGCAGATATGTGTCATCGACGTCTGGCCGCTGAATACATTGCCGATATAATTCCAAATGTGGAAATTATTCACTTATAAGTTCGAACCTTTTTCTGGACAATAAAAACGCAGTTATTTCAATAAGATACCCCTTCATAGACATGGTCCAGAAGGGGTGTCGTCAAATATGGGGCGGATAACCGGACTCGAACCGGCGACATTTGGTACCACAAACCAACGCTCTAACCAACTGAGCTATATCCGCCATACT
>JAZONN010000024.1:0-8616 GCA_045654485.1 Candidatus Enterousia sp. | reverse complement strand
CAGTCAGATAATAGATTGTGAATGTAAATATTATACTGTAGATGGCTGGTGCTATACGAAAGAAATTTCTGATAAATATGATGCATGCAAGTCCGGTGATTATGCGGGTGCTTGGGATTATGAGAAACACGAATGTAGTTGTGAAGATCCGAATTCGATACAAGCATCCAACAAATGCGTATGTAATATTGGATATGAATCTGACGGCAACGGCGGTTGTAAAGAAATAGAGCAGGAACCCTCGGTCACAGAGTGTGCATCGAACAGTCAGATAATAGATTGTGAATGTAAATATTATACTGTAGATGGCTGGTGCTATACGAAAGAAATTTCTGATAAATATGATGCATGCAAGTCCGGTGATTATGCGGGTGCTTGGGATTATGAGAAACGCGAATGTAGTTGTGCAGACCCGAATTCGACACAAATGTCCTACAGATGCGTATGTAATATTGGATATGAATCCGACGGCAACGGCGGCTGTAAAGAAATAGAGCAGGACGATACGGCCCAAAATGCATGTGCAACCGGTGGTGATATTGCCGGCGATTGGCAGGATGATACATGTAATTGCATCAATAATTCCAAATCCGACCAGGATGCCAACGGAAATACTGTATGCATATGCGAATTTGGCGTAGCTGCAGATGGCGTGACCTGCATCACCTCCGGTAGCTTGGGTGATTGTGCTCCAGATAAACCGATATTGGCGTGTTCTTGCAATACCCCAAAAGTTGCTGTGGAAAATTATTGTTTGGGGGAGGAAACGTATGACCGATATAGCATATGCACCGCCCCAACCGCAGCCAACGTTGTTCGTGGGGAATGGAATATGGATTCTATGGAATGCGCGTGTCCGTCTGGTTATGCGCTGACTGTTGATGGTTGTAAAAAGAATGATAGTTATGTGGTTAACTTTAATGTTGGCGGTGGTGTGGAAATTGATAATGCAACATGCACCGTTGATGGTACGTTAACTTTGCCTGCGGCACCGGAACGTGTTGGATATACATTTGACGGATGGCTGTTGGCCAATGGGAAATTGGCGGAACCGGGGGAAATCGTATCATGTAATTCCGATACTTTGGATTTTTATTCGGATGCAAATATGTTTGTTGTATCGCGTCAATGGGCGGCCAACTGTAATGCTGTGACATTGGGGTTGTATAAAAATGGTAAAAAAGTTATACAGTCAAATCCAACGGTGTTGTACAAACGTACGGACGATACAACATGGTATTACGATGCGAGATGCCGCACCGGCATAGAAAGTTTAACAACATTGCCGAGTGTTGAAAATTATATATTTGCCGGCTGTACACACAACAACAATGCTTGCATAACCAAAGAAGGTGATTTGTTGGCGGATGCAAATTGTAACGTAACCGACAGTACCGACTTGGTATGTAATCTTGTTGATTGTTTGGATTGCAACCCTGATTCAACTGTTTCAAGTTGCAGTTTAACCAGTGTGGTTAATAACCAATGCCAATACACATATACGTGCGCAGATGGCTATAACGGTTCTGGCGTTTCATCTGTTGCGGATGTTCATTGTACCGGCAATGTTCTAATGGTACATTTGTATATGAATGGCGGTACGATTGGTGGCTCAACTTTGATGCCTGCTTTACCATGTACATATGGTGGCGAACCGGTGTATGTAGACACTTATAACCCAACACGTGAAAATTCGACATTCGTTGGTTGGCAGCGTGCGAATGGCACAACAACCAAGTTTGCAATTGCATGCGATGTTGATGCATTGGGTGTAACAAGCGGAAGTGCATCAATCAAGGCCATATATGAATGCGAAGATGGTTATACACCAAACGCAGATGGTACGGCGTGCGTGATGGCGCAACAAGCAACCTGTACAAACGGCAGTACACATTACGATGACGGCTTGTGTTTATATGCGTCAAATGAACTGTATAATAATGGTACGATGCCATCTATGCCGCTTGCCTCTAGTGCTTTGTACTCCGCCATAAAAAGTGTATGTTCTACCAATGGCTATACAGGGGAACAAACAATGGAAAACATTAATGCCGTATATGCTTCCAACAGATACGAATGGATAAACAGTGACGAAATTGGTGCGGGTTATATTTCAACACAATCCAATCCTACTGCAATCTTTCCAAAATCACAATGTGCAATACCTGTGTTGGATACGGTCAAGAATGAAGTATTCATTGTTCGCAATAACACATGGTGGGCACCAAATGCCCAAAATTCATACCTGTCGTACAATAACGGATTTGCGGACTATTCGTTGGCGTTGTTGGGAATGACCAGCAGTGATTTTAAGTCCAATGCGCCAGCATATGACATGATGCCGTATGATAAAACCGCACGTGTGTTTACAAATTTAACTGGTGTAACGTTTAATCGTGGTGCAAAGGCGGCCAACGCAATTGCAGACGATCCAAATACATACATTGATTTGGTAATCCGCAAAAGCGGTTCAACGGTCACATTGCCCGATTGGGACGGGGTTATGACAAAGTATCTGACCGGAAAACCGGAAAATTGCACACTTACCGGTATTAATTCGGCCGCCGATGGTTCGGGTACATGGTATTGGCGTGGCGGCAATTGGACTACATCCAATCTATATGCATTGGATAACCTATATTCCGGACAAATCGGTGCAATACCAATGTATATGATATGGAATTGTCAATAAAGTATAAAAAAATCCGGTGGTTGCCGGATTTTTTTGCTTTTATAAAACATTCTTTTATGTTAAAATTTATTATCAGAGAGAAAATGAAAACATATATTTTGCCAATTTTTACTGCCCTTTGTTGCATGACTTCACACGTTGTGATGGCGAATGTTGCGACGACGGCGGGTTCTAATCTGACGGCGTGGAATGGTGGTTCCGGTGCGACGAATAATAACGCATGGAATACATCTATGAACAATCGTACAATGGCGACGGGGCCATTGGGTGGTTCGAATGCGGCGCCGGTTGCAGATTTTGGCAATTGTAATGCATTAATTTTACGTTGTGCAAAACCCAAGTGTTCTGGATGTACGACGTTGGAATTGGCGGAACCAATTGTTGCCGGCTGTGTTAATTCCAATACAGAATGTAAGAAGCACGGCGAAGATTTAATTGATTTTATATCTGCACAATTGGTTGCGGATGCGAATGCGGCTGCGACTGCGGCGGCCGCCAAAGCCCAAGCCGAAGCGTCTGCACAATCTGCGGCGGCGGCGAATGCGGCTGCGACTGCGGCGGCAAACGCCAACAATGCCCAGATTAACGAATTACAATCACAATTGTCACAAATGGTGGCGGCTCAGGCGGAATCAAATCGTCAAATACAACAATTGACCCAAACGTTGGAAAACAATGCGTCCCAACCCGCACCGGCGTCTACACCATCGGCACCTGACAATGAATCCGCATCTGTATCAAGTGCAATGTCCGACATGGGACTTGCCGAGGTTGAACGCATCGCCAAAGAAAACGATATTGACACAAACCTATTGGCACGCAAGGTTGCGACCGGCGAAATTATGTCCAAGATAGAAGATGCGCAAAAATCATTAACGTCATTAAAGGCCGCAATGGAAGAAACATTTCGTTATGCGGGCTGTAATTCCCAAGGCGCAAATTGTACCGGCCCAAAACGTGTAAAAAAATTCAAAGAACTGGCGTATAAATATTTTGAACCATATGATGCGGTTGCCGACCATATGTATGATGCATTGGAAACGGCATTAATGGTTGGTGTGGATGTTAACGATGTTATTATGATGTTGTCTGGTTCGTGTGAACGTTGGGGGCGTTATATCTGTCGTGTTAATTCGGTTAATGTTGGCGAAAGTGGCGAGGATAAAATAATATATCCGGTATACACATATACAAAAGCCAGCTGTATAGACGGCATGTCAAAGGCAGGAGAACGTGCAGCCACATCTTATACAGGTGCGGGCGGCCGCGAGACAACTGGCTATCTCAACATCGTTCGTGGCGGACTGCCTTGTACGGAAGGTGCCGCCGTCCCACCCGAAGACGACACACGTTGCACATTATCTGGTATTTTGATGGCCGAAGACGAACGTGATGTTTTATTACGTGAATGGGATATTGAAAACCAAGAAAATGAAGCTTACGTCCGTATTGGCTGTGCGACAAATGCGCTTAACGGATTAATGGCACTAAAACGTGGTTCCGGTTCATCCAAGAAGGCAATGGATATCGATGTTTTGGAACGTATGTTAACCCAAGATGCGTCGGATCTTGCGGGACGTCGCAGCTCTGGCTCTGCTGGTGTACGTTCGTATGGTGGCTCTAATAGTGGCTATGATATGGATCGATACAAGTATTGCGCATTAACGGTTGATGGCTATAACAAATTACAAACCGCGTTGGCGCACCGTCGTATGCCGGCCGGCGATATGTGTGTTTCGTACGATAAATTAACCAGTAAAATGCTACGTAGCGATTTGATTGATTTGGGTTTCGTTGATATTAGTGCTGATAGCAGTGGTGGTTTTGTCGTTAATGAATTAACCTGTGTTGCTCACGATTGCAATGAGGCAGAGTTTAAGGCAAGTAAACAAGTATGCGAAAATAAGTGTAAATTTAAAACTGGTGAGGCGTGTGGAGCTAGTTTTGGTAGCTGGGAAGATGAGAAAAATGATGCAGGCAAAGAAAACGAACCAGATGGTTTAAATGATAATGCTGGTACCTGTAACATTCAAACCGCAACAAAATGTGAATATAACGCGAATAAAAGAGAAATTACATGCGAAAAAGCAAATTAAGGAACATAGGGTGAAACATAACAATAAATTTTCATTATTGCGTATATTAATGGCGGGGGCGGTTGCTGTGTCTGTGTCGCCTGTGCTTGCGGCACCTGATAATGGTTGTGGCGATTCGAATAATGATTATATTCAATCGGATTATGCATTGTGTTCCACCCACCCATATAACATTGGTTTAACCGAAATCCCTGATTCAAGTGGTCAGGCGGTAATGCGTGAAGTTGTCGCAATGAAAGCCGAATTGATAACCCAACAAATGTATCAAAATTATCGTGCGTTGGAATCTATGTTAAATCGTTTGGAAAAACAGTTAAGCAAAGCCGCCCTAAAGGCCCAATTGGATGTTGCGTCCGGTGGCAAAACGTCCAGCACAGATGAAGACGAATATGACAACGGTGGCCGGTATGGTTCTGGTGGTCGTGATAATCCGTTGGCATCGGCAAATAATTGTGGTCAAAAATCAAGCAACGAAGAAATCATCAACTGCCTACAATCAAACATCCAAATCATCCGTAATGAAATCAACAGCGGTAATACCACCAATGCACGTAAACAATTGGAAAACGATCTTAATATCGCCGTTATGAATGGCTTTATTACCAAAAAAGAAAAAAAATACTTTGCACATAGAGTCAGTGATTATCGTCAGTGTAGCACCACAGAAGGTAGTGAATTGACAAATTGTGGTAAAATTACCACTCAGAAAAAATCACAAACATACTTAAATTGTTTGAATGAATTTCAATCCGCACTTACCCCTGCCCGTGAATTGGAGCGTTGTAAATCCACTGCTATGTCCGGTGGCGGATGGGGGCGTTATTAATAGTTATTATAAAAACCGACAATCGTCGGTTTTTTTGTTGTCAAAAAAATCCCCGCATTTGCGGGGGGATTTTATGGGCAATTTGCCAATTGTTTTAACACGTTCTGAACATCATTGTTTACCGATACGGTAATCTGACGTTGCAGACCGTCTGTGTATGTGTAATTAAATTGGGCGTTCTTAAATTCCGGCATTTCACGATATGCTTGTTCGAATGGTGCCAACATTGCTTTGAACCATTGGCGACCACGACATAGGCAACCGTTGCGAACGTCGGCCGCCACAACTGCGGTTGCTGTGTTTGGGTACTTTGTGTCTAACTCTTTATCCGTCATCATTAAACAGCGTGCGCCAAAACCATAGAAGTTTGCATCGTCCGCCATAAATTTATATACCAAACCATCACTTGCACCCGCATGTTTCAAAGAATATACCAAACCGTCGGTACAACATGCCTGTGCACTACGCATTAACATTTTATATCTGTCCAACAATGGGGCCGCAACCGGTTCGTTTGCGGTAATGTGAATGTTGCAATTTGCGGCATCTAAAAATTCGCCCATATTTGCATCACGAATTTTTGGACTGCGTGGTGAAACGCTTTCACGTACGATTGGTTTGCGACGCCAAATTTCACATTCGGTCTGGGTTTCAAATGGGCAACCATCGTCATAGAAAGTATTCCATACAATTTCGGTCATATCTTGGGCAACATATTCCGGGCGTGGCTTTGACATATTTGCGAACCACAAATCATCAGATGGTTTTTTGGGTGCCAATAAATCTTCTATGCGTGCGCGTGTCGCCGCAGCGTCCGCCATATTTTGTTGATACAATTCAACGGGGCTAATGTCCGGTGCGATTTCTGTGTTGCGAATGTAAATCTCTGGACTGGGTTCCAAGAACCAATCAGAAAAATCTTTATATTTGTAATTATTAATAGATTCATCCCAAATCGGCACGCCATTTTGCCAATCTACGGTTTTGACGCCATCGTTGCCGGCGTATTCGCCATTTGTTCCGTCCCACAGTTTCGGACGCGTGTCTTCGGGAACCGGTTTAATGGTTAATAATTTTGCATCTACATTTTTTGGCGCGCGTGCAACCGGCACAACGTCGGGTTCCGCCGCCGCATTCGGATCGGATTCCATCCATGTCGGTGTTGGTGCCACCGGTTTTGGTTGTGCAATAATAATGGCGGTTGGCTTTTCGCCATTACCAATCCATGCAAATTCATCAAATGCAACAACGTCGGTCGCAATTGGTTCAACGTCACAGCCGGCGCCGATACACTCTGATGCGCCCGCATTCATCGCCCCACACAAACACAGTATGGACGAAAAGATAAATATTCTTGTATTCATACTTGGTATTATATCATAAAAAACAACCGGATTAAAGTGTGTTTTTACTATCAAGGCCGACCTGTATCGGGTTATTTATTGCTTGGGTTAGTTTGTTGCTTGCCATCGGTGTTTTTTTATGCGGAATATATGCCAGTTGTTGTATTGTGGCCGATGCTGTATATTCAATGATATGTGGCGGATATATCTGTTTGCTCTTCTTTGTTGCCTGGCCATACCGTCTATGGTGTGTGCATTTGATGGTTCTGGTGTTGGTGTTGATATAGGTGTATCTGCGACATCCGGAATGGAAATTGGGGTGGGGTACCATAATTCTCAATTGGTAAATTGGTCGTCACGATTCGGTGTGCGTGCAAATTTTTCTTCAACTGCCCCTTTGAAGTCCGCAATCGATTCGGTTTTAAATCGGATTATGCGTGATGGTGTTGATGTTGGCCATGGCGTTTCGGTTGATAGTGGCAAGATTGACGGGTGGAATTCGGCGTTGCTTGTTGATTTTTATCCTATGGGTGGTGCGTGGCGATTAACCGGTGGTTATTCATGGGGTGGTATAAAGCTTGATACGGGGGTATATGGTACGGTCGCCAATGCTCCTGCCGACCGATTCTATTTTAATCTGGCGGGCGATCACTATTTTTATAATGGGAATAGATTCGCTGGCTCAACAACCATAGATTGGAATTATCATGGTCCATATCTTGGGACTGGTTTTGATTGGATTGTTGCGTGTGGTCTTACGGTGTTTTTAGATTTTGGTGCGGTTATAACGAATCGGCCTGCTAAATTAACAATATCTGTGCCCCAAGAGCATCTATATATATATAATATAGAAAATTCGACATGGAATCCGGTCTCGATACCCAAATTAGATGCCGATATTGCCCGTGCAACCCACGAAGCGAATCATAAATTATCCGATTTTCGACTTTTTCCTATGGTAAAACTGGGGTTTGGATATCGTTTTTAGGTGTTTTTTTACGATTCGTATATCAAAACCGAATCAAAAAAATGCAAATCCGAATCAAAATAGGGGTGTTTTAGGTAATCGCTAAAGAAAAAATTAAAAAAAAATTCGGAAAAAATTCCGCAGAAATCTGGGGTTTTTTGATTAAATGAAATTTTTTTAAAATTATTTTCAAAAAAGCTCTTGACTTTTTAGAACTTTCTGCGCATACTAAGCGGGCTTTCAAGTTGAGACAACGAAACAAAAAAGAAACTCAACCCCTGAAATTCCGCGGTTCGCAGAAGAAAAAAGGTTCTGAAGAAATCGCAAACATTGTGAATAAAAGCAGCTCATCAAAAATTCAAGAAGGGATGTGCAGACAGTTGAATTTGGAATATCCAAACTTTGACTAAGTCAAATGTGCATATCCTAGACAGGTAGTAGGTTTACATATTAAACCTCGTTAAAAACTTGTCTTGCGAATAATTATATGTAAAGACGAACTGATTATTAAATAGTCAGCTTTTGTTTATATGCACAGGGCTTACTAACAGGTTTTTTAGAACTTGAGAGTTTGATCCTGGCTCAGAACGAACGCTGGCGGCAGGTCTTAGGCATGCAAGTCGAACGGGTGAAGCAGGTGCTTGCACTTGTGGATCTAGTGGCGCACGAGTGAGTAACGCGTGGGAAACTGC
>JAZONN010000023.1:0-179940 GCA_045654485.1 Candidatus Enterousia sp. | reverse complement strand
AAGGGTAATCAAGTCAACTGGCTTTTCTTCATCGGTGCTTTCTATTGATTCTTTGACATCTTCATAAGTATACACTTCGGCATGCGCATTTACACCACACAAAAACAACACCGTCACCAAAGCCAACAAAAACCTAAACATAATGCACCCCATTTTTTATGATTATTCGCCTGCTGCGGCCTGCAATTCTTTTAATTCTTGACGTCTTTCGGCCATATCAGATACCCATTGTGGTACGACCGCCCCCGCCGCCCCCACATTTGTACCTTCGTTAACAACATTTGGGTTTGGAACTATTGCAGCATTATTTTGCATTGTTGCAACAAATTCTGCACTTGGTCTAACATAAGAATTATTTTGCACATATTTATCAAAAACATCGTCCAAGAACCCCACACATGCCGTAGCATAGTTTCCATTTGGCATACGTGACAGTTGAACCATTACTGCGGGTCGAATATCTTTTAACTGGGCTGTACGACAATTATCCGAACGCAACAAACATTGTTCGGTCACCAAAGCGGCAACAATATTTTGACAATCTGCGGTCTGAATACTTGGTCCAGTTGCATAGACAGGAGTCGGCACATGTGCGCCGTATGGCGTATTTGGATTCCAATACGGGTTTGTTGAATAATTTTGCACATTTTGAATCGAACCATATTTAGACATAGGCACAACATCTGCAAAACCATTTGCCATAAAACACATACATAATGTAAAAAAAACAAAGAACTTTAATTTCATCTCTCTCACCTACACAATTGAATTAATTATAACAGAAAATAGCATATTACAAAAGACAAAAATCCCCCGATAAAGAAAAAAGGTGCAAACGGAATATACTTCTGCTTTTTTCTGTATGCCCACACACCACCAACCAATCCTGCAATAATTAATGCGACCGCCAGCGCCGTTGTTCCCAACCACAAGCCACCAACCGCCATCAACTTAACATCCCCCATACCAATTGGCGGATAATCCATATTTTTTCGTCGACACGCAACTTTTTCAAACAAAACCCCAACCACCAAAGACATTAAATAACCAAACGCCGCACCAACCACCGCATCGGCCATAGATACAGGATACGGAAAGAACACAACCATACACAAACCGATTAACAACAACGGGAACAAATACGCATCTGGTATTATTCTACGACGAAAATCCGCCCGACTTATCGCCACAACACATGTAATTGCGGCCAAAATTAACCCTATAAAAAATATGAAAAAAAACACGTTTTCCCCCTTGCCTTTCGATTCGGAACTATGCTACACTAACATTATAATGAATAACAAAGGTTTTGTAAAATGAGCAAGGGCTGGGACAGTATTGCATTAAAAAAATTAAAATCATTAACAGGCAAAGGCCTTTCTACATCCGAAATTGGCAAACGTTTGGGCATGTCTAAAAACGCCATCGTAGGTAAACTAAATCGATTGGGTTGGAATGCAAAAGCGGGCGGTGCACCATCTGACGAAGCGGATATGGCCGCCAAAAAAAGCACACCTAAATCAGAAGCAAAAAAGCCCACAACCAAAGTCGCTGACCCAAAAAAGACAAATGCGACCAAAGTTGAAAAAAATACAAAAGCACCCAAAACCGCAACCAAGACAGACGCTAAGAAAACCACAACAAAAGCAAAAAGCACCGCCAAGACAGAAGAAAAAACACCGATCACACCAAAATCAAACGGTATTAGCGATAAAAATCTGGCGATACACCAGAGAATTATTCAACACTCATTGGAAATGGCTAATTTAAAACCAAATCAGTGTCGTTGGCCAATTGGTGATCCGGACTCGGAACACTTTCATTTCTGTGGCGAAACAGTATTTATCGGCAAACCATATTGCTATGAACACTGTAAACAAGCATATCAATTTGCACCGCCTAAAAAAAAGTAGTATAATACGGGGATATACACAAGATTGGACGAGAGAGAACCCATGAACCAAACATTACATTTTATCGATTACACAATTGATAACAACCTGTTTCGTGCATACCGTGACAGCAACGGACGTTTGGTTTTTGTTCTGGATTACTTTACAAATGAAATAAAACCAAACGTTTTATTGGTAATCAACCCCGACGGCGACCGTAAATGGGACGACATAATATCCAATGACTATAATATAGATTTAGAAGACATACGTCCAAAGAAAGACAACAAATATCAAAAACTTGATATCGAATATAGCGGATTGAACATCTATGACGAATTGTTTGCCACATACAACGCCCAAGAAGACACATCAGATGCGCTGGCACAATTAAATGCATTCCGTAAAAACGCCGCCCGCAAAGCGGCCATTGAACGACTAAACGCCGCCGAAACCACATCTGCCAACGCACGTGAAACAATCGTTCGCACAAACGACACTATTACACAATTACAATCACGTCAGAAAGAATTACGTGGCAAATTATCCGAACTACGTCGCAACATTGGCAAAGAACCAACAAAACAATCTGCGGCCAAAATATTACGCACAGAATCCCAATTAGACACCACAAACGACAAATTGGCCCGTGCGAACAAACGTATTCAAAACGCAAAACACAGATTATCGGCCGCAATGGATGAAATCGAATTAGCGCAAAAGATATTGAACTTGACACAAAATGACGACACAATCGGCGATGTGCATTTACCTTCTTTTGCACAACCCACACAAATACAAACAGTACCGAATACATCAAACGCATTGACACGGTACACACCGGACGATGAAGAAACCGAAACTTTTGAACCAAAGGTAACCGACATGGCAGACGAAGAAGTAAAACCTTTATTCGATCAAGACCCAAATATATTAGACGAAGAATTGGCATTCAAGCCAATTGATTTTAGCATACCAGAAAACCTGACCGTGTCTGAACCAGAAAATCAACCTATTTCTCAATCTCAACCAGAATCAGATTCAATTCTGGAACCGATACCGACACCGGAACTGGAACGTCCTTTATCTTTTCAGCCGGCATTTACATCGGATATGGACAATATTGATAACCATAGTTTACCAAAACCAGCAACCGACACAATGTTGGAAAACCTAACACCGATATCAACACCGGCCGAACCGATATTTAGCGAAACACCAGACTTACCAAGCGAAACAGATATGGAGCAATACTCAATGCCATTTACAACAAACGAACCTGCGCCTGTACTGGCATCACAAACAAACGATTTTTCGGCCCCAACACCACAATATGGTTACCCAATGCCCGACACATCTGAACGTCCCGCATCACCATACACCGGCGAAAATGCACGCCCCGTACCACCAATCTCCAATCAAACAAATGTACAGGTTGCACAGCAAAGCAAACCGACATTCTTATATTATGTATTGCTAATATTATTAATTGCATTATCCATATTTACACTATGGATATACCAACAGCAAACCAATACTGGCACACCAGAGTTGGGCACACCACAGCCACAAGTCGAAGAAACAATTTCTGAAACAACCGAGCCAACGGTCGTCGAACCTGTTGAATCAACCGTCACAGCCGAAGAAGCAGCTACAACAATCGACGAAACGCCCGTCGAACCAACCGTACCGACCAATGACAAACCATCTGTTATCGACGGACCTGTGGCCGAACCCGTGACAGAACCAAAACCAGAAATACCAACAGAAGAAGAAATTTTGGCAAAGAAACCGGCATACAACGTATCTGCCGATGACAAAATGTTTGTTGCCGCCGAAGAATACGTTTCAGAAGAACCTGCGGAACCCGCCATAGAACCTGTGGTTGAATCAGTAGTTATCGAAGAAAAACCAACTATTGAAATCGCCGAACCTGTGATCGTACCGGTCTCCGAACCAGAACCGATCGTGCAGCCCGTGACAACAACACCAGTTATTAAACCAGAACCTATTGTGCAAATCGCCAAATCAGAACCGATCGTGCAGCCCGTGACAACAACACCGGTTATTGAACCAGAACCTATTGTACAAATTGCTGAACCAAAACCAATTGCAACGCAACAAAACGCACAACCCGCACCACAAATGGTTACATCAGAGGTTTACACAACAACATCGGTCGCCACACCTGCGGAAACAACATCTGTTGAATACACAACAACCGAAGTAATCAATACCTGCGCCGACGGCAATCGCCCAGACATGTACGGATGCTGTGCGGGCGAAGAATTTGTGGACTTTGGCGATGGCACACAGCTATGTTGCATAATTGGTTCCGACGAATGCTTTGAACCATTGATTGACTAAAAGCCCCCCATCGGGGGTTTTTATTTACTTTTTACACGGTACAATAATACCGTATTGATTTTTCTTGACATTTCCGGCCGTTTGCGTCATAATTGTCACGCTTTAATTTGTAAAACAATAGGAAACAAAAAAATGGCAGCGACAAAATCGTTAAAAAAATGCGAATTGGATGCCAAATGGTATTTGATTGACGCAACAGATTGCACGTTGGGTCGTTTGGCGGCATATACGGCCAACATCCTGCGTGGCAAACACAAACCAACATGGACACCAAACATGGACTGTGGTGATCATGTAATCATCATCCACGCCGATAAAGTTGCATTGTCTGGCCACAAAGCTGACAAAGACCGCTTTTTCTGGCATTCTTTATGGACCGGCAGCTTGAAATCCCGCACATTGGGTCAAATGCGCAGCGAAAAACCTGAAAAATTGGTTTTCAACGCGGTAAAACGCATGATGGGCCGTCGCACAGCAGTTGCATTGGCAAATCAACGTTTGACAAAATTGCACGTATATGCTGGTTCTGAACACAAACACGAAGCCCAAAAACCAACAGTTATCGATTTCGCGGGCTTGAACCGTAAAAACAAAAGGGGCGAATAATGGCAGAAGCAAAGAAAACAGCAACTAAGACAGTTAAAAAAACTGCCCCTGCTAAAAAAACAGCGGCTAAAAAAGCTCCTGTTGTTGCACCAAAATTGACAGACGCAACATATGCAACTGGTAAACGTAAAGATTCCGTTGCACGTGTATATTTGATGCCAGGTAAAGGTAACATCATCGTTAACGACAAACCTGCATCTGATTATTTCCGTCGTGCTGTATTGCAAATGATTATCGCACAGCCATTTGGCGTAACCAAACGCGAAACCGCATATGATATCGTTGCATTCGTATCTGGCGGTGGTTTGTCTGGCCAAGCCGGTGCGGTAAAACACGGTATTTCCAAAGCATTGGAAAAAGTTGAACCAGAATTGCGCGCAGCATTGAAAGCCGCTGGCTTCTTGACACGTGATAGCCGTGTTGTTGAACGTAAACACTACGGTTTCCGCAAAGCACGTCGTTCAACCCAGTTCAGCAAACGTTAATATTACGTTTCACACGAACAACAAAAAACGTCCCATTGGGACGTTTTTTTATTGCAACACACAATGAATTTTTTATTATTGCAATCAATTACAAAGCGTGTATAATCACACGGCAATTATAATAAAAATACCCAAGGGGAAAACACATGTTCAAAAAAGAAAAAATCAAAGATTTACACTATTCTGTCAATGGTTTGATTGCGGCCGACGAATTACAAAAAGCCGCCGATGAAATATTAACCGAATACGGCAAAAAGGTTAAAATGCCGGGATTCCGCACAGGTAAAGTGCCATTAAATATCTTGCGCCAAAAATACAATGCGTCCGCATACGGCGAAGCAATTGATAAATTAATGAACCGCGACTTAAACGACTATATCGCAGACAAAAAAATCCGTTTGGCCGGCGCACCCAAGGCCGATATGGACGGTTGGGAAATCGGCAAAGATGTCGAATATTCTTTGGAATTTGACATTTTGCCAACATTGCCTGCAATTGATTTAGAAAAATTCACAGTCACAAAAAAAGTTGCTGAATTAGACGAAGCGGAAGTTGATACCGCATTGGAAAATATCCGTAAATCACGCAGCGTAGCTGAAAAACAAGACGAAAACTATGTTGCTGCAAATGGTGACGTTGCCGTTATTGACTTTACTGGCTATGTTGGCGACGAAGCATTCGAAGGCGGCGCCGCAAAAAAACATCACTTGATTTTAGGTTCTGGTGCATTTATTCCGGGCTTTGAAGATCAAGTTATCGGCCATAAAGTTGGCGACAAATTTGACGTAAACGTTAAATTCCCTGCCGATTATCATGCGGCAAACTTGGCCGGTGCCGATGCACGCTTTGCGGTTGAAGTACATGAAATTCGCAAACATATTTTGCCAGAATTGAATGATGAATTGGCAAAAACCGTTGGTCAAGAAACAGTTGAAGCATTAAAAGAACACATCCGCAACATCTTGAAAGAACAATACGAAGACGCTGCAAAACGTGATATGCGCAACGAATTGTTGGATATACTGGCCGACAAAGTTAAATTAGATTTGCCAGAAACATTGGTTGAACAAGAATTAAATATGGCCAAGGCAGAATTTGAACGCAATCATGCACATTGCCACGACGAAAAATGTGACCATAAATGGGATGAAAAAACTGAACGCAAAGACGCCGAACGCCGCGTTAAACTGGGCTTGATCTTGGCCGAATGGGGCACACAAAACAAAGTCGAAGTTTCACGTGAAGACCTGCAGCAAGCCATCTGGGCCGAAGCTGCACGCTATCCAGATCCAAAACAAGTATTTGAATTTTATAATAAAAATCAAAATGCTCTGGCGATGTTGCGTGGCATGTTGTTCGAACGCAAAGCATTGGATGCAATGTTGACACACGTAAAAACAAAAGACAAGAAAGTCAAAGCGGACGAGTTGTTTAAACAAGCAAGCGTACGATAAAAATAAGTAAAACTACTTTCTAACTTCCTTAAACAACGTGCATACTCACGTTGTTTTTTTATTGATTTCGGGCGACATTTTATCCCATACTAATACCGAAAGCAATAGGGGGCCATAATGAAGGCATATTTAGATATTTTGGGTAATATTTATAAAAACTGTACTGAATTACGCAATAACAGAACCGGCATACCGGATATTGGTCTTGGTCATGGCGCAACATTTGTGCACGATATGTCAATGGGTTTTCCATTAATCACGACCAAGCAAATGGGGCTCAAAAATATCGCAACAGAATTGGAATTTTTCCTACATGGAATAACGGACAAAAAATGGTTAACCGACAGAAATTGCAAAATATGGAATGAATGGGCCAATCCCGTAAAGGTAGAACAAGAATACAAAATAAAAACAGGAATGTTAGAATGGGACGGCGCCCGCAAATTAACCGATTCTCAAAAAACAATTATTCGCAATCAGATTATGGACCACGAACGTGATTTGGGACCAATATATGGATTTCAATGGCGACATTTTGGTGGCGAATATCAATGGGATACGGCACGTATAAACGCAAACCCAACCGACAACTTTAACCCCGCCAACCCCGGTGTTGACCAAGTTGCAATGGCGATTGATAAATTAAAAAACAATCCAAACGACCGCCGCATAATCGTATCAGCTTGGAATCCTGTCGATTTTCCACAAATGGCCCTGCCCCCTTGTCACGTTATGCACCAACTGATTGTTCGTGATAATAAATTGTCATTAATATGGACACAACGTTCATGCGATATGTTTCTTGGCATACCATACAATATCGCAAGTTACGCTTTATTATTGTTGCTATATGCCAAAGAATCGGGATTAACACCACATATTTTAAAAGGCGAATTCCACGACGCACACATATATCAAAACCATCTACCCCAGGTTGCACAACAATTACAGCGGCAACCTATGCAATTACCAAAGGTCGAAATACCCGATGAAAATTGGCACGGCATGCTAAATTGGCACGCAAATGGCGGATTTAAGTTGATAAATTACATACATCATGAGAAGTTAACTGGCGCCGTCGCCCGATAATACACCGCCGTAAAACGGCGGTTTTTTTGTTGGCAATTATATATTTTTTGTTAACATCATAGCGTTTTTAACAGAGGATATATAAATATGTCAGAAAAAAATATGAGAGAACTTGTATCAATATTTCATATTCGCGCACTATTGTTGCGTGAAATGAACCCACGTTTTTACGCCCAAAATGCGGACATTATATTCCGTTCATCTTTGGCGGCCCAAGATTACGTAATGTCCGGCACATACGCCAAAGAATACACTGCACCCGTTGGTCGCCAAGCATTCAGAAGTTTGCCCGGATACATTGCCGTACATCAAAAATATAATTTACCATATAGCCCAACCGCTTCTGTGCGTGAATCAACCACATTACATCCTGGTTTGGTTATGGATTTGGCATGGGCATTCACCCAAGATTTAAAAGCAAATATCATTGATTCCAAAGGTGATATGAACATTGCTCGTCTGGGGCAATCAGAAGTATTATCTGTTTATCACAACAGTCCAGCTTCTGGCGTACCTGTTGAAAAATTCAATAGTATAAGTTTAAATAACTTCTCAAAATTAATGGTTCAAACAAACCAATTTTTAGGATCACAAAAACAAAAATAAATAAAAACCGCCGTTTTGGCGGTTTTTTTATTTTTCTAAATACAATGCCGTCACCCAACTCGATATTTGTGTTGGATCTGGGGTTGCATTTACATCGCCGGTCACAGACATACAAGTCACAATCTGTTGGCGACATGCATTAATTGGAATATTATTCGCATTCTCCACAGCGCCATCCACATACCCATTTTGTGACAAACAACTTTTCACATCAGGAATACAGTTTTCAGCATATTGTGCCAAAATCGAATCTTGACGCATCTTAATTTGCGCCAATGTACGTTGCAGATATTCTTTTACAACATTATTATTTGGCAAATACACACCATCTTTGTCATAGGTAACATCTTGACATTTATTCAGAACCGACATACACATACCGTAATTACGATCAGTTGCATTGTCATAATACCCAATTTTATACTGCAAGAATTTCGACATATCTTCCGAAGTTTCGGTTTGCGGATTTGTCGTCACAGTACTTGTAATATACCCATACAAATTACCATCATCCGTCCAAGCATTTTTACTGCCATAATTCCATGTCTTATACAAATTACTTGTATCATAATGATAGCCCGGCTTCAAACTGCTTGTACTATCCACTACCACCTGTCCCGGCGTCGAACCAACAACAACCGCACCGTTTACAATGTATTTACCGGATGGATCCAAGCAGTTTTCATAATCCGCACCACATACAAATTCATCTTGCATACATGCATCCAATGCGGTCACACAACCACGCAGGTCATATGTATTCTTTTGTTGACGCACTAATAATCGTGCACGTTGCAACACGTTTTGGGCATTACGTACCGTTTGACGCATTTCAGTATTACTTTCCGTCAAGAATGCCTCATACGCAACACAGGCCTTATCAATTTCCAAATCATACGAATTTGTAACCATCTTTAAATCTACGTCTTGGCCACTACACACATCTAAAACAGCGGCCTTGCAACGGGCGGCGGCGGTTTTATACAACTGCTCACCACGTTGGTTTGATATACTGGCCGAATTTTCATTCATCGCAAACATAGACATCAAATCAAAACTACTGCTGTCAAATGCAAAATCCAACAAGTTATTTAAATCCATACTAACAGATGTATCTGTACTAGATGCCGTTCCCGGCTTTACATCAACAACCATTTCATAGATTTTATCCAACTGCGTTTTTATTTGGCTGTTATCTGTACGTCCCTGCATCTCTTCTTCGGCAACAGTTTGTTCGAACAGAGTATAAACTTCGTCACGTGTCAAACCAATATATTGAATTTGCTGTGCAACATCCTGCAATCCTTCGGTTGCCTGCTGTAACGCCGCCTCTGTCTTAGCATAATTTTTCAAATTCCTTGAACAGCTACAACGTCCCTGATCTTCATTCAAAACATTACAGAAATTATCCATACAAGCCGCATATTGGGATTTGCAATAATCTGTTATTTGCTTTTCATCTTCCATCGCAGAAATAACATCTGCCATAGATTGTACCGTGGCAACTGGCTCGACTTTTTTTGGCGAAAACGGCGTCACAATATTCAAAGCACGGGAACGAACGTTTGCCGACGACGCTGCGGCACGTGACTGAACAGAAGAACCATCCTCAACAAATGAAGTACGTGGCTTCGTTGCACGCAACGCCTTTGTCATAGGTGTACGTACAGTTAAATCACGAATAGCTTCTTGACGTTGTGCGGCAAAATCAATTGTTTCTACAACCTTTGGCGATGTGGTTGCACGACTACGAACCGTTGCCCCCGAACGATTCGCAACACTACTTGCCGGTTGCAACTGACGAGCATCCGATGTCGCACGTTTATCCAACGCACCTAAATCCGATCGTATCACACGCCCCAATGCATCGGGCGCCCCCGAACCCGTTGGCACAACACGGGAAATAGCACCATCCGCCATTCCCACATTGGGCAATAAAACCGCAATCAACGCAAATATTTTCTTCATATGCAACCCTTCGGCATTAACGACTTATTTTGTATATTTATTATTTTCAACTTTGGTTGGTTGAACAAAAACATACAACAAGAATAACAGCCACAGCACAAAGAACGCAGAAAACATTAACAAATCCCAAGGCATATATTCAAGATTAACCAACATTCCCCATACCGGCAAACGCAATTGTGACCATACCAACAATACGCAATATGGGATTAAATACCACCAACCAGACAATCCAACGTCTTGGAAACGACGGAATGCCAACGCACGACTTGGCAAGAACATAGCAATACTTACAACCATACCAAAAACCGCCCCCAACAAATGGGCCCCAAAATTAAACACCAAACAAAAAAGCCATGCAAACCAATATTCACGACGTGTTGACGTACCGTTAAAACGCACATATCCACGCCAATAATTTTTAACTGCATCAACAAATGAAACAGATGCCACTAATTCTTTTTTCTTTACTTTTGCCATTATCCTCTCCTTACCTTCTCAAAGGATATTATAACAAAAACTCAACAGCGTGACAAGCAGAATTATCCACGAAAACCTTGGGCAACAATAAACATTTCAACACTATCTTTACGTGAAGAAGGTGGCTTTACATGCGATACTTTATCAAATCTTTCTTTTATTTGCTTTAACAATTCATTTGTTGTACCACCCGTAAATGATTTACAAACAAACGTCCCGCCAACTTTTAATGCACGAACAGCAAAATCAAATGCATATTCCAACAAAACCATTTGTCTAATATGATCGGTCTTTTTATGTCCAACCGTATTTGGCGCCATATCAGACACAATAACATCTGCGGCCCCTGCCCCAACTTCATCAGGCAACATCCCCAATTTATCTTCCAACCAACGTAACGCCTGATCGGTTGTAAAATCACCTTGGTATGTTTCAACACCAACAATAGGCGAAATTTCCAACAAATCCATCGCAAAAATCTTGGTTTTTGGATATGTGCGTGCAATATATTGGGACCAAGACCCCGGCGCTGCCCCCAAATCAACAACAACTTGGCCATTGCGCAAGAAATGGAATTTCTCATCCATTTCAATTAATTTATATGCCGCACGTGCACGGTAACCTTCTTTTTGGGCACGCGCAACATACGGATCGGCCGCTTGGCGCTGTAACCAAGCAACCGAAGATTTTTTTGCAGCAATCTTTTTATTTGTTATTTTCATCTGCCTTTATCGCCTTAACGATTTTTTTGTCGCTTAACACCACACAATTCTGCCACTTTGCGTTGCCATTCCATTGCTTTGGCATTATATGATTTATAAAAACTTCTGGCCGCTTCAAGTGGTGAACCGTATTGCGCATACCATAAATCCACATCCATATCAAAATAAAATTGACGCTTGCCATGATATACATATTGAACATCTATGGCATATCCTCGCAATGCACCGTGTTTACTTTTGACCGGCACCGGTTCTGTCACAGACACCACACTCCAATCAAATAAATGTCTCCAGTCCAAGTGCATTTTAACGCCTTTTTTCCATTTGTTTTTTCATCTTGTTATAAAATTTATCTGCCCGTTTCTTGGCCCATTGTTCGGTTGCGAAAGCCAATTTCTCGTTATCAATGGCAAAAGAATACTGTCTTTTACCATGATATTTATATTCAACCGTCACTTGAAAACCAATCATCTGTTTACCGATATCAGCATATTCATAATATTCCGGCCTTGGTTCGGTCACCGCAACGGGCGTCCAATCAAACAAATGCTTCCAATCTAAATTCATTTTTAATTTCCCTGTGGTTTCATATATGGCTTTTGCTGTTGCATTTTCTCCATTACGGCCTCCATTCCCCCCATACGCTGAATCATAGCCATCTGTTGTTTCATTTTTGTATACTGTTTAATAATATGTTCAACATCACGAACGGTGCATCCCGCAGTTTCTGCAATACGATTTTTTGCATTTGCAAACACTTTTTCTGGCTCGGCACGTTCTGCTGGCGTCATTGCTTCTAGAATTTTAATCTGGGCATCAACACTACCGTCTTTGATTTTTTCTTTCATCGCAGATACAGCACCACTCATCCCCGGGACCATTTTCAACAATCCGCTAAAATTGCTCATTTTTTTAATCTGCTTTAACTGGGCCAACATATCATTCATATCAAATTGCCCCGACATCATACGTTGGGCTGTTTCTTTCATACCTGCGGGCATTTTATCCGCACCTAAATCCTTGGCTGCGGCCTGTACATCTGCCTCTGTTACGTTTTTATTCTTCTTTTTACCAAAACCAAACATTTTCTACTCCTTTTTCTTTCCTATATTAGACCTTTTTACTGGTTTGTCCAGATACTTTTGCAAATATTTACCCGTAGACGACGCGTCAGTTGCGGCAACTTGTTCCGGCGTACCACACGCAATCAGCTGACCTCCACCCGCCCCGCCGGTTGGTCCCAAATCTATAATCCAGTCGGCGGTTTTTATTACCTCAAGATTATGTTCAATGACGATAACCGTGTTACCTTGGTCAACCAATTCATGCAGAACCGACAACAACATTTTAATATCTTCAAAATGCAATCCTGTTGTTGGTTCATCCAAAATATAGATTGTTTCACCTGTACTGCGTGCCGCCAATTCTTTGGATAATTTGATACGCTGGGCCTCGCCACCCGATAAATCCAACGAACTTTGTCCTAATTTTATGTAATCCAGCCCAACACGTTTTAACAATTCTAACTTACGGGCAATTTTTGGAACATTTACAAAGAAACGGTATGCTTCTTCCACCGTCATATTCAAAACATCTGCGATTGATTTTCCTTTGTATTTTACCGCCAATGTTTCTTCGTTATATCGTGCGCCATGACAACAATCACATTCCACATATACATCGGCCAAGAAATTCATTTCAATCTTGATTTGACCATCACCTTGACATGCTTCACATCGACCACCCTTGACGTTAAAGGAAAAACGGCCCGACGTATATCCACGTGCCTTTGATTCAGGTAAATCAGCAAAAAAGTCACGAATATCACCGAATACACCGGTGTAAGTTGCCGGATTACTACGTGGCGTGCGCCCAATTGGCGATTGATCAATATCCACAACCTTATCAATATTTTCCATCCCACGAATAATATCATGCGCCCCCGTTTCCAATTTGGAATTATACAGCGCACGCATCAATGCAGGATACAATGTGTTTAACAATAAAGTCGATTTACCAGACCCCGACACACCGGTCAATGCGATAAACTTTCCCAACGGGAATTCAACATCTATATTCTTTAAATTATTACCACGTGCCCCCGCCACCGTAATACACATACCATTACCTGCACGACGCTTTTCAGGCACCGGAATACTACGTTTACCAGATAAATATTGTCCCGTTATTGAATCTGCACATTTTATAACATCATCTGGGGTACCAGCGGCAATAACATTACCACCATTTACGCCCGCACCACGACCAATATCAACCAAATAATCTGCCGCACGCATTGCATCTTCATCATGTTCAACCACGATAACGGTATTATCTTTATCGCGCAACATTTTTAATGTTTCCAATAACTTATCATTATCGCTTTGGTGCAACCCAATTGACGGTTCGTCCAACACATATAAAACACCGGACAGACCACTGCCAATCTGGGATGCCAAGCGAATACGTTGTGCCTCGCCCCCCGACAGAGTTCCCGCCATACGGGATAAAGTCAAATATCCCAAACCAACATTTTTCAAAAAAGTTAAACGATCGGTTATTTCTCGTAATACTATACGACCAATATCATTGTCCTTTTGCGACAAATGCTGTGGCAAATCCTGAAACCACTTCAAAGATTCTTCAACGGACATATCGCATACATCCATAATATCTGCACCATTTATGCGAACACACAACGCATGAATATTTAATCGTTTTCCATGACAAATGGGACACGGTTTTTCCGCTTGGTATTTGGATAATTCGGTACGCATTGCCTCAGAATCCGATTCCCGCCATCTACGTTCAATATTTGGGATAACACCTTCGTATGGTTTTTCATACACAATACCATTCCAATTAATTTTTATCGGCTCATCCCCACTGCCATACAATATCAAATCTTTCTGTTCCTGCGTAAGGGTATGCCAAGGTTTTGATAATGGAATCTTGAACTTTTTATGCAACGCATCCAACAAATGCTGAAATTGGCTTAACATCCCACCACGTGACCAAGGCGCAATCGCACCGGCCAAAATAGATTTGGATGGGTCTGGCACCACCAAATCAGGCGACATATTCAATTGCACCCCCAATCCATCACAATTCTGACACGCACCCATGGGCGCATTAAAGGAAAACAATCTTGGCTCTATCTTTGGCACGGTAAAGCCACTAACCGGACAGGCATAACTTTGGGAATACAATGTATCTTCATTCGTATCCAAACGACGAACTAACACCGCCCCCGGCACCAATCGCAACGCACCTTCAAACGAAGAATACATACGTGATTTAAACTCATCCACGTCCGCCCCTTCATTAATCGGCATTTGCAAGCGATCAACAACAACAAAAATATTATGCTTTTTATTTTTATCCAAAGGCACCGTGGCCGATAAATCCACCAATTCCCCATCAATTATTGCACGTGTATATCCCTGCTTTACCAAAAAAGCCAATTCTTTACGATATTCACCTTTTCTTTCACGAACCAATGGCGCCAAAATAAAGATTTTGGTTCCCGACGGTATTTTCATCGTCCAATCAACCATTTCTGCAATTGTTTGTGATTTAATTGGCAACCCCGTCACAGGCGAATGTGGCACACCAATACGGGCCCACAACAATCTTAAATAATCATAGATTTCCGTTACCGTTCCAACCGTAGAGCGTGGATTCTTAGACGTAGTTTTTTGTTCAATTGAAATTGCTGGCGATAACCCTTCTATAAAATCTACATCGGGCTTTTTCTGCATATCTAAAAATTGACGAGCATAACTAGACAAAGATTCTACATATCTACGTTGACCTTCGGCATATATGGTATTAAATGCCAACGACGACTTTCCAGAACCAGACACGCCTGTAAATACCACCAATTTATTTTTTGGCAGATCTAAATCAATATTCTTAAGATTATTTTCGCGTGCGCCACGAATTTTAATAAAACTAACCATTGCTTTACATATATAGATTGAAAACAAGATATTTCAATACAAAGGGCGAAAATTCCTTTCGCCCCTTTACTTTTTATTTATCTTTCTTTCCCATAAGGACATCCGGCGTCAATATTACCCCTGATTTTTTTGTGTGTACGGCCCCAACAGACGGAGCCAATTTGCCATTAACCCAAATATCGACACCACCCGCATTTCCAAATGTCGCCTTGTACCCGTCACCAACAGGAACATAATAAACGTCACCTGGCATCAAAACACGACTAATTTCCGTGCGGCCACGTGCATCTTTAACCTCTATCCAAGATCCTGCATCCCCCGTATCGGCATTTGCCTGAACAACAACTTCTGCTTTGGCACGATTACTTGTACCAAAACGTTCACGAACCTCTAATCTATATTGTGGTTCCGTACTTGTTTCCACAACCGGCACAACCTGTGTATCAACCTTAACATCTACAACTTCTGATTTGGGCCAGAAAATAATTGCCATAACAACTGCAATTAACAACAATCCGCCCAAGAACCATTGCCAGTTTTGATATACAAACTGATACGCTTTGACAAAGCACAATTTCGCCCAACTTTCTTCTTTGATACTTGGCATTGCACACGCAGACACATCATCATCATCAACCGCACAATCCCCAAGCACCCCCATTTCTTTCTTTATCTTTGTAACAATTTCATCAGGATTCAGTCCCAATTCCATCGCATAATTACGTGCAAACCCCAACACATAAACCAATTCTGGTATTGCGGTATAGTTACAACTTTCCAATGCTTCTAAAAATTCTTCACGAATACATAATTGTTTTGCGATTGTTGGAATTTCACGTTTACGACGCCCGGTCGTACGTGCATTACGCAACATTTCACCCGCCGTCAATTCGACCGGTGCGGAAACAACTTCTTCTGTATTTTCGATATTTTCGTTCATAATTTTCAATCCCCTGCTTTACTTTTCGTTAAATAATACCCCAAAATTCACGAATTGCAACCTTTAACAGATTAACATCTGTAATTTGATTTACCCGAATACGAAATTCGGATGAATTTGGCATACCGGCACTGTACCATGCGGCATGTTTTCTGAACATAGGCACAGCGGTATTTTCACCATAATACTCCACCGCATATTCTAAATGCCGCAACACAATTTCACCTATATTTTGTGGCACAATACCGGTACAAATTTCCGCCAATACCCACGGACGCCCCAATAAACCACGCCCAACCATAGCGCCACTATATCCCAACGCCCCGACCCGCAAAACATCATCCGACGTTTTAATATCGCCATTTGCGATGATAGGAATCGGTGCATTTTCTATTACCGGCATTTCGGCCGGCCCAACATATAACTGGGCCCGTGTTCGCCCATGCAAAGTCGCAAATCGCACACCGCAATCGGCGGCAATTTTTATCAAATCTGGCCAATCACGATGCGCATCATCCCACCCCAGACGTGTTTTTATCGACACCGGAATATCAACCGCCCGCACAACCGCATCCATTATTTTCCCCGCCAAGATATGATCACGCATCAAATGCGCACCAGCACCGGCACGGGTTGCCACCTTTGGCACAGGGCATCCCATATTAATATCAATCCACTTTGCCCCCGAATCCGCCAAAATACGCGCTGCATCCGCCATCAAAGAAACATCTGCACCAAAAATCTGGGCCCCAACATTACCTTCATCCGCATAGTTATCAAAATTACGCAAACAATTTTTATGCGCCCCAACCAAAGAATGACACGAAATCATTTCTGTTACCAACGGTGCGTTTGGTGAAAATTCACGCATTATGCGACGAAATGGCCGATCAGTTATTCCGGCCAAAGGTGCAGCAAAAATTTGATTATCACTAAACATTTATGATATAATGACACCTATGAAAGGAAAAATCAAAAATTTATTTGCATTTCTGGGCCGTGCTTGGGCCGGTGGTGCACGTGGGAAACTGGGCATTGTTTTTGCAGCATTTGCCGCATTTATGTTTATTGGGATGTTTTGGGGCGATGTTAGCATACAACGCTTTACCATGAACATATGGCGTCTGAATCAATCCGAAGAACACTTGGCCGCAGAACAAGACACATTAAACAAAATCAATCAGCATATTGAATTATTACAAAATTACAGTCCTGATTACGTTGAAGAATTGGGGCTTAAATACTTAAACATTGGCGCCCCGGGCACCAAAATCCTAAAAATATAATCCCCCAATCGGGGGATTTTTTTTTAATTCAACCACAAAATCGTTACATTTAAATACATTGCGAACAGCAACCATGCAATATATGGCCACACCAAACGGGACGCCCAACGATTAAACACCCGAAATTCGGATGCCATCCATATCGACACCGCAATCAATGCAACCAAAGTCAACAATGCCCCACCAACAAAATGCAAACCAAAGAACAAATATGTCCACAACGCATTTAATCCCATCTGGGTGGCGAACAAGACATATGCCGTGGCTTTGCTGCGACGTGTTTTTTCATTATTCATAACCAAGAACAACGCAATACCCAACAACGTATATAAAATCGTCCACGCCACACCAAAAACCCAACCATCCGGTGTTAATACCGAATTATTTAATGCATTGTACCATTGGTCATTACTGTGACTGGGGGTGAACAATACGCCAATCATACCGGGGACAAATGAAATAAATATTGCCAACAAAAATTTAAAAAATTTTTTCATAACAAAACTCCTTATGCCAATTACTATATCACGACGCCACACATATCGACACAGGAACATATTACTAAAAAAAAGGCGTCACACATTGACGCCCAACATTACCAATTTGCCATTTCCGCATCCATTTCACGTTGCAGTTCTTGCATTTCCGCCTGCCACTCTTGGTCCAACCTGTCGGATTCGGCCTGCCACTCTTTCTCTACTTTTTCTAATTCGTCTTGAAATTCTTGTGCCGCCTCTTCTATGGCATCTGCAATCGGATTGGCCAAAATTAAGATACTGCCATCATCCTGTAATTCCAAATTATAGTAAAACGTCTGATGAATATTCGAATCGACCCGACAACGAACGGTTGTTTCGGTCTGTTCCACCAATTCCGGATTTTTCAATCGCAACGCACCATTAAAATTCGGAAACGCTTGATTTAATAAACCTTGGGCTTCGGCGGCCGACACATCGTTACAGGCCAATTCAACCTGTTGCGCCGACAATCCGGCCAAAACAACGATTCCCAAAACGACAACCGCCGCCGTTGCCATAAACACACCCAACACCGAACCAAAAGATTGAGAATTTGTTCCCTTTCCCTTTGCCATATCTATATCCCCTGTAATATTTTTTTCAGTCACAACAGTATCATATAGCCAAAATATTTTCAAGCACCTAAAAAAAACAAAAACGCCGCTTTCGCGACGGTTGAATTTTTGGCACGCCCTACAGGATTGTATATTCCCATATTCGCTGATGCTCTATGGGCCCCTTTCGCTACGTATGGTTCAAACTTCGTTAAAACTCGTTTTCACCAACTAACGCTCCGAACCTTTTACGGTTCTCATCCAAGTGCTTGCATCAAAAATTAATCCGCCGCTTTCGCGACGGTTGAATTTTTGGCACGCCCTACAGGATTCGAACCTGTGACCTGCAGATTAGAAATCTGATGCTCTATCCAGCTGAGCTAAGGGCGCACATGCGACGTATATAATACACCAAAAAAAACTAAATTTCAAGCATTGGATTATTCCCCAATCTTATTATCTTGAAAAACTCTATAAAGAACAATATACACAGAACCCCTAGCAACACTATTACCCCCCCCAATATCATCTGCCGCCTGTGACAACACACCGCCAAAGCAATATTTACCATCATCAAGTTACTTCCAAAAACCCGCCCCCGAATCGCCCTGCCACGCATTACAATCTAATTTGCACATAGTATCATTACAACTACCAGCCCCACACTCACGTGTCTTTGGGTTACTATCATCAAACCATTCATCAACATTGATACCATAATACGATGCACTATTTAAAAAATCCCTAGAACAGTTTGTTCCTTCACTCCGCACATCCCGAACACCTTTATCCAATGCATAAACACGTTTGGCCAATTCGTCCACATCGGCATCTTTTGACGTCCCCACGGGGAACCCCATTTGTGCATCAAATAAAAACCTTAGGTAAGAATGAACAAATCCGGTCACATCTTCATCTTTCAGAACCTTTAATTTTCCATACCCCGTCATAATACCTTCGTCGTAATCAACTACGCCGTCATTTGCTTTACACCCATCCGCAAATTGAAGCCCAGACGTATGCTCTGGAACCAAAACCGCCCAATCACCAGAAAGAGTGTCACGCGTATTATCATAGCCACCACAACTAGTAACCGTTGCCTTAATTTCCGAGCCATCTAATGTCTGAAATGTATAAAGCGTATTGTCGCCAGCACAGTTACCTTGTAAACTCTTAAAATCATTCAAACAATGTTTTGCGGTAACAATTTTTTCATCCACTAAATTAGCGGTACATGTTACACGACCATTATTCATCATTTTCAAAACATATCTATGTGGCACGTCGCCATATTTATTTACATCTAAAACCCCACGATTATCCGCATTGCCCACCGCCATTATCGGCATCAATATTACACACAAAACAAACAAGCCATATCGAAACATTATTCTAATGCCCCCTCACACTCTTGTGCGTTTCGTATCATTTGTCGGGTCAACTTTAACAAAGACGCATTAAACGCCGTTGACACCACAGATCCAACACCCGATACCCCCGCCAACGCATTCGACGCCACATTCAATTGATTAAATTTCTTTTGACCATCCACATCAACCGCCCTACGCATTTTATCTGAATTCGCAGACGCACTTGTCACCGCACCAGCAATTGCAACCGCCGCCCCCGTGGCCGACGTTCCAACCACAACCTTTTCTCGACGTTCTATTTTTTCAACATCCGCAACATTAATTCCATTACATCTATCGATTATATTTTCAACCTTTCCACGAATCGGATTGGCAAATGGGTTTATTCCATCATCGACCATTTGTTTACGTACAATATTTAATTGATTTACCGCATTATTACATGCCGTCACATGTTGCGCCAATTCGGTCTGATTTACATTTATGCCCGCCAAAACAGCAGATGCAATATGCGTCCCCCCCGCACCAATCATCAATCCCGTACGCCAATTGCCCAATCGCTTTGAACGTTCTGTATATAAATCCCCAATTTGACCAATTAACTGTGTAACTTCTTCTATGTCATATTCATAAACTTCCTCGAAGCTACAGCTTATTGAAACCATTTTTTGCAATTGCGCTTTATCATCGTTCACCTTGGCAGCCCCAACCCCAACAGCTGCTGCACCAGCAACCGCCCCAACGGCATTTGTCGCCATAGCCACCTTGGCCACACCAGACACATGTGAAATTTCATCGGCCAATCCCGAACAAGCCACACGCACAACATCCAACGCACTTTGTGCATCTGCTAAAACATCCGCATACGCACCATATGCCCCAGCGCAAGAAATAAAAAACGATAAAAATAAACTGCGCACATTCATATCAATATATTATATCACACAAACAAATACCCACCAAATAAAAAAGCGGGCGCACATTCGGCACCCGCCCAAGGTCTACATAACAACCTACATTTCTGTCGGCACACGCAACCCCATTAAATCAATTGCCTGCAACAGAGTATCCCGTGCCATATTCACAATGAACATACGGGATTTTTTAACATCCGCCGGCACATCATCACGCAATATCGGACAATGATGATAGAACGTATTAATATCTTGGGCCAAATCATAGGTATAATTTGCCAACAAATCCGTTGCACGACGTGCGAACGCATTTTCCGTCACACGACCAAAGTCCAACAAACGCAACAACAAATTACGTTCCGCACTTTCCAAAGTCGCCCCATTGTATTCCGGCACAACGTTCATTGCGGCCGCTTTTTTTGAAACCGCATTCAAACGCACCGCCGTATACAGGATATATGGCCCCGTACGTCCTTCGAATTGGGTAACAGATTCCGGATCAAACACATAATCCGATTTCACATCATGCATCAAATCGTTAAACTTTAATGCCGCCAAAGCAATCATTTCCACCGTTTCATCCGACAAAGTTTTACCCGATTCGTTTGCACGACTGCGCACATTATCGGCCACCATATCAACCATATCATCCAAACTTGGGACACTGCCGTCACGTGTTTTGAACGGTTTGCCATCTGGACCAGTTATCGATCCAAATCCGATATGCTGTAAATTGGCAGAATCCATACCCGCCATTTTTGCGGCACGGAACACTTGGGTAAAGTGCAAATTCTGACGACTGTCTGTGAAATAAACGATATCATTTGGATTATCTGTTTTCGTACGATAATAAATCGCCGCCAAATCCGCCGCCGCATATGTTTGTGCACCGGTACTGGACCGCCACAAAACCGGTGGCATAGGCGCAGTATCAGATTCCAACTTTACCGGTATAATATCGGCCCCTGCATCATGCACCAACAGATTTTTTTCTTCTAAAATCTTTTGAACATCTGGCACATATTCTGCGACCAAGCGTTCACCTTTGTTTTCATCAAATGGCAAAATATTCAAACGCTTTAAAATCTTGGAAATCTGTTCCAAAGACATTGGTGCAAAAGCGTTATAAATTTCATTGTATTCTGGATTACCGCTTTGTAATTCTACGGTTATTTTCTGGGCATATTCCAACCAATCTTTATCTTCTTTGGCCAATGCCGTAGATGCAGGATACATCGCATTAATATCATCTGCATTTTGTGGCATACCGTGCTTTAACACCCATGCAATAATCAATCCCATTGGGCGTCCCCAATCCCCCATATGGTTATAGGACTTGGTTTTATGTCCCAAGAAACGCGCAATACGATTAAAAGTATCACCCACAACCGTCGTGCGCAAATGGCCTATATGCAAATTTTTTCCGATATTATAACTGCCGTAATCCATATCAATCACCAAAGGCGTCACATCGGATTTATACCCATCCATAAAACGTTCGGGATTCAACAGAAATTCATCCTTTAATTTGATATTAATGAACCCCGGACCCGCCACGTTTGCGGACTCGACAAACGGCATATTTTCCAAAGCCGGCACAATCATATCTGCAATTTCACGTGGGGCACGCTTCATTACGCGCACCAACATCATCGCCACATTGGTTGAATAGTCCCCAAAATCACGGATTTTTGGCACCTCTACCGCAATTGAGTTCAAAATTTCCGGCGTTAAGACGGCCGCCACGTCATCAATTTTCTGTATAGCGGTCTTTATATTATCTGAAATAAAATTATAGACGTTCATTGTATCCTCGCTGTTCATCACGAGGATGATATTACACTATTAATTCCGAACATTCAACCCCAACACACAAAAAAAACAATTAATATTCTGGAATTTGCTTGATATAAAACTCTAAATCAAAGTGTTCTAATTTACGACGGAATTCAGAAATTTTTGCATCTATATTTTCTGAATCAACCACACCACGACGCCCCGCAATCATATCTAGCATCATATCGTTTACCGACGGATGATAATGTGTTAAATCTTTATAATTAGCCACATCAAAAACCAGCGCATTATCATACATCCAATAGACACGCGCATTTTCAAAACCGTCCAACGCACGAACTATACCTGCCCATATATCCATTTTTCTATCAAACCCATCCAATCCACTGGCCCAATACAGCGCACTATATGGCGGTATTACAAACTCAAATTGAACATTTGGATTATCCGCAACCAACGGCACCAATAGCTTTTTAATAATTTCATCCGCACCCAAATCAAAATCACGCATAGACGCCGCCAGTTCCACATTATCCACGCGCCCCAACAGAACATCGAACGCGCCACGCACTTGACTGTCATCATGAACATATTTCAGCCAATTTTCAAACCCACCAAAGCGACGCATATGCGATTTGTTATGCATCCACGCATTTGGACGATCTAAATCCCCATCCAAAAAATTACACCTACGCCCCAAGAATATACAACGCAGCGCTTTACGATTTGTATATTGACGCAGTTTTACCAAATTCGTATCACGCCCAACATATAAATCCATATCAAAAGTATTATTAACCGCATTTGCAGATTCAAATTTCATATCCAATGATATAATAACATGGCGAATATCTCTGTAATGCATTACATGCTTTAACACCGTCGCTTTTTCCAAATACGTTGCCGCCGACATGGATAAATTCGCCCAATTCCCGCCCAAACGTTCACCGGCCAATTTACCAGACATATTCTCCATCATAGACGTCCCCATTATAACACCATCAAAATCATAGTATTTGGCGATGGAATAATTCTGAATACGAAAATTATTATAAATCTTGCCCGAATGCATCCAATGGTTATGAAACAACCGATACGGGTCAGATACATATACCACGCCAAAGAACACCAACAATATGGAAACTAATATCTTGATATAACTTAAAACAATTTTTTTATACATCATAATCTATCAAAACCCCATTAAAAATTAAAGTAAATAAATTCTGAATATGGCAAAACTATCATTTTCATCAGCAATAAAAACGTCACCAATGCCAACATCACGGGTATATACTTTGCAAACCGCTTGGTATAATCTAAAAATTTACGTGATATTTCCAACGAATTTGGTGCCACCACACAAAAAACCAACACAGCAATCAACCCCAGCAAAGCAGCCCAGTCCGCCCCCAATAATTCCAAAGATTGTTCCACATTAACATTTTCAATTGAACGAAAGTCCACCATACCCGACAACACTTTGTTTGCACTTTGAAAACTGGTTGCACGAAAAAACACCCAAGTAACATTAATAAAATTAAATGTGATAAACCATGCCCAAAAACGTCCAAATCGGCCACCCATCCAATGCCAAACACGCACAACCACATTTGCGATACCATGCAACGCACCCCACACAACAAATGTCCATGCCGCCCCATGCCACAAACCACCCAACAAGAACACCACAAAGATATTCACACAGGCACGTCGTTGACCACGTCGATTACCACCCAATGGAATATAAATATAGTTACGTAAAAATCTGGACAAAGTTATATGCCATCGACGCCAAAAATCTTGAATATCCAATGCCTTATATGGACTGTCAAAATTAATAGGCAACAAAATATTAAACATCAACGCCACACCCAACGCCATATCGCAATAGCCACTGAAATCAAAGTAAATTTGAACTGTATATGACAAAGACGAAAACCATGCAGACACAAAATCCAATGATTGCACTACATCAAAACCACTGGTTGCATATACGGCAAACGTATCCGCCACAACCGTCTTTTTTGCCAACCCCATCAAAAATATAATTGTCCCCCAATATATATTTCTCCAATTTGGCGTTCGCTTGGATTTATCTTCAAATTGTGGAATTAATTCATCATGCGACACAATTGGCCCTGCTATCAACTGTGGAAAGAAAGACACGAACAAAACATAAGTAAAGAAATTATACTGACGCGTTTTTCCATAAAAACTGTCCACCAAATATGCAATTTGCTGAAAAGTAAAGAAAGATATAGCCAAAGGCAATGCGATATCCATTGCCGCCAGATTTCCCGCAAACAAAACATTATAATTATAAATTAAAAAATCAATATACTTAAACCACCCCAAAGCCAGCAAATTCAACGTCACACCAACAAACAAAAACACACGACGCAATAAATACAACCTATCTAAATGATGTGCCAACCATGTTCCAATAAAATAATTCACCACAATAGATATAACTATTAAAGGCAAAAATGATATTTCCCAGTACGCATAGAAAAACAAGGATGCAAAAACCAAAAACAACTTTGCGCAATCAAATAATCACCACCGATTTAATAACCAATACCCACCCAAGGTAATTGGCAAAAACAGCAAGATAAAAACCAACGAATTAAACAACATTATAACACATCCATCTTTTGCACTCTAAAACACAGGATATTATTCTTATAAATCCAAAATTATTCAATACAAAAGAAATATCTTATACTTAACTTTTTTTACAAAAAAAAATTTGCATTTATAAAAAATACTGTTATAATACACGTCGTTTCGGGGTGTAGCTCAGTCTGGTAGAGTGCTTGGTTTGGGACCAAGATGTCGAAGGTTCGAATCCTTTCGCCCCGACCAGAATAAATGAGAAATACCGTCTTGTACGGTATTTTTTATTAAAACCAGTAAAAAGAGGGGCGAAAGGATACGCCAGAGTACCAACAGCACGCATGGCGTTTTTTGTATTCCGATACTTTTTATGTATATAATTCACACAAAAGACATAACAACACCACTGAATTATTTGGGCGATTTATGCAAAATATAAATTTAACATCACAATACGACGGATTAAACATATCTGTCACAGTAAGTCGGCCAATGCATGAACCCATTGCCGTATTACAATTGGTACACGGATTGTGCGGATGCAAAGAACGTTTTGCACCTATGATGGAATTTTTATCCAACAATGGCATTGTATGCATATCATCCGATCTGCGTGGACATGGCAAAAGCATTCATGATAAATCTGACCTTGGGTATTTTTATTCTGGCGGATATCGTGCTTTGGTTGACGATATACGTACCGTGACGAATTGGGGCAAAAATACATTTTCCACCCTGCCCCTTTTTATGTTGGGACACAGCATGGGATCGTTGGCCGTTCGTGTTTACACAAAATATGATGATTCTGCATTATCTGGTTTAATATTATGCGGCAGCCCCAGCAAAAACCCATTATCTGGTTTTGGTCGTTTTTTAACCGGCATCGCATGTATGACCGGCTTTGATAAATCACGCGGCAACATACTACAATCAATAACCGATAAAAATTATAACAAAAACTTTAAATCCGAAGGCCCACGTGCTTGGGTATGTTCGGACAAAAACGAACGCACAAGATTTGCGCAAAATCCACAATGCAACTTTAACCTTACAATGAACGGCGCAAATAATTTAATGAAAATGATGGGTGAAACATACAATATTAATGGTTGGCGGGTATCAAATCCAACTATGCCAATTCTTTTTATATCCGGTGGCGATGACCCATGTATGATTTCGCAAAAAAAATTCCAAGGCGCAATTCAATCCATGCGTGACGTAGGATATAAAAATGTTAAATATACAATATATCCCAATATGCGCCACGAAGTATTAAATGAATTAAACAAACATCAGGTTTGGAACGAAGTGCTAAACTTTATAAAAACACGATAATAATACAGTTATTCAAATTACTGCTGCGACAATTTATCAATAAAATTACCAGCCGGCACATAAGAATCAGCTGTTTTTGATGCATGATGTTCACCACCAATAATTGCCATCCCCATAGAAACCGTACCAACCAAAGAAAAATCATCCACCCCACGTTCAAAATACAAACCACCACCGGAACGTCCACCCCAACTTTGGCATTCGGTCAATATCATTTCTCCGTCTGACATAGAATCATAATCCCCATCCAAAATCGCATTACCATCAGATTTCATTGGCTTAATACCGGCGACCAAACATGTACTAGTTTTCATTTTTTCGTTATCATTAAAAATTTCATCATAATATAGGCCACATGCCTCATAATTCAAACCGGAATATTGACGTTCGCCATATTCAGAAAAATAAACCTCACCATTTATCACGCACTCGTCATCAAACATTTTCTTGATTTTGTTATCCTTGGTTTGATTATATTCACGTACCCACGATAGACACTTTGACGACATTTCTAAATCACGCAAAAACGCCATACCTGGCAAAGTCCCTTCATTAAAAAACCTGACATCTTTACTTTTACGTGGCATGTATGATTCTAGATGTGCTCTAAATGCCTTTTGAAATATTTCTATTTCTGCATCATTCATCACCTTTAAAGAATCAAATCCAGACGACACCAATTTTTTATTACCATTTTCATTGGCAAATTTTTTAATCTGATATGCCCCCTTAATATCTTCCACCGATGCCAAACTATGTTCACGAACAATCTTTTGCTTTGCCGTATCAACAACATCCAATACCACCCAATCACCAGTACCTTGTTCATTTTGGGCACCACAATCGGCAACCTTGGCCCGTATCTCTGTGCCATCATACATACGAAAATAATAGTTTTTTCTATCTTGCTCACACTTCATTTCATCTGCCAAACAATGACGTGCGGTTATAATTTTACCATTTATCATATTACCGGTACATTGTGTTTCTAATTTTTCAGTATCTTCATTGGGTATCATCATTCGCAGCAGATATTTATATGGTAGCCCGCCCGCCCATTCAGCATCAGATACATATTTACGTAAATCAATGGTATATGCACCGGAACGCTTTATCGGTGCACTATACGTACAAAAGCATTCATTTTTATATTCATCTTCCTGACAAATATCTGGCAAATCCCACACCAATTCACCATCTGCGGCATATACCGACAAACAATATAACAATCCTATTAAAAAGGTGACACATCTATTCATTAGCACATCAACTTATTTTGACTTTCTACACCAGCCCATAGAATTACCACGTGCAACTGTAACCAATCGACAACCAGCGAACTCATTGCACATTGTTGTTTCAATAAATATCTTCAATTAGCATTAATCCTTTACGCATTTGGCTTCAAGCTCATATCCAACACGCCTATAACCATCTTTGCACACCCAAACACCACATGTACAAGATACTTTTTTATTATTTGCACCCAAACAAATTTTCTTTGAATCCATATCTGCACGCCAAACCCCACTAACCGCATTGTCTGGCAAATCTTGATTACACTTAGACAACAACTTCGGATACGCCCCCCCTGTATCACCATTATCACCCTTTGGTTCTGTATCTGTTTTTGGTTCTGTATCTTTATCTTTCACATCAGATGTACCCGAACCTATCACCGGCAATTTATCCTCTATCGTATCCACAAAAACACCCCACTTGGATTTCCGAGATGCATGACCACCATCACCAATCGCACCAATCCCAGATGTATGAATTGCCAAAATCGAATCATCCGATAAATAATAGCCCCCACCGGACCCACCACCCCAACTTTGACAATCTGTAATATACGCCTCACCACTATTCAATTTACGAACATCATCAGTACTGCAAGTACTGGTTTTTAATTTATCTGAATCATTAAACAAATCATCAAAATCCAAGCCACATGCCCGATAATTAAAACCCGAATACTTCAATTTACCTTCGCTTAAACAATACTCTTCAAAAATACTTTTATACATACTGTTGCTGGCAGCTTCTCGGCAATATAACGACATATCCATATCAAATAAAAAAGATAAACCTTGTCCCTTATAAACACTCACCGTCCCTTCATCTTTGTAATCAACCAATGGATAAACCGCTTTTAACCACACCGCATACACTTGCTGAAATCGTTGTATTTCTACGTCATTCATAACCTTTAGTCCCCCAAACCCCGACAAAGATACATTTAAACGCCCCATTTTATCCGATTTTTTGATTTTAGAGATTGAATACTGCGATATATCCTCATTATCATCAGGTTCCAAAATTACCCAATCCCCCGCACCAACACCATCGCCCTCGGCATAAACATGCGCCGAAAATTCATTACCATTTCCATCACGAAAACGCATTTCTTCGTCCAAACAATGACTGGCCGTCACTATTTTTCCACGCACCATATTTGCAGTGCAGTAAGCATCCCAGTTACCATCTTTATATTCACCAACCTGTAACACATACTTATACGGCCTTTTTGTTTGCCAATCCGTATCTGACACATACTTACGTTCATCAATACTATACCCCCCAGAAACCGTGGGCATTTCTATATCATAATCGGTGTTACACAAACAATACATTTCATCACTAGGATTCATTTTGGCACAAATTTCATCCGCCACCCAATTTGCGTCCGCCAATGCCCACATAGGCATCCCAAATACCGAAACAACAAAAGTCAAAAAATACTTAAACACGAATCAGCGTCCATTTTTCCCATTCGCTTGTTGCATGGCGCCCAAGCGTCTGATGCATTCTGCACGTTCTGCATTAATATTTTTAATTGTTATACGGGCATAAAATTCTTCTTCCGGATTTAACTCATCATTTTCTATTTTTTTATTCAATTCTGCCAAAGTTTCATCCGCCATTTTTATAAAGCGCTCTAATTCCACCGGATCCGTCGGCAAATTCGCAGTCAAATTCCCATCCCGTGCAACATCTGCTACAACTTCTTTTTTATCTTTTGGATTATCTGGCCCATCATTATTAACCACTGTGCGCGTCATACCAACCGCAGACACAACCCCCAAAGATGCCAACAGCGTCAATAACGCAGTACGCCCCTTACTAAACATATTTTTATTATTCTTAACTTGTTTTTTTACCATTTAAACCACCATTTTTACTTTTACGAATTATATCACAGTTTAACAAACAATACAAGTTGCCCCCACATACTAACTAATAAATAGTGATTGAACCCACATTTGCCTTACAGCGCCCAACATGCACCCTGTATCCCTTGACACATGCGGTCGCATCACAATTGCATCTTCTGCCACCACAATCAAAATCGCCATTAATTTCCATACGATAAACACCCGCCGTTGCATATTCTGGCAAATCTTCATTCATACATGCACTGCCGGCAACACGTGATGTTCTGGAACCTTCAACACCATTATCACTATTGTTCACCCCTTTATTTTGCGGCACATCTGATCCATCATCCCCATCATTATCAGATAAAATTCCACCTTTACCATTATCATTGTTACCTACACTATTATTTTGTTGCCCATCATCATCGTTCACATCACCACCATTAATTGACAGCAAATCTTGAAAATTACCCACAGATGTCACAGCCATTGCAGAATCTGCATTTGCATGACGTGCACCACCAACAACCATATCTTTTGACGTCTTATGCGCCAATCCAACCAACGACCAGTCCGGCTTTATATATACCCCACCACCAGAATTTCCACCCCACGCCTGAGTATCCATTGTATACTGTCCACCCGACACACTAAACCGACCAGTACTAAGTTTCATCTGCTCTGTATCACGAAATATATCATCATGATCAATACCACACGCAGCATAGTTCAAACCAGAAAACTTATATTTGCCATTTGCATCCAGACACCGTTCATCATAATAATGACGTTTTTGCGGATCGTTAAACCAGTTACGACAAAACTGATTCACATACAAATCCTCCATAAACTTGGACCCCGCCATACTACCTGTCACAATGCCGTTTCCACCATTAGTCCCCCCGCCCATTGTTTGTAGATAATATGCAAACGCCTTTTGCAAACGTTGAATTTCTTCGTCACTCATAACCTTTAATCCACCAAACCCCGGCAAAATCGCATCAGCATACTTACCAGATTGTAAAACCTTGACTAATTCAGTTCCCGAATTCATCACAACTTGTTTGCCCGCACCATCAACTACATCTAAAACCGCCCAATCACCATCTGAACGTATCGCCCCCTCGTTCCAATTTCCCGATGCAACAACACGTGCAGACAATTCCATGCCATCCGCTGTCTTAAAATAATATAATCCCTTGGCACCCGACCCTTTTTTTATCAAGCAATGTCGTGCAGTAACAATTTTACCCCCAACCATATTCGCTGTACAGTGCGGCATCTCTACCCCCCTGTCACCATGAACATACATTTTTAAGATATATTTATACGGCGTTTCATTTTTCCATTGCGAAGCACCAATATTACGTCTTAAATCAATCGTAAAAGCACCATCTGTATCATCGGCTATAAAACCTTTATCATTCGAACATAAACATCGTGCAACAGTATCTAACCCATTAACATTATTACAAAATTTTGGGAATGGCCACACATCTGTCGCCGCCCAAGACGCATTAACATACGACAACATTACTAAAGCAACAAATAATTTTATACGAAACACCGGCCCACCCCTCTCATAATACACACAAAAAATTATATCATAAAAAAAGTCAACTTGCAAAAATGTGCTTGTCTGAATTCGATAAAATTTCTATTATATCAATATGTCAAAAATGAAATTGGGATTAATTTTCGCATCAATCTGCTTGTTTTCAATAAACACAATGGCGGCGCCTGCTGCATCTGCGTACATAAAGCCCGACACATACAATTATATGTATCCATATATGAATAATAAAATGCGAACAGATTTAAACCCTGGGGTAATACCAAACCAAAACACAAACCCAATGGACATAGTTGTACGCACAACACAAATCGCCGAACCCCGCCGTGTTGTGTCACGTCCAACCCCCACAAACACCGCACGGGTGGTAACAAACAGCCCAAACACCGCCACAACAACACAACAACGTGGCGTACGTCAACGCCCAAATACCGCACGGGCAACATATCAAAATAATACATATCGTTCGGCAAACATACAAACACCGAACCGCAGCGAAAAAACCATCGCATATCAAACACCAAGCACAACAACCAACCGTGTATCATCTGTACGGTGCTTGGCGGACTATACAACATGCATGGACAATTACTGCAAACGTGAAAACACGGCATATAACCGCTGCTATTGTAGTGCAAAGCTATCACAAATCGATTCGATGTACCAACCCACAATTGAACAGTTGATCACCAAGATTTTAACAATCAAGAACACCAATACTTGGACCGATGCAGAAATGAACGAATATTGGAATCAAACCATTGGACAATACACAAACGGAAATTCATGGATTAATATTGAAAACGCACTAAACATAGATTGGGCATCAATGGATAGCCGTGTTCGTGGGCAAAATGCATTTAGCACCGGCCACGAATATTGCATCCAACACCTACTTGGATGCGGATACATGATAACAAATTTACGTGACGCATATCGTTCGGAAATAACACGTGATTGCGCCACATATGAACAGGCATTACAAAAAATCAAAAATGCCGCCGAAAGTATAGTGGAGTCATACAAATGAAAAAAATAATGGGAATTGAATATGGCCGTGCGGCCACTGCAACAATAACAAACGAAGGACCTGCGCTGGGGCCAATGGCGGTCAAAAAAATGTTTCCGGACGCACATTGGATATCTGTGATACCGGACGAATTTAATCTGGCCGAATGCATGGCGGACAGATTTGGCGAAAATTTCAAGATTCAACAAAAAATCTATAGCGCCACCCCAACCGAACGCCATATTTTAATTGGTGGCGACCATTCGGTTAACTTTGGTCATTTTGCAGCCATCGCCGACCAATTTGCAGACGAAGATATCTGTTTGGTGTACATTGACGCACACTTGGACATGCACACCCCAGAATCTTCACGCACCGAAGCATCCGGCGCACCACACGGCACAAATGTCCGTGCATTGTTGGGCGAAGGAGACGAACGCTGGCATTCTTTGCAAAAACGCAAACCGGCATTAAAACCCGAAAATGTGTTCTATTTGGCATCACGTTCATATGAACCCGCCGAAATCACAAATGTTCACGATAAAAACATATATATCCGTCACGCCAACGAATTAATGGACACGGCCAGCACGCAAAAAATCGTTGATGAAATCCGTGAAAAAATCGGCAATCGTAAATTTGTTGTGTCTTTGGATTTTGACGCAATCGACCCATCTCACTTCAAAGATGTATTGGTACCGGAACCGGCGGGCATTGGGTTGGACATTGTCACACAATTGGTCACCGCATTTTCAGACGCACACAGCTTTGAATTTGTAGAATACGCACCAACGGGCGACGAACAATCCGGCAAAATCGCCAAAGATTTAATTGAAATCGCATTAAAGAATTAAATTGCGATAAAATATAAACGCGGGTCAATCGACCCGCTTTTTTAATTCTGCACACATTTTATTATGTCGATAAATATTTCGTGCCAAATCATCACTGATTATATCCCAATCCCCCGCCCGACCATATATAGGCATACACACAACCGGCGCACAAACATTATTCGGCAATGGTGTATTTTTTGCGCAAGATGTGACGAATATCATCAACACCACGATTAAAACTTTCTGCATTAACTTCCCTTTCCAATATAAATATGTCCAACTGACTTTTAACATTATTCACCGCCATATTACCGGAACACTTTGCCACACCATATCGTACCCCAACCCAAAAGAAAATCAGCATAACCACCAAAATAAAGATATAAAAATATATTTTTTTCATATTGCCCAACAAAAAAATCCCACCACATTGGCAGGATGATAAAAATTGGATTGACGTAGTGTACAAACGATACACAAATCAATCCCATTATGATTTAGATGCGCCATTGTGCAACCTTACAAAATTAAAGATAATGGTGCAGATAAACGAAATGGGATTGACGTAGTGTACAAACGATACACAAATCAATCCCATTACGATTTAGATGCGCCATTAGATTTAATTTTACTGGTTCATGGACGAAAAGAAATCACTATTCGTCTTCGTCAAACGCAGTTTATCCAACAAGAATTCCATGGCTTCTAATGTGCCCATTGGATTAATGATACGACGCAAAACATACATTTTTGACAATATATCTTTACCAACCAACAAATCTTCTTTGCGTGTGCCGGATTTGGTGATATCAATCGCCGGATATACACGTTTATCGGACAATTTGCGATCCAAAATGATTTCGCTGTTACCCGTACCTTTGAATTCTTCAAAGATAACTTCGTCCATTTTTGAACCCGTATCAACCAATGCAGTTGCAATAATTGTCAAAGAACCACCACCTTCGATATTACGTGCCGCACCAAAGAAACGCTTTGGTCTTTGCAACGCATACGCATCGACACCACCGGTTAAAACTTTACCACTGGATGGAACACAGGTATTATATGCACGTCCCAAACGTGTAATAGAATCCAACAAGATAACAACATCTTGACCGGCTTCGACCAATCGTTTGGCTTTTTCAATAACCATTTCTGCAACTTGGATATGGCGTGCGGCCGGTTCATCAAAGGTCGATGAAATAACTTCGCCCTTTACGCTGCGTTGCATATCGGTAACTTCTTCGGGTCGTTCATCAATCAATAATACGATTAATTTTACATCCGGATAATTTGTTGCGATACTGTGCGCAATATTCTGTAACATAACGGTTTTACCGGTACGTGGCGGCGCAACAATCAAAGAACGTTGACCTTTACCGGTTGGCGAAATCAAATCGATAACACGTGCCGACAAATTACGACCTTTGTCTTTGTCATCCGCCACTTCCATTTTCAATTGTTCATCTGGATATAATGGCGTCATATCATCAAAAGAAACACGATGTTTTAATTTTTCCGGATTATCACCATTTACACGTTCGATTGTTTCAAGTGCAAAATATCTTTCTGTTTCTGCGGCCGGCGCTTGGATTTGTCCTTCGACATAGTCACCGGTTTTCAAACCATATTTTTTAATCAAATTTGGCGACACGTACAAATCATCCGGCCCCGCCAAATAATTAGATTCCGGCGCACGCAAGAAACCAAATCCGTCTTGCATACGTTCCAACACACCATCACCGATTAAAGTCACTTTCTTATCTGCGGCAAAAACACGCATAACCGCAAAGCGCAATTGCTGTACATTTAATTGCGATGGATTTTCAATTCCCATATCTTCTGCCATTTTCAGCAGTTGTTGTGGGCTCTTGGCCTTTAATTCATTAATATGCATAAATAATCCTTTTGTGGAAGTTTTAGGTTACGGAACCGCACCTTTGTTGACAGTATTATACAATAAATTGACAAAAAAGTCAAGAAAATAACACAATGGCATTAGAAATCAGTTAAATAATTTGTTTTTATGTTGATTTTTTGTCTCTAAAAATATATCATTAAAAATGAATCAACAGGGATGTTGGCTCGGGGACGTAAGAAATCCTATATACTTGCGGTGTCTTTTATGGCATTGTTTTATCCGACTGTGCAAAATATAGAATACAGCGCGGATGCGCTTTTTATTTTGCAAAAAATTCTACCCGATTTCTGGTCGGGGGGCCCTTGGCTATACAACAGCGCACATGCGTAAAGGCCAAGGGGGTCATTCAAGTATATGATTTTCTTAACCCCCTGACCGTCAAATTCCTTTGACGGTTTTTGTTTAATTAAACGAAAAAGGGAAAAGAAAATGAAAAAAACTTTTATTTTAACTTCGCTGGTTGCGATTACCATGTCGTGTCCAGCAATTGCCGCAACAGACGTGTCATTTAGTGGCATGTATAACGACGATATGAATGTTGCAGACGGCGTTGCAAATACAACATATAATTACGTCAGATCAGATGGAACAACCGCATCAGATATTGCGTATAATTCAGAACCGTCATTAACAGATTTTACATATACGGATGTAGATGGCACAACAAAAACTCTACAAGATGGAACACCGGACATTTCTGCATACACAGGAACATCAACAGCATCAGGCGATGTCATTAGCACCCAAACAATTGCCGCCGGCGAAACAGCTGTTCGTGACAACTATACATACGTAAACGGGGCTGGCGAAACCGTTGTATTGGGCGAAAACGCTCAAAATATGGTTGCAACACACACCTTGTCTGACTATGCAGGTGGCACAGAAGTGACCATTACAAATGGTGCAACCGACACAACATTTGATGGCTCTATGTATTCGTTTGAATACGAAGGTCAAACATTGAAATTGTCTGCCGACGGTACGCAATATACATTAAATGGCATACCGCAAGAAGAACCAACATCCGGCGCTTTGTTTGAATTACTAACAGATGTTCGTGACGCATATAATACAGATAAAGCCGCCGTTGATGCCGCTGTTGCAGACACTGGGGCCAATTGGGCAACAGAAAAAGCGAATTTTGACAAGGCAGAAACCGTATTTAATGACGACAGCGATAAAATTGCCGAATTAGACGGTTATTTTGCAACTGTTGGTGAAGCAACATCAAAATTGGCAGCAGCACAGGCAAATCAACAAGCCGCCGCAGACGCCTTTGTTGCAAACGGCGACCTGTATCAAGCAGCCAAAGACGTTTATGATGCACCAATTTTAGAAACAATAACCAACGGTGCCAATAACGCAATTGATAGTGCATTGGCCGAAGGCGGCGCAATCCGTTCCGAATTAGATCAAAAAGTAAGCATCACAGACGCAGAAGCGGTCTTTGCAGAAAAACAACAATGGGTTGATAATACATTGGGTATCGAATCAGCAAATTCAAATGCGGTATCCGATGCTTTGACAGGTGTAATTGCCGGCAACGAAACGACGTTCACTGGTGCGATTAATACACTTGATAGTGCAGTATCAAAAAACACGTCTGATATTGCAACAAATACAACAAACATCGCAGCAAACAAAGCCGCAATTGAAACAAACGCAACAAATATTGCCGCAAATAAAACAGCGATTGAAACCGAAGTTGCACGTGCAACAGCCGCAGAAGCAGAATTAGACGGCAAAATTGCTTTGAACACATCGGCAATCGAAGAAGAAGTTGCAAATCGTATCGCAGGCGATGAAATGACATTATCGGCTGCAAAAGCATATGCTGATGCCAAGAACAGCATGTCTTTGAACTCGGCATACAATTACACCGACAAAAAAGTCGACGCATTAGAAGAAGATTTGTCAGCTGGTATCGCAAGTGCAGCAGCAATGTCTTCTGTTGCGGTATCTAATGTTGCCAAAGGCGAAGTTTCTGTTGGTGGTGGTTACGGATACTATAACAGCCAATCAGCCGTTGCATTGGGTGCGGCAATGGGCTTAACCGATAATTGGTCTGTAAATGCCGCCGCAGGTTTGGCAGATTCCAACGTCACATTCCGTGCGGGAACAAATTACAAATTCAAATTGTTCTAAAATCTGTACAAACAAAAAAATCCCCCAATTTATGGGGGATTTTTTTAAAATCTATACGATCCTGATACCTTGATGTTATGTAATTGGATATCTTGATTATATTGATACCTATAATCCAATCCCAACTGTAACCCATGTGCAGACAACATTTCCACACCACCACCGATATTCGCCCACAATGGATTAATATCGATGTCATAATTTGTAAAACGTTCCGCAACCGAGAATTTATATTCCGCATAATCCGGCGCACCCAATACGTCATATTCCACACCAACCGATGCATATGGTCGAATCTGGAACCACGCAGATGGATAGATTTTCTTTTGTGCGGTCAATGAATACCCCGGTGTCAAAATCATATAGCCATCTGATTTCAAATGCATATAATCTTCTTCTTTGGTCTGTTCTTTAATACTAAAACCAAAGTTATATCCGATACGTGCATATGCATTACCCACAATATATTGATTTAATATATCGTGCATTAACCCCCATTCGGAAATCAAACTGAACGCCATACCATCGCCGTCAATTGGATCAACATAGGTTTGAAAACGATTGACATCAAAGAAGTGCAAATCTGCAAACGCATTTCCATAAAGACGTGTTTTTTCACCCAAAATTTTCATCATATAGCCACCAACTGCAATATCTGTATCGGCAACATCGATTTTAACGTCGCCCGTTTGCACAACGTCGGCATAACTTAAATCCATATTATCTGATGCCGCGGATGCGGTATGGGACACACGACCCGTCAATCCCAAAACCAATGTATCCGTTTCTTGCCAATCAAATCCACCCGAAATCGCAAAACGATTTCCATCGGTATGCTTACCATCATCAATGTTCTGATAGAACATACCATAATCCACATCAACCCATGCCTTTTTCAATTGGCGATTGCGATTCCATATAAATTCATCAAACATACGGTCTTCGAACGAACGGAACGAAGTATGTTCATTCAATGAAATACCACCGGCAATTTGTTCCAATTCACGCACTTGGAATAGACGACTAAACCGTGCCAACGGCGCACCATCAGATGTTTCAACATAGTATTCCATACGATTATACAATTCATTCGCCATTTCAGATATATTCGAATCTTCAAATACCAATGGAATTATTTCAATCGGTGTACGATTAAAGAACTTCTTGTTATGAACCTGACCGACCAACAAATCATCCAATGCACCGGCCGATACATATTCACCCGTGGTGTGATATGATTCACGTGCAACAATCGGCTGAATCTTCATATTATCCAACAAAACTGGCCCACCAAATCTTGGATCAAACACGACATATAAACTATCCGCTGTACCATCCGAATCGGTATCACGTACAGATACATACGCCGGCAAATCGGTTGCTTCATCCCCATCTGCAGCCGTTCCATTATTACCATCCAACATATCTAAATAGTTATAACAAATAGAACCATCCGCATTACAGAAATTCACGTTCAAATTACGCATTTGTTCCAATTGGCTGAAATTATAAACACCATTATCGGCATACAACAACCAAATCGCCGTACCTTGGTCAACAACATCGAACAAAGAAATTCCAATTTGACCTTCACCCAATTGCGCCGCGGTATTATTCAAACCAAACGCGGCATCATCATAAACCACACCCGATTTGAACGAACCACCAACGGTTATCAACGCCGCACCATCGTCCGCATTTGTAATCCGTCCCAACGTATCATCGTCATTTAAACTGACCGTTGCCCAATAGTTAATATCGGTTGTATTCAGCCCTAAACCATTTGCATATGGTAAAATCGCCGCATTAATTTTACTGTTTGCATCAAAAGTATAATCACCGGCAATCGTCATTTTTTCTAGTCCCAAAAATTCTACACCACCAGAAACATTGCCACCAACATTAACATTTTGCCATATGGTCTGTCCCATATCATCAATTGGCGCCACAAAGCGCAAATCCGTCGCAACAATATCACCATCAACATTAATAGAATTTGTATTAATGGTCATCTGACCGCTTTGCTGATGAACACCTGCAACATCTAATGCCGACATTGTCATTGTATATTTATCGGCTACAACATTGATATCTTTGGATGCCAATTCAGACACATACTGTTGGTACAGCATTGCGCCCGTATCAATTGCGCCATCCGTTACAAAGCCCGCACCATCCAAAACCAAATTTCCGCCATTGATTGTCATAGACACAACATCAACAAGCATCGAATTGGAATCCAATGACAAAGTACCATCATTAATAATCACATCTTGGAAATTAATCCCCTTTCCCGCATTTAAGTATAGATTACCGGCATTTATTACATCGGCCGCACTAAATCCACCACCCAAGACAAACGATGCAGACGCCGTATCGGCAACATTCATATTGCCATCAACACTAACATTTGTTCCAATATTATAATCGGTATCGCCGGTCACAATATCAAAATTTTGGGCAAACATTAAATTATTGGCATTTAACTGACCAATTGACAAATTAAGCATCGCATCTGCGCCACCTTGGGAAACATTACCGGCCACACGCACATTACCATCAACCGTCATCGTATTTGCCGTAATGTTGGCAACGGTGTTCACATCACCATTTACGACAAAACTTTGTGCCGAAACAGCATCGACATTAATATCCGTCACGCCATCCGTTTGGTTATATGCCGACATCAAAGCACCCGCATTACCATTAATCGTCAAATCTCCAGACGTTGTTACATTTGACAAATTGATATCACCATCTGTTGCCGTCAATTCTAAATCGCCGACATTATTCACACCCGCAAACGTGATATTTTGACCTGCAAACACCGCCACAGATTTATTATCCAACGCACCACCAACAATCACCCCACCGGCGTCCGCCATTAAATTACCCGAATTAACAATCGTTCCGGCTATATTTAACGCATCTGCCGCGTCAAAATTTAATGTGTTACCCGATGCCACGTCCACAGTTACAAATTTTATATCTGCACCTGCGGCTGTGGTTGTAATATTCACAGTATTTGTATCGCGTGTTATCAATCCTGTTGTTGGCAAATCGGCACGCGCCGAATCGACCACCAAACCACCTGCAATATCAATATCGCCCGCATTTGCAGTTATATTTTCACCGTGTGTAATGATTAACCCATTACCACCAATCGTTCCCGCCGTAAAGTTATTGGCAAAATTTTCCAATGTCCCAGAATTTGAAACATTAACACTTTGCCCAACATTGACCACCGCAGAATTCCCCGACGCCCCCAATGTCAAATACCCTTTATTGGCAACATCCACATTACCTTCAACCGACACCAAAGACGAATCCAATTGAACATTACGCACAACGGCATCATCTGTGACATCAACATCACCTTTGACAACAACCGCCGAACTGTTCATTACAAATGGCACGGTACCAGTTGCCGCAATATTCACATCACCCGAACCAACGGCAGCATTTGCCGAAGCGGTTAAATTACCATCAATCTGAACCGCCCCATCAACATCAAGGTTACGAATACCACCACCAAGATTTAATGCACCATTCGACACAATAATTGCACTATTAACCGCAACATTTCCAGCCAGCGCATCTAAATTAATAACGCCACCATTGGCATTAATACCACCAAAATAAACCGAACCACCATCCAAATCAGATCCGGTCACATTCACAGTACCGCTGCTATTAACCAACGTTCCACCAATCCCGACATTTTTGGCATTAACATTTACCAAACCATCTGTATTGGTTAAATTTCCATCAATGATCACTGTACCCGATTTATCGGTTAACGACGTTATATTTAACACGGCGCCCACACCGCTGTTCGAAACACCGGACACAATTTCAACAGAATTAGAATTCAATGTCATTGCCCCACTGTTCGCAACCCCGCCTTGGACATTTAATGCATTTGATGCAATCAATTGTGTATTCGAACCGGCCGCACCCACCACTTGGTCACCCACAACAATATTTCCAACCATTGTCGCCATCGCCGGTGCAACAACATCATATCCATCATCCAAATCTGCGGCTTTGATAATCAAAGAACCGCCATTATTCCGAACATTTGTCACATATACATTTTGTGCCAATAACTGCATATTTGCATTTACATTGCCATCCGCACCATTCAAAACACCGGCCGCATAGTTACCCAAAGCGATATCACCATCACGAACCGCCAAATTAAAATTATTTAATTTATTTGCAAATGCCGAAAACCAAGTATCTGATGATGCATTGGCCCCAAACGTCAATGTGCCGGTATCCAAACTAAATTCGTTGTCTTTCCCCATACCGGTCAGATTCATACCATATTCCAAATAAGTATCACCATAAACCGTAGCATAAAAATCACCATTATTCACCATAGAATACGTTGATTCCGTCCCGCCATTTACAGCCAACGAATTAACATTCAAAACAATTGCACCATTTTGCAAATCGTTTTTCATTGTTCCAACAACGTTAAAAGCACCACCCGCAATAGATAACTTCTGTCCAGAATGATACAAATTACCACCAACAGAAACATCACCACCGGCTGCAACATTCAACACCCCGTCGTTACTTTGTACATCACTACCAAAGAAAACACCACCCGTCGCACCAATGGCATTATTAGAATTTGACGAATTAACAACCCCCGCTATTTCAATATCGCCACCCGCATTAATATCAAACGAACCAGAATTTGCAGATAACATACCGGCTGTCACATTACCAACGACATCCAAATCTAACTGCCCACTATTTTCAATCGACCCTGATGTAAATTCGGCAACATTTTGCGCCACAATTTTACCACCATTATCAATCGAACCAAAATCAAAGGCCGCATTATTGCCCGCTCCCTGTAATCCCAATGTCCAACCATCTAAAACCTGTAGCATTGCGCCAACAGACACCGTGCCACCATTTGAAATGGTAAACGCATTATTTCCACCACCAACCGTGTTAAGCACATATAAATTACCGTTTTGTGAACCTTGATCATTCTGGGCACCAATATACATATTATTGGACAGATTAAAACCATTTTCGGCCACCAAACTTATTACCTGGGGCGAATTGATAGTTATACTAGCACCGCCGGCATTAACCCAAGCATCTTGAGTCGTTGAAACGAACGCATTTGAACCATCGGGATTAACAACAACTGCGGCACCCGCCCCCATTGGCAAAAGACAACAGGCAAAAGAAATTAATTTTTTTATCATTTTTTTATTTTCATCCAATCCTAATTGTGCTTATATTATGGCATACTTCGTCACATTAAGGCAAGACGAAATTCTTTATCACAGTAACAAAACAGGAGAAAAAGTATGTTTAAAATCAAGAAAGTTCATGCACGTCAAATTATGGACAGCCGTGGCAACCCAACTATCGAATGCGACATCGAATTATCTGGCGGCGCATTTGGTCGTGCGGCGGTTCCATCCGGTGCATCCACAGGAACTTTTGAAGCTTTGGAATTACGTGATGGCGGCAATGCATACATGGGCAAAGGCGTATTAACTGCAGTTCGTAACGTTAATGAAATAATAGCACCCGCTTTAATGGACATGGATGCAACCGAACAAACCATATTAGATGAAAAAATGTTGGCATTAGACGGCACACCAAACAAAGACAAATTGGGCGCGAACGCTATTTTGGCGGTATCTATGGCATTGGCACACGCGGCCGCAAACGCAAAAAAAATGCCACTTTACAAATACATCGCCGAAATTTATGGCAACCCAAATCCATGCGTATTACCACGCCCAATGATGAACATCATTAACGGTGGCGCACACGCAGACAACGGTTTGGACGCCCAAGAATTTATGATTATTCCAAATGGCGCAACATCTGAATTCGAAGCTATCCGTATGGGTTCAGAAATTTTCCATCACTTGAAGAAAATCTTGAAACAAGACGGTAATTCTACAAACGTTGGCGACGAAGGTGGTTTTGCACCAAACTTCAATTCATGCAACGAAGCATTGGAAACAATTATGGTGGCAATCCGTGCAGCGGGCTATACACCGGGCGAACAAGTATCAATTGGCTTGGACGTTGCATCATCGGAATTCTATCGTGATGGCGTATATCACTTCGAAGGCAAACAATTGTCATCCGATGAAATGATTGCTTTCTACGAAACATTGATTAACGATTACCCAATCATTTCAATCGAAGACGCATTGGCCGAAGAAGATTGGGCGGGTTGGAAAAAATTAACCGACTTAATCGGCACACGCTGTCAATTGGTTGGTGACGATTTATTCGTAACAAACCCTGTTCGCTTGGAACGCGGAATTGCATCGGGCGTTGCAAACGCAATCTTAATCAAAGTTAACCAGATTGGTTCTTTGACTGAAACATTACGTGCAATCAAAATGGCCCAAGACGCAAACTATGGTGTTGTAATTTCCCACCGCAGTGGCGAAACCGAAGACACAACAATTGCCGACTTGGCGGTTGCAACAAATGCCGGCCAAATCAAAACGGGTTCTATGTCACGTACAGACCGTATGGCAAAATATAACCAGTTAATCCGTATCGAAGAAGAACTGGACAATTCTGCAAAATATGGTATATAATTCATTCGGAATGAATACGGGGGGGCTTTTGCCCCCTGTTTTATTAACCAAGCAGCAGACGAACATGAACCGAATTATTTATGAAATTGACCGATTTTTTATGCAAATACATTGGCACGATTGCGCATTGGTCTTAAAATATATCGCCGGAATATTAATTATCATCGGCATTGTATGTGCCCCCGCATGGATTTCACGCCAAAACGGGCATGGAAAACCCCAAATGCACGCCGTCCGTTTGGCAAGTTGGATATTCGGTTGGTCAGTTATCGCATGGCTATGGTCTGTATTTCGTGCAACAAAAAAATAAAGAACCGCCAAAACGGGCGGTTTTTTTATTTTTATAATTGAATAAACAATTCGGGATTCTTTTTCAATTGTTCGATACCTTCATCCAATTTTTTACGATATTCAACAAACTTTTTCTTATCTTCTTTACCCAAATTACTAATTGCAGGCAGCTTAACAGTCATTGGATTTACATGTACCCCGTCTTTGATAATTTCATAATGCAAATGTGGTCCGGTTGAATACCCCGTCGAACCAACATATCCAACGGTCTGTCCCTGACGCACGGTTGTACCAACATTTACCCCCTTGGCAAACTTTGACATATGCGCATACAGCGTTTCGTACGAACCATTATGACGAATTTTTACATAATTCCCGTATCCACGATTATATGCACGTGCCACAACACGACCGGCACCGGCGGCGGGAATTGGCGTTCCGGTTGACGCACGGAAATCCACCCCTTTGTGCGCACGGGTAAATCCCAAGACAGGATGTTTGCGTTTCTTTGAAAAACTGCTGGTCACTTTGGCATTATTAATTGGGGTACGTTTCAAAGATTTAATTGCACCATTACCTTCGGCATCATAATAACCGGTTGTGCCGTCGGTCTTTCTAAATCTATACATTTGCACTTCACCACGCAATGCTTCAAACGACACGGCCAAAACCCGTCCGTTATCGATTTTTTTACCTTCGGAAAAGTTCTCTTCATACACGACCCAGAATTTTTGTCCGGCACGCACGTCGCGTTCAAAGTCCATTTCAAACGCCAACAAATCATACACATCCACCAAGATGCCCGCCGGAACACCCGCACGCTGACCGGCCAAATAAAAACTGTCACCGTCCAAAATTTCACCACTACGATAAACGGCACGTGTATCACGTTCTATATCAACGGTTTTACAATTCCACATACCATCCGCATCACAAGTTAATTCAACCTGACGCCAAGGGGACGGAACGACAACAATCTTTGACACAGGCGCTTCATCATGCGCACGCACAAATTCCAATCTATCACGGTTTGCACGTAGTGTTGCGATATCTGCATCACTTTTTAACACTTTGGCAATAACATTAACGTCACTATGACTTAATCCCTGCTCTAACAATAATTTGGACAGTGTATCACCCGATTCCACCGCCACAACAGAAACACATTCATTAACCGCACGATTACCCGACGGGGTATGTTTAGTTACAACCAAAACAATCGCAATCGCCATCAGCAATGCCGCCAATGCCCAAACCATGCGTGTCAAATTGTTTGCATTCATAATATTTTTTGCTTTTTCCATAACACCGATTATAATGCTTTTATGGAAATAAATCAAGCATTCACAATTTTACAGCGAGCCGGTGGCATTCGTGCCGCCCGTATAATAACAGACAAATACAAAAAACTGTCTAAAATCCGCACTATGATAATCGCGCACAAATTGCGCTGTGGTATGCCGGTTGCCAAAATTATTCACGAAAAATGGTTTTATGGATTAAAATTTTACACCAACCGCCATACATTGGATCCACGCCCAGACACAGAAACATTGGTTTCGGCCGTCATATCCGACAAAATGGACGACACACCCATAAAAATATTAGATTTGGGAACGGGAACCGGATGCATAATTTGCGCATTGGTAAAAAACATCAAAAACGCACACGGCACGGCAATTGACAAATCCCGCCCCGCCCTACGTGTCGCCCGCCGAAACATTCATGCATTGGGGCTGGCCGATAGAATACGAACAAAACACGCATCATTTGAACATGAACGCAACATATCTGAAACATTTGATATAATCGTATCAAACCCACCATACATTGCAAAAAACGACCCAAACATAAATGACGCCGCCCTGCACGACCCAAAAATGGCATTATACGCAAAAAACAACGGATTGGCGGCATATGAATCAATTGCAAAGAACGCACACAGTTGGTTAAAAGATGGCGGCAAATTGTACTTGGAAATCGGTATTGACCAAGGGATAGATATAAAAAACATATTCATACAAAACGGTTGGGATTTATTACGCAGTGAAAATGATCTGTCGGGCATTGAACGCGTATTGGTATTTATTCGGGCACACAAATGAAGCATTTAACAGACACAGATATTGAAAATATGATTGGCGCGGAATTTATCGCATCTGATGACGCAACCCGCCGTTCGGTTCGTCGCGAATTACATTTATCAACCCGCATACCAATCCAAACACCAACACCAAAGCACGCCATATTGGATTTACATCAATTAACCGAAGAACAAGCGTGGCACGCAATAATGGAATTGGCAACATCGGGCAACCGCACCGCCACCATCATAACGGGTGCCAGCGGCATATTAAAACAAAAATTCCCCCAATGGGCCACCAACAGCATATTGGCCCCATACATAGTATCATTTTCCCCAATAAATAACGGCAGTTTTTCGGTCAAATTCAAACGCCAGAATTCAGATTAATTTACCGTCTATTTTCATAATATGTCATGAAATCATTTGGCTTTATCGCCGGATAAAATTTACGCCATTGTGATTCACAATTTTGCGGACAATCCGGATCACCCCTTACAATACTAACCACCGCACCATCCACCGGTGGCAAAGCATTTGCCACACATGGCACCATCACACAAAAACAACACAAAAAAGATTTAACGAACCTGCACATTTTAATAAACACCTATACAACCCGTCAAATTTTTCACAATACACCAACAAACATCATTAGTACACCGTACACCCAACATTTCATCATCAGACCTAGCGAACGTATAGTCCACAGGATTTTCCCTGCAATTTTTTATCATCTCATTACTATTGTCTTGCGCTACTAAATACGTCCGCCCCAACCAATTTTGTCTGCCCATTGCGTTACCATAATACCAATCGCCCCCCTTTGCACTATTAACCGAATCCCAATCCTGATACGACCCCACTAAATCAATATGCATTTTTCGATTATCATTATCATACGTATACATATCATAATGCAAATGGGGACCCGTCCCTTTACCCGTATCACCAGAATTGGCGATTAGCTGCCCTTTTGTAACAGTGTCACCAACACTCACCCGTATATCACAATCCGTTGCCGCCTCCCCCGACTCTTGGGTCCCGTTTAAATGTAAATACCTAGTATAATAGTAATTATTGTTAATAGTATGTTTAATCTCTACATAACACCCCGCACCACCATGATACGTCCCTGGCCCCGCCCACTTCACCACCCCACCATAACTTGCATACACAGGCGTTCCCGCGCCTACCGCCATATCAACCCCTGCATGATATTTACTCTGTTGGTCTGTTTTTGTACGTTCCCCCGGGATAGAAGATAAGCGCAAATCATCCGACGTTTGTATAGGACAACCAAAATTATTCTGACCACGACCAGCACCAGCATCATTGCGCCGAACGACAGCCCCCCCATCACCCGATGACGCTTTGCCATCACGCTCCGCATCTGTACCGCCATTACGACATTGGTCCTCTGTACCGCCATTTTCACGACATAAATCATATGCCAATTGCTGGGTCGCCTGTTGCGTTCGTTCAACTTCCTGCTTCAAAGTAATTCCCGGATATGCACAATTTTCAATACAACGCCCCGACGCATCATAAACAGATTCATATGGCAAATACCCTTCGGCCATAATTGCCAAATGGTCTGCGGCCGATAAATCATTATACGTCTTGGCGAATGTTGCGGGCTTTAGCAAACTTTTTTTCGCACTTCGCACCACCGCACCATCAATAGACGGCAATGCATGCGCCCCACCACACACAAACAACACCATAAAAAATAACATAATCCTATTTTGCATACGCATCTATCTCTTGCGTTTTAGTACAATTATAATCCACACAATTCAATATACCTTGACACCCCACAAAATATGTTGCCATACACTTTGCCATTTTTTTTAAATTCGATTTATTCAAATCAACACACTTTTGGAACAATGGATTTGAAATAGATTTACTTTTATTAGATGCAGAATACCGCATCCAATACACCCCACCCAACATATTATAATTTTTGAATACATCGGCGGCATCTGAATACTTGGTATTTTTGTATTTATATTTATCATTTAAAACCGCCCAATTTGTATCCGTACCCAACAAATCGATACTTATTTTCATATCACCTGAATCCGATACATTTGGAAAATCAATATAGACCCCAAACTCGTAATGCAAATGCATACCATACCTACCACCCGTATTCCCTACATACGCAATAACCTGCCCCTGTGTCACCGTTTGACCCTTAGTAGTAACCCCAGTTGCCACACCTGACAAATGCATATATCTTGTAAAGTAATGATATGTCGCCCCTTTATAATCTGGATCTGCACTACCGGCATGTTGCATTTCATTTCCGCCCCTAAATGCATGAAACAACATCAATGTATTTCCAGCCGCACCATGTTTTGGCAAATAATGACGCACAACACCGTCACGTGGCGCATAAATCTTTTGCTTGTACCCCGCCATAAAATCCACACCGGCATGATACGCCGATCCATTGGCAACACGTTCACCACCAGCACTAATTACCACCAACGGCGCATCCAATACATTCGCCAAAATACGTCTAGTAACTGGCCCCGTTTCCCAATCTATAACAACACTATCATCCCATACCAATGAACCAGCATCCATACTATCCTGTTGTTCAAACACATTGTTCGGCCATACAACAATTGGTTTATACCCATTTCCCGAACGTTCCCGACGAACATTGGCCACACGTGGCACAACCGCCGACCGTGCCGCACTCCCCTCCGTGGAATCCGCTTCATCCTTTACCCGATTGGCATATGCAACAACATCACAACCAGAATCACCACAATATCTGGCATTACAAGTACTTTCATTTTCCCCGTTTCCAACACACAAATCACGTGCAAACAGATTTGTGGCCAAACGTTTTAATTCACGTTCTTGGCTCAACGTTATCCCCGGATATGTGCAGTTTTTAACACACCGCCCAGACGCATCGTATTCCGTATAGTACGCCTCATAGCCATCTGCCATAACCTTCATATTTTCTGCAAACGACAAATCCGTATCCGTCTTTTGAAACTCGGTACGTTTTAACAAAGTTTTTTTCGCACTTCGCACCACCGCACCATCAATAGATGGCAATGCATGCGCCCCACCATACACAAATAACATCAAAAAAAGAACAATATATCTTTGCAAGCAAAAACCTTTTAATCACAAGGAGCTGAAGAACTATTTTTTATAAACACAATAATAAAAATTAGCTTTATCCTTTATTTTACCAAGTTTCGTACCCTTACTAACCTCCTCCCCCTGATATGTTTCATCTATAGGTTCAGCAAAGTACAAATCAACATCATCTTGCACGTTTACAATACTTGCATCCGGCTGATCTTCCACCTTTGCGCGACTAATCGAATTTGAATAAAAGCAAATATCGCCATCATATTGTTGATCCTTATCGGTCAATTGACAATACACAATACACGTATAACTAAGATAGTCATCGGGTATCTGCTTATTATACTCACACTTCATACCACCGACGACAACACTCTTGTTAAACTTTTCTAATATTTTCTTGTCAGCTTCACTCACATCCTCTAATGCACCTACGACCGCCGACTGCGCCCCGAATGCAGGCAAGACATCCGGACATTTATCTATTTCCTGCTTAGACGCCCCACCACCATCATCCAAATTCAATTTGATTGGATAATATACTTGTTTTTCAAAGTACGGCTTATACCCTTCGGCTTTTAGCCGCATCAATTCCACAAAAGACAAATCATTTTCTGTCTTGGGAAATTCTTGATATGTTAAATTTCCGCCATTCACCGAACAATGCGCACCAACCGCCCACATCATTCCAATAATTCCATAAAAAATACGTTTGTATACCATACGAAAATTTTATCACAATTAACACATAAACACAACCCATATCAATCACATAAAAGTCATTTTTTTCATGACATAATGCGCTTTTTATGATAACACAGTACTAGCAGGAAAGGAAAATATACAATGTCAAATCTTTCAACCGTTTACACGCACATTCGGCAAAACAATATAAAAACCATATTACTGGTCACATTATTTCCATGCATATTTATCGGGCTAATATTTCTGTTCACATGGTGCGTCGCACCACTTGACGAAGCAATACACACAACAACAGCTGTTGCAATACCAACACTTTGCGCATGCGTTATTTGGATGGTAATATCATGGTCATTCGGCGATTCAATGATGTTAAACGTCGCAAACGCCCAGGAAATCAATAACCAAGACCCACAAAACCGTGAAATATTCCGTCTGGTTGAAAACACCGCTTTGGCGGCAGGCATGCCCACACCACGTGTATATATAATAGAAGACAATTCATTAAACGCATTTGCAACCGGCCGAACCCCAAACGACGCATCTGTTGCTTTGACACGTGGCATTATCAATAAATTAACCCCCGCAGAATTACGTGGGGTTATTGCACACGAAATGGCCCATATCGCCAACCGTGATATCCGATTGGACATGTTGCTAATTACTGGCGTTGGGGTAACGGTATTTATTGCCGACATTTTGGGACGCAACCTTACATATACCCGCAACAGTTCATCTAATAACGACCGCAACAATTCTGGTGCAATATTGTTCATGGTATGGTTGGCATTCATGGTATTTAATTTGATTATTAGCCCACTATTACGTATGGCAATATCACGCAACCGTGAATATTCGGCCGACGCAACCGGCGCACATATTACACGTGACCCGTTATCGTTGGCATCCGCATTGCATAAAATTTCAACAGATTCACGCATAGAGGCCTTAGACCGCATTCCATCAATGTCCACCGTTTGCATTGCATATCCAGGGCACCGCCACGCAACCTTGAACACAAAACTAACCGCAACGCATCCACCAATCGAAAGCCGCATCGAACGCCTTGAATCCATGGCACCAGGCATAAAATAATCACCCAAAGGAACAAAAAATGGCAAACTTGCATTTTCACTATGGCGTTATGAGCAGTTCTAAATCCGCCGCACTAATCATCAACGCATACAATTTTCGTCGCAACGGCACCCAAGTCGAAGTTATCAAGCCAGCATTCGATAAACGATTCGCAACCGAAAAAATCGTTTCCCGTATTGGATTGGAATGTGAAGCAAACGCAATGCCAAATTTATCCACATACACGCCATCAAAAGACACAAACGTTATTCTGGTCGACGAAGTGCAGTTCTTTTCCGAAACAGACATAGACAAACTGGTACACATTGCCGACCAACAAAACAAAATTGTTATGTGTTACGGCCTAATGGTTGACAGCAATGAAAAAATATTTCCTGCATCTCGCCGTTTAATAGAGGTCGGTGCAAAACTACACCGCATGGATTCCACATGTCAAATCAACGGCTGTATGAAATTGGCAACCCACCACATACGCTTCACGCCATCCGGCGATGTCATTCGTGCGGGCGACCAATTTGCACTTGGGGACAGCAATTATAAATCCGTCTGTCGCCGTCATTACAACGCCCTATATCACGGCACAAACAAGACCAGATAAAAAAATATGAAAAATTACTTGCAATTAAAATAAAATGGTATAAAATAACAATCCGTTGCATCCATAGCTTAACTGGATAAAGCATCTGACTACGGATCAGAAGACTGAGGGTTCGAATCCTTCTGGATGCGCCAGATTTAACAAAGAACGTCGCGTTATGCGGCGTTTTTTGTTAAACCGTGTGACAACACGCGGATTTGAACCCGACCAAAGGGTTCGACAATGAGTAAACGAGAACAAACATCGTGCAGTTCGAGTGCTAACGAATGCCCCGCAGGCATTTATGCCAAGGGAATCCTTCTGGATGCGCCAGATTTAACAAAGAGCGTCGCCTTGTGCGGCGTTTTTTGTTAAACCGTGTGACAACACGCGGATTTGAACCCGACCAAAGGGTTCGACAATGAGTAAACGAGAACAAACATCGTGCAGTTCGAGTGCTAACGAATGCCCCACAGGCATTTATGCCAAGGGAATCCTTGCTACGATGCGCCAGATTTAACAAAGAACGTCGCCTTGTGCGGCGTTTTTTGTTAAACCGTGTGACAACACGCGGATTTGGCACCCAACAAAAAACAAATCTCATCACATCAAAACAATTATATCAATTGGACTTTTATTCCGATTAATGTTAAACTAGGCATTGAATCCAATGGGAATTGGACTCGGGCTGTCGTAAGCTCATAAGTTCCGGTGCAATTTGCATCGTCATCCAAAATGGTGTGGATTGCACCGTTATATTGCCCTGACAAAATGTCGGGGAGCTGTTGTTATATAATAGGCACGTTAGCCAAAAGCAATAGAATCATTGAACTTATGATTTACGAACTCCCCGACCGCCTTCCTGTTGGCGGTTTATTTTTTCATAATAAACAAGGAGAAACTTATGAAAAAACTTTTATTGGTATGCAGTATCGCTGGATTAAGCGCATGTTCTATGCTGGGGGATTTTGGTATGGAACCCAAAATGATGGTTGTCTGCCAAGGTGTCGATCCAGTCACAGTAACAGCAAGCGAAGCCAAAGAATTGGTTGAAGCACTAAAAAAAGGAGATACTGCCGTTGCAATTTGTGTCAATCATGCAAAATTCTGTGAAGCAGCAGTAAAAGTTAACGTCGCTAAAAGCTGCAAAATCGAACCCGTATTATAAAAAAACTGGGCGAGCAAAAAAACTCGCCCCATTCTAATTCAGCCAAAGGATTAACAAATGAAAAAAATCAGTTTAATTGCCCTGTTAGGTATAATTTGCTTTGATGCACACGCAGTAAACTTTCGCCAATATGCTTCTTTGAAACTAGCAGCACCTGTTTCATCAAAAATAGAATTAAAAGAAAAAATTAGCATGATCGATTGGTCTACCATGATGGAATATCAAGAAAACTATACCGAAGATTTCGACCTAGGGACAACCAATGGCTTAGTAATTGCATACGGTGTTCAATTATCTGATGCACGCATTGAATTGGAATACAATCATTATTTCAATGATTCAACTATCGAAGACACGGATTTATCTATTAAAAATTACGCACTATTTGCAAATGCATATTACGACATAAAAACCAACAGTCCATTTACCCCATATGTTGGCTTAGGTATCGGATATAACCAACAAGAACTTAGTGCAGAATCAGAATCCGAAACATTACACTCATTGGCTTGGAAGGTAGCTACCGGTGTCGGATGGAAAGTAAACAACACAGTAACATTGGACATTGGTTATAGATACATCAACTTTGGCACAACAGAATACACAGAAACAGAAATTGGATACCCATATGAATATTCATATAAGGTTGAATTTAACAATGTCGCACATGAATTAACACTTGGCGCACGCATTTCATTCTAATCAAAGGAAGTCAGCATGAAAAAATTCACATATACTTTCCCCCTATTGTTGGCGGCATGTGGCGGTGGCTTTGAAGCAACAAATATAGAGTTTACAAATCATTTTAACGCCGGTGCTTACGCACCAGCGGCACAGTTAATGGCAGACGCAACCGTTTCCGCCCAAGAACCAAACAATATCTACCTAGGCGGGCTTCAATGCGGAACCGGCTTTTTATGGGCTGGTATTCCAGAATCTCGTGAAATGTGCTTTGCTGCAACGGATAGCGTATTAGTTGGCGATTCAGAAGAAGATTCTGACTATGAAATCAAGGACTATGAAAAAATCATGTTCAAAACATATGCCGCAATGGGTTACATGGCAGACGGCACCGAACACGCCACACAAATGTTTCGCCAAGCATATGAATTGCAAACAGAAAACGTTCAAAAAAATAGCGAAGAAATCGAAGATCTTGAAGCCGAATTTGAAGAAAAAGCGGCACAAATTCCAGGATTACCAGATTTAAACACTATTGTCCAGGCCGTCGACGCAGAAATGAGTCAAATTCCCGACTCTGTTGTCGCAATGAAAGATTATGTAAACCCCTACACAACATACATGAACGCCTTGTTTGATGGTGTAAATGGAGACAAAGCAAACTCAGAAAATTATTTGAGCCGCGTGAAACAATTTGCCCCATATAACGGTTTCATAAAAACAGATTCCAAGGCAATTGCATCCAAAAAACAGCACGTATGGGTGTTCTTTGAAAATGGAACAGTCGGCGAAATAAAACCACGCTCTTTAGCACCAGAAATTTTACGTGCTTTTAATATCCAACTAACAATTCCTGATGTTTGGGCTGGCGCACCTGCTGCTCCAACGCTATTTGTCGGCACGTCGGACACAGCCACCCAAACAGAATTTTTGGCCAACATGGACTCAATTGTAAAAACCGACTTAGAAAAATACAAAACACGAAACATTATCAGTTCCGTTGTGTTCGAAGTTGGCAAAGTTGCCGCAGCGACGGCGGCCGGTATTGGGGCGCACGCAATGGCAAAAAAGAATGAAAATTCATCTAACTTGTGGGCAATTGGCGGAACATTGGCAGTTGCAGCCATTATGAGCGCAGAAAAACCATGGGATTTGCGTTCATGGACCTCTTTACCAAACGAAGTCCAGATTGCACGTGTTGAAATGCCAAAAGACCGCAAGATTGTCATAAATCAAAATTATGAAGTCGTTATCCCTGACGATATAAAAAATGCCGCAATATTTGTTCGTATACCAACAGTTAATGCTGCTCCAAGTATTATTGTGGGTAAATTGAATTAAAACAAAGGAAAACAAATGAAAAAACAGTTAATTTTAACATTGGCTGGAATTTCTTTGACGGGTTGTGCAGCACAAAATGCACACCCCGACAAGATTTTCGTGCAAAACGACAGCTATTTAAAACACATATCCGTCCAAGACACAATACGCGATTCAGATGCTTTTAAACTGGTGACGGTATCTGGCGAAACATATGAAGACACAGATCTATTCTATCGTATTGTTTGGTTTGACAAAGATGGCATGAAGCAAAATTCAATTTTATCTAATTCAAATCAAGCTATTGTTAGACGCAATCAACCTTTTCATTGGACGGTTATCGCCCCAAGTGCAAAAGCCGTAGATTACAAAGTATACATATCCGACCGCCCGATAGAACAATAAACCAAATAAACAACAGGAGTAAAAAATGAAAAAAACATCAATAATTGCATTAAGCACAGTATTAATGATGACTTTGTCTGCTTGCACAACACAAACCCAAGTCATAAGCCGTGCAGAATCAGCCGAATACGTAACAGCAACCTTATCGGACAACGACTTTGAAAATGCCGCCAAAGAAATGATTGACGATATGCTGATGTATGAACTAGCAACCCCAAAAAGCAACGGACAACCATATGTTATGATGATTAGCGACATTAAAAATGACACAATGCAACGCATCAACACAGATGATTTGACAGATTATATCAAAAAAGAATTACGTCGTAGTGGCAAAGTAAAAACAACAAATGCTTTTGGCGACAACAAAAGTGAAAATATCGCCCTATCTAGACAATTAAAGGATTCATCGTTGGTGGATAAATCCACAGTAAAAAAGAATAACACAGTCAAAGCATTTGATTTGACACTAGAAGGTCGTATTGCCCAGAAAAATAGCACTGTTGGCAATAAAAAAATGATTGAATACATATTCTCGCTAAACCTAATTGATATGGGCGACGGCACAGAATTATGGAGTGATAAAAAAGTAATAACCAAAATAACCGATAAAAACACAAAAACATGGTAAAAGGATTTAATATGAAAAAAATTTCAACCGTACTGTTATGTTGTTTGCTACCATGGGTAGCAAACGCAAAAATAGAAACAATCAATGCAACAGGCTATGGCAAAAACGTATATACGGCAACAATTGATGCAATTGATAACGCTGTGCGTCAATCAAACCCTGTGGCAATCCAACACGACAAAACAATTGATTTATCTACCCAAAAATTAGTATTAAAAGATGGGCGTAACATCGATATGACGTATGACGCAAAACATTCTTCTGATACAGGCAACACAGACGAAAGTAGCGGTGGATTTTGGTCTAAATTAAAATTTTGGTCCAAAGATAACACTTCTGAAAAACTGCAATATCGCAATAAAGGCGGATCTGTCGAACTTTCAAATGAATCTATTCAACGTGAAGTTCAAGCGCAATACAAAGGCGTTTTAGAAAGTTATGAGGTCGTAAAAACCGAAGAACAAAAAGACGGTTCCTGGAAAGTTTCGATTGCAGCAAAGGTAAAAAAACTGGATGAATATGAATCACCGGATTTGGTCAGCAAAGCAAAATATACCGTTGCAATCATACCATCGGATAATGGGCAATCCTGGAAATGTATTGCAAACACTAAAAAATCCAAGGCAATCGAAGAAAAAATCATCGACCAGATGTCAACACCATTGGTTAAGTCAAAAAAATTAACCGTTGTCGATCGGGATAACATAAACAAGCAATTAAAAGAACTCTCTCTTTTGGGCAAAGATTTGGCAAACGAAGACAATTTAAACAAATTAAAACAAATAAAAATTGCAGATTATTTGTTAATTGTCAGCGTTGATGATTTTAATGCATCAACACAAACCAAAGAAATACAGTTAACAGGAGAAAAAATAACAACTGGATCAGCAAATCTGTCTGCTTCATACAAATTGATTGAAACAGCAACCATGGAAATCGTATCAATGAATGATATGTCCGAAGATATGAATTTGGGTGGTGGCTCTTCATGCAACGGCACAATTTCACAATTATCAAAAAAAGCCGGCAAACAATTAGTTGATTTTTTATTAACAGATTTGTGATTCCAATAAATTACATTTTAAACCGTCACCTTGTGGCGGTTTTTTTCATATTATCCCCCTATAAACCTGTTGACACAGTTTTCAAAAATTTACTATTATTTTGATAAACGGGGGTCTATTGCAATGACAAAGTATTTTCACGGCGCATTAAACCGGATGACTATTTTCACCACATTATTAATTGTGGGGCTGATATATTTTGGGGCGGAATTCTTGGAAATTTCGTCTGCAAACATATGGCTAAACGGCATAATCATTGGAACAACTTTGTTTGGCATTGGTCTTTGCTTTGTTCAAATTTTCCAATTGTTGCCAGAATATAGATGGCTTTACGAATACACAACCGGCCACCGCAAAGCCACATTACCACCACGTTTATTGCGACCTGTGGCACATATGCTGTCTTCACGTCCACGTCGCATATCCGCAACAACATTAAACGGATTGATGGAAACAATATTGATACGATTCGAAGATTCACGTGAATCGATTCGCTATGTCACCAACACATTAATATTCTTAGGATTATTGGGAACATTCTGGGGTTTGATTCTAACCGTTGGCGGCTTTGCAGATTTAATTGGAAATTTAAACTTTTCCGACGAAGCCGTTTTAAACAGTATGCAAACCGGCCTATCCCGTCCATTGGCGGGTATGGCAACCGCATTCACAAGTTCGCTTTTGGGGCTGGGGGGCAGTTTGATAATCGGATTCTTGGGGCTTCAAGTACAATTTGCACAAAATGCAATTTTCCGTGAATTAGAAGATTACCTATCGGCACATACCCACGCCGTATCAACCGAAGATATTGCAACAGTATTGCCACAAATCAATTTGGCGACACGTGAATTGACACGCACGATACAAAACATTGGTGATTCATTAAACGAATAACCGCCAACACGAATAAAACTGAGAGAGAGCAAACATGATGAACTTTCGATATCGTACACACACCAATGCATGGCCTGGTTTTGTTGACCTGTTTTCCAATTTGGTAATTATATTAATATTTATGATGATTGTGTTTGTGTTTTTATGGACCACAACAAGTGTTTTCAACAAATCCACCGGCGCCAAAGCAATTGCCGAATTAAAGCAAGCAAACGCATCCCAGGCGGCAACTATTGAACAAATTAGCAACAATGAAAAGGCATCACAACGCCTGCTTACATTGGCACAAACAGAAATTACCAATTTAACACAACAAAATACAAACTTAACATCGGAATTAGATGAAGCAAACCGCAGCATCGATGACTTGGTCACCGCATACGAAAATAAATTGGTTGAATTGCAAAAACAAGACACCCAAATGCAAGAAATGGTTGCAAATTTGACCAAACAATTAAATCTGGCAAACCAAGACAAGACAAAAACAGAACAGTTGGAACAAGAACGCCAACAACTAGAAAAAGATATGCTGGTCCAACGCACACAACTGCTGGAACAATTGGCAACATTACAAAGCGCATTGGATGCCGCCGAAGAAAAATCACGTGCCCAAGAAATTCAATACGTCGAAATGTCGTCGCGCCTGAATCGTGCTTTGGCGGATAAAGTTGCCGAATTAAACGACGTCGCAAAGTATCAGTCGGATTTTTACAAAGCCATCAAATTGGCCATAGGCGACCGTACCACAATCACAACCGAAGGCGACCGCTTTATTGTAAATAGTGACATATTATTCCCAAGTGGCGCATACACCATTAGCAATGAAGGAAAAAAACAATTACACGCAATCGCCACCGTCATCAAGGACATGGAAGAAAAAATCCCAACTGACATCGATTGGATTATCCGTGTTGACGGCCACACAGATAAGAAAGCCGTCATCCCCGGCACATGCGATTACAAAAACAACACAGAATTATCATTGCTACGTGCAACCGCCGTTGTGAACGAATTGGCCAAGGCCGGTGTATCCAAACGCCGTCTGGTCCCAAGTGGCTTTGGCGACCTGCACCCAATTGAATTGGGTTCCGACGCAAAATCATTACAACAAAATCGTCGCATAGAATTACAATTAACAAACCGTTAAATTAAACCGCCAAAATGGCGGTTTTTAATTTTTTCTTTCACGAATCATTTCTCGTTCGCATTCACGGGCATTTTCCGGATGCAACCGTATACCCGTCATACTGGCACGTTCGGTCATAGCGTATGAAACACGTGGTTGAAATTCAGTAATCAATCGACGTAAAATTTCCGCACCATCTGCAATCTTGTTTTCCGCATCCGCCATCCAAAGCCCATGTTTTTCCACCGGACATTTAATGTATTCATTTGTATGCGCAATCGCCGTCATTTGCATTTTCTTGCGTCTAATATAATCGAACGCCGCACATCGCACACAATCGGTCATCAAATTTTTTATGGGTATAGAAAACACCACGTCACGCAATGCATCAAAAGCACGATTCCACGCAACGCCCAAAGTCACATTTCCCAACCATTCACGCAAAGCCAATCCGGTAAACAGCACATCAATTGCATGCGCAACAATTTCCCGATCTTTGTCTGTTATTTGGTTGGCTTCAAAATCCTGGGCAGATTTACCATCCAACATAGCAATAGTTTTTTCAAAATCAAAATCCATTTATCTGCCCTGCCTTATACCGCCTTTTGATTTTTATTGTGCATAAGTTGCATCTGAATCATATATTGTAAATTCAAAGTCATATTCATAACACGTTTTTTCGCCGCCGCCATTTTCTGTGCCTGATTCGCTTTTGCAACATGTGTCACAACCGCCGCATTAGATTTTTCTGGTTTGGCCATTGGTTTTACCAACGGTTGTAAACTTGAACGTTTTGGCACATACTTTTGCACACGTGGCTTTGCCGGCGCATAGTTCACCGCCAATGCCGCACGTTTTTGTCCACCCACCGATTTATGATTGTGCTTTTCCAACCATTTCTGCAACATCATCAACAGCCATACCCAATATTGCGGATTATTGCGAACATCTGGGTTCGACCGAACCGATTCCGACGCCGTGTTATGCGATTGTACCGGTTTAGATTGTGTTTGCTTTACACCACCCATCATACCGCTACGCACCGCCGACACAGATTTATATCCACGCATAAATTCGGCTTTTTGTTTTTCTTCCACACGTTCTTGATAGCGTGCCAATATTATATTAATTTCACCCAAACCTTCACCCATCAACCGTTTACCATATTCGGATTTAGATACCACATCTTCTGAATTTGCATTAATAATACTGTCGCTGGACCGATTTGTCATAATTATTCGGGACCAATATTTTTTATGCGCCACATAAACATTATTCAAATGTTGTGCCGCAGGATTATTTGATTTTTGTTTTGCGCCAACAATTGTGCCACACATTTCCAAAGACCCCTGCCATGCACGTCCAAGGCAATCACCATTTGCCCAACGCACCCAAGATGTCCCAGAAAACATTTTCATATATGCGTTTGCCAATGCAACACGGTCACGTACGTCAACACGTTGCCGAACATTTTGATTAACAGGAATTTGGATTGCACCACTTGCATTCGATAAATAACTTTGCATATACGCCCCCTTTATTTGGGTTAAATATTATTGACGCCACCCACCCATACAAATATTATAGCGCGGTCATTACTTTTTTTCAAGCCCTTGTCAAGCAAAAAGATTTTTTGACATATGTCCTAATATATTCAAAAATGAAAACGTGCTTATCACAAACACATACTGTTGCCAATAATGGGCGGTATGGATATGCACCCGCATCTTGCCAATAATGGGGGTGTGGCATTTCATCGAAAACAAGGAGTTAAACAGATGAAAAAAACTTTAAGTGCAGCAGTTGCCTTGTCCGTATTTGCGGCACCTGCAATTGCAGCCAACTTGGAAAATCCATTGTATATGCCAAAACAAGGCACCGGATATTCCAAAACATCCGCCGGCGTTATGTATAAAGTCGCCGACGATTCAAAAGCCATGCAGGCAAAAAATCATGACGGCGCCACAGAATTTCCAATTTGGCGCGTTCAAGAAGAATTGGGTTATGGTATTTTAGACAATCTGGAAGCGTATGCCAAATTTGGCTATACCCACGACGGCGACATTGACCGCAAAGGTATGCATTTGGGTCGTGCTGGTTTGAAATACCGTGCAATTGATACAGAAGACGGTTGGGCTTGGGATTTGTATGCCGACGCACAATTGGGCGGGGTTAGTCCAATGTCCGGTGCATACACCGCACAGGGCTTTAACTATGACAACTATTCAAACGGCCGTTGGGGTTTCCACGTTGGAACACAATTCGGTAAACAGTGGTCTAAATTTAGTGCAGCAGGTTTCGTAGAAGTATTGCGTACATTCGGTAATGACAACAACGAAATTGATGTAACAGGCATGCCTTTCCCAGTAGATTTAACAGCATTAGAACAAGGTGTAGTTGTGTTTAACAATAAACAATTCGGCTTTCCAGACGAAATCTCTGTTGACCTGAAATCTACAACCGAAGTAAATGCCGGTTTGAAAATGTTCTATCAATTGGATGACCGTTGGTCATTCGGTGGTGGATTTACATTTAAACACCATTCAGACAACGGTGTAGAAGGATTGGCTTCTGATTTAAGCGAAATCAAAACAGGTATGGGAGCAACCGTTGACGGCGCCTTAACAGCAAACAAAGCACAAGAACAAGCTATCAGCAAATTGATGGCTGTCGTAGAAGATATGGAAGACGGCTTTGACGAATATATCGTTAACTTGACCGCCGCATATCAATTAACCGACGCAACCCAGGTTGCCGTTTACGGTGAATACACATTTGACGAATCACACGCACAATCTCAGAACGGCACAGATGTCAAAGCTGAATTGGGTGTTCGTTTGAATGTTCAGTTCTAATTATAAAGAACACAAACAAATAAATTTAATATATATTGGACAATTTCCCACCATTTTGGTGGGATTTTTTTATCAATAAATAGACATAAAAAAAGTGGGGCTTTTACGCCCCACCCCATACAATTACGACAATTTATGGATTACCAAACCACTACGTAATTTTGGTTCAAACCATGTTGTCTTTGGTGGCATAATATTGCCTGTATCTGCGATATCAATAATTTGACGCATCGTAACCGGATATAATGCAAACGCCGCAACCATTTCACCACTGTCCACGCGTTTTTGCAATTCACCCAGACCACGAATACCGCCAACAAAGTCAATACGCTTTGATGTACGCAAATCACCCAATTCCAAAATTTTATCAAATACCAAATTTGATAATACCGTCACATCCAATACACCAATTGGATCATTGTCGTCATATGTGCCGGCTTTGGCGGTCAATGAATACCATTTGCCATCTAAATACATACCAAAGTTATGCAATGCATTTGGTGTATAAATTTCCGCACCATTTTCCACGACATCAAACGATTCAGATACTTTTTCCAAGAATTCCGCCGGTGTCAAACCATTTAAATCTTTTACCAAACGGTTATAGTCAATAATTTTCAATTGGCTTTCTGGGAAAATCACCGCCAAGAAATAATTATATTCTTCTTCACCGGTGTGGTTTGGATTTGCGGCACGCTTTTCCGCACCCACCAAAGCCGCCGCCGCCGTACGATGATGACCGTCTGCAACATACAATGCCGGAATTTCTGCAAAGATTTCTGTTATACGTGCATTAACCGCCGCATCACGAATTGCCCAAAATGTGTGGCCAAAACCATCTTCGGCAACAAAGTCATATTCTGGTTCTTGATTTTTAACGATATTTTCAACAATTTCGTTCATTTCGGCGACATCTGGATATGCAAAGAACACCGGTTCAATATTCGCATCTTGGATACGAACGTGAATCATACGGTCTTCCTCTTTGTCTTTACGTGTCAATTCGTGTTTTTTAATTTTGCCGGTCATATAATCGTCAACATTTGCCGCCGCAACCAATCCATACTGGGTACGACCATCCATTGTTTGCGCATAAACATAGTACATTTCGGCATCATCTTGAACCAACCAACCACGTTCTTGCCACAATTTGAAATTTTCAACCGCTTTATCATACACCGGTTGTGAATGTTCGTCTGCAATTGGGTCAAAATCAATTTCTGGCTTAATAATATGCAGCAATGATTTTTCACCGGCCTCGGCTTTGGCTTCTACAGAATTCAAAACGTCATATGGACGTGAAGCCACTTCGGCTGCCAATTCTTTTGGTGGGCGAACACCCGCAAAAGGTTTGATTTTCATACTTTGCTCCTTCGTTTTGTTTTGTTAATTTATTTATCTTCTAAAATTGCGACACCGGGCAAAACGCGACCTTCAATAAATTCCAAGAACGCGCCACCACCGGTTGAAACATATGTTATATCATCTTTGACGCCACAGGCCTCTAATGCAGCAACGGTATCACCACCGCCAACAATGCTGTCCAATTTACCGGCACGTGTCTGTTCAGCCATGGCATTCGCCAATGCAAATGAACCATACGACCATGTTGGCATCCATTCCGCCATACCAACCGTGCCATTCCAAATAACGGTACGTGCCGCACGAATTTCTGCAACATCACGTTCGGTTGTTTCAATGCCCGCGTCAATGATAACGTCATCATCTTCGATTTCTGTAAAATTCTTGTTATAACGCACCGCATCACGTGCAAATTCTTTGGCCACACCTTTATCCAACGGCAACAATACACGACAATTATTTTCCCGTGCAAATTCCATAATTTCCAAAGCAGTATCTTTCTGATCCGCTTCGTACAAAGAATTACCAACACGTCCACCCATTGCATAGTTAAATGTTGTACCCAATGCCCCGCCAATAATCAATGTATCGGACAACTTGGCCAATGCTTTTAAGACGCCAATTTTGGTGGAAACTTTACTGCCTGCGACAATTGACAATAATGGACGCTGGGGATTTTCCATAACGTCCGACAAATGATGAATTTCGGACGCCAATAAATCCCCCGCATATGATGGCAATATCTCTGCAACACCAACGGTACTGGCGTGTGCACGATGTGAAACCGCAAACGCATCGTTTACAAATAAATCATATCCACGCGCCAAATCGGCGGCAAATGCAGGGTCATTTTTTTCTTCACCGGAATAAAAACGCACATTTTCCAATAACACCAAATCACCATCGTGCATATCGGCCAAGAAATCTTTGTCCAAACAATCGGCGATTAATTTAACCCCCATATAATCGGCAATCGGTTGCAAAGTATACGCCATATCACGTACACCTTTTGGGCGACCACGATGTGCCACAACAACAACACGCGCACCCGCCGCACGCAGTTTATTAATCGTCGGCATACTTTGTTCAATACGAAATGCGTCCGTTATATGTCCATCAACAATCTGAACATTAAAATCATCACGCAGTAACACATACTTACCACGAACATCAATATTATCAATCGTGCGCAGATTCATTTTTTATCCTTTCCTTAATTGGTCCAAAACTCTTACGATAGTGCTGATTTATACCATACTTTTCAATGGCTTGCAAATGAGATTGTGTTGGATATCCGGCATTTTTATCCCATTGATATTGCGGAAATTGTTGTGCCAAATCATGCATAATACGATCACGTGTTTCTTTGGCAACAATAGACGCCGCCGCAATAGACAACGACCGTCCATCACCTTTGACAATTGGCGCACCATTTAATCCATCCGGCAATCTGTTCCCGTCAACCAAGCAATATTGTGGCACACAACTCAAAGATTCAACCGCACGACGCATCGCCAACATCGACGCCCATAAAATATTTAATTCATCAATTTCATCGGGCGAACATTGACCAACCGCCCACGTTGTATTTTTTACAATCCAATCATATGCAACCGCCCTTTGGGACGCGGTCATTTTTTTTGAATCACGAATAATCACCGGAATATCAATATTAAAATTTGGGAACACAACCGCCGCCGCCACAACCGGCCCACACAATGGCCCACGTCCGGCCTCATCCACACCGGCGATGACGGAAAATCCACTTTCCAATTCCACAGAAAAATCCGGAACACCTTTTATCATCGCCCCAGATATTAACACCAAAAAATATCATTACCAAGTAATTTTTTCATAAAAAAAGACCGTTCATTTGAACGGTCTGATAACATCACATTAATCCAAATGTAGTTATATAATTAAACGATACGCCCATGATAAAATTACTGCCATATACATCGGCGCCACGTGCACGGGCACGACGATATTGCACATATGGCCCCATGGTTAAATCCCCCCACAAATTGGTATCCATACGCACAACCGCACTTAAATCACGTTCCAAATCGGTTGCAACAAAATCAGAATAACTTAAATATTCACGATAATACCCATTTGTGGACAATTTTACACCATCACGAACCTGATATTCCATACGCCAACCAACTTCGGCGGCCATTTTACTAATCTGTTCACCGGCATAGGTAAAGTCGTATTCATACACACCCGTCAAATACAAACTTTTAATAACCGAATTATCAAATAATGAAAGACCGGCATTGGCACGCAAAATGTTTTGACGTGGGGTATCATCGGCCGTTTTAAATTCTGTGTCATATGCACCACGAACGGTTGGACCAAATTTAAAACCCGAAAATTCCCAGCAAGCATAAGATAAATTACTGCTAAATAAAATATCATCTGCATTTTCACTAACCGTCATTGGTTCATCATATGGTTTCAACTTGGTTTCACCATATTCCATAAATAAAGAATTATCCCATTGAAATCTATTCTTATTATATTCCAACGCGGTATCAAAAACACCTTTGATAAAATCTTGACTGTCGGCCTTTAATGCAGACACAGGCGATTCTTGGTATTCTGCCGCATGTCGCACCGTTGTCTTTGACCATTCCAATCCAATACGACGTACCGCCAAATTTAAAGTCGCAGCATTATTTACGTCCGAACTATCTGCACCATACGCCACACCAGACAACAAAACCGCCAAAGAAAAAACAGATAACTTTTTCACACCACATCCTTTTGATAACATACTATTTCCAAATACTTAATTCACCATCTTGGTCGGCATAACGCCATCCTGCACCACGTATCGCAATTGTAAAATCCGTACGTACAGATTTAGGCAATTTCAATTGCACCACATTACCCGCCAATTCCACAACATTCAAATCAATATTTTTTGCACGTGCGATACGGTTCAAATCAGACCAATCAACCAATTTATCCGACATTTTAACATTAACCACAAACGTGTCCATCACATCATTTGTTGGCAACCAATTTTGAATTTCATTTTGTGTCAACCATTGGCGTGCCACATCAATATCAATAGTCATTGAAACGGATGCAGAATACGTAGTATCCGATGTTTGTTCACCATCAATACTGGACTGCAAAATCAAATTCGCCAAATCATCACGTTTTGCGGTCTTAATCGCTTCTCTTAATGCATCTGCATCTGCATATTGCCGCAATTTATCGTTTAAGATTTGTCTGCGTGCTTCATCAAACGCAATATTCTTGGCCGTCGCTGCGGTATCACTTGTTATGTTGACAAACGCCGTTCCCTGTAATGAAACAGCGAACGACGCCGTCACTCCTCCCACCAAGAAAGAAACTGTTAATAAAAATGTTTTACCCATAAATTTCATCTTAGAACTTTGCATTTAACCCAACACGAACACCCATGGATTTATAGAAAGATTCTATTTCACCTGCGGCCGAACATACCCAACCTGGACATTCTTCTTCTAATTGCTTGATTGCAATTGCCTGTGCATCACCCGTTTCCGGATTCAACATATCTGCCTCGGTTTTACCATCTTGTTCCCAATAATCCAAAATAGTATTATAATAATCCGAATACAACGCACCATTTAAATACGTTTTTGCATCCGCATCCGACACGGTATAATAATCATATGTCAAACCAATCGACAAGGCCACAGAATCTGTAATCGCCGTTGACCATGTTGCCCCCATACCTAAATGGAACGCCGAACCAATCCCCGCTTCATCTTCCACAGATTTTGGATGCGCCCAATCAAATCTGTATGGTTGATCACCAATCGCACTATACGACGGCAACCCCAATTCAACATAGCCATTAACCGAATTTGTTGTATTAATATCATACAACATATCCAACGCAAAATATGGTCCCGACCATTCAACTTCATAAGAATGGGTAACACCAGGTTGCTCAAAATAATACGTATCGCCCGGGCTTACAAATTCAATACTGCCCATACCACTGCCGGGGGTTGGAATTACAATTTCATCATTAAAATCCAATTTATCATCCCCATTGGTGTCACCACGCACCGCCAACAGTGCATTACCATTTCTGTCATAGAAAATCAGTATAGGATCACAGTTGACTTCATTCGTACCATCAACCGTAAAGCAACCACCCGTTCCACCAAAGGTTTCAACCGACATCCCTTTGTTATTTTTTGTTTCTAATTTATATTTCAAGTGACGCCATCCAACCGTTGGTGTAATTTTTAAGTTGCCCCAACGCATAAAATCCGTTAAACCAATACCAACATTAAACCCCAGCATATCGCCATCCGAACTAGTTCCAACAGACAACGCATGCCCAACTTGATCCCCCAAAACATTACCCGACGTATCAACCCATTGAACGACAAAATACCCACCATTGGTGATATCATCGTCAATCATATTTGCTTCACCTGCCTGCATACCATACTGCAAGCCGGCACTCAAACGCATTGGTGTCTGTCCCAACATAAAATCATAGTCGGCATTCACATCAAACACATTCCAACTAATATCATCATAGCGTAAAATAGAACCGGACTCCTTCATTTCGAAATTCCAAGCCGCCATCTGACGTGAAATTCCCGCATCCAGCGTAAGCCCCCCCTTGTTCGACATAACATTTGCCGCATTCTGTGTTGCCCCCCTGCCCTGTAGACGTGTTTGTGCCGCACGACCATTTGATGCAGGAGCACTATACCCAGCATTTGCATATTGATTTCTATTATATGCCGAAACACCTTGGGACGAATAATTTGCGTTTTGATTACGTTGTGCATATGCACGCTGGGCATACCCAACCTGGGGCGATTGATAATTCCCTGTATAATAAGTCCCCGCCGCATTAACAGCAACCGGCATCACCCCCAAAACAGCCCAACCAACAACCAATGGTAAAATCTTCATAGAATATTCCTTTCCTATATCAAAAATATTTTATCATAAAAAATCTTGAAAAACAAATCTGATATTGTAAAAATATCCAATGCACGTGCGATCATGGTGGAATTGGTAGACACGCAGCACTAAGGATGCTGTGGGGCAACCCTTGGGGGTTCAAGTCCCCCTGGTCGCACCACGTCGCAAATATAATAAAGTTCTATTTTTTCGTAAATTTTGTACTTGCCCCGTTTTTTATAAATTTGCTAACATCCATATATCAAAGGATGAAGGGATTTAAATTACTTTTTGCTGTATTGCTTGCACCGCTTGTATTTCGGCACGCGGTGGCTGATGACGCATCAGATATTGCACGTGCGGCCACACGTCGTGACACAACCACCACCCAGACAACACGTCAAAAAAACGTGTCTTCGGAATCAAAATTACAAAACACCACACCGGCCGCATCATATTCACGATCAACCGACATACAACCTGCAACACCAATCCGTGAACGCAACACAGGCAATCTGAATATCGCCCCACGCCCACAAACAACCACACAAAAGAATATTGTTCAACGCACCACCACCGGCAACGTTAATGCACGTACGGCATCTATTCCACGTACAACGGAACAACCAACCACCGCACGCACTACTTCGACACCACGCACAACGCACGCCCCACGGCCAATCGCCACCCAACGCACAACCACATCAACGAATCGATTACGTGGCACAACAACATCACGTGCGGCATTAACAGCACCGGAAATCATATCACGCAACTATACCAAATGCCGTGAAACATTTTACGGTTGCATGGACGAATTCTGCGCCAACAAGGACACCCAGTTAAAACGTTGTGCATGCTCAACCCGTCTTAATGAATTTAACAAGACCCAAAAAATATTGGATGCGGCGGACGACAAATTATTGGACTTTGGGCAACGTCTATTAACTGTTAATCTGGACAAAGAAGATGCGGCGGCAATCAACACTGCAACCGAAGGCGAAATCGCATACAATACCAAAGACACATCGGCATCAAAAAAAATGCTGGATGAAATTGCAAAAAAATTAAACACCAGCTTTGACAACAATGCATTTAATCAGAGTTTGGCCCCCATATCTATGTCGCTTGATATCGATTCGGCATTCGACAACATTGATTCTATGCGCGGCGCATCAACCACAACAAAAAGTGGCCCCGCCCTGCACGCAGCGGCGTTGCCAATATGCCGTGAAATGGCGGCCGAAATTTGTTCCCCCGACGAACTATCTATCGCCGAAAGCGGATACAAAATGCTGATAGAGCAGGACTGCAACACCGTTGCCAAATCATATCAGGCAAAAACCGACCAAGCACGTGAACGCATTTTTGAAAGCAGCGCATTATTGGATATGTCCCGCCTTGACATACATCAAAAACGCAATTCAGACGACATTTTAACCTGTAAAAACAAAATGTTGGAAATGTTAACCGATTCAACCGTTTGCGGTTCAGACATGGGCAAATGCTTGGACACATCGGGTCGCTATATTGATCCAACAACCGGCACGGCGTTTTTAACCCCTGAATTGGCCCAATTAAGCACATTAATCACCCGCCCAACATCGGGTCAAACATGGACAACCACCACAAACAATCAACGCTTTGTCACATTTTTGGAATCCAAAAAGAAATTCTTGGAACCCGCAATGGAAAATTGCCAAGACATATCCGAATACGTATGGAATTCATTTATAGAAGACGCACTGTCACAAATTAAATTGGCCCAAGATAGGAAGTTAGAGGATGTTCGCCAATCCTGCACCACATTAACGGCCCAATGTTACAGCGACACATTAAAATCTATTACCGATTTGGATGGCCGTGCATTATCTATTTTTGGTGTATCTGCCGACAAAACGGCCAAAGCAATGTGCGAAGATGTTATAAACACTTGTTCGGCGGTATTACAAACAACGGACGACGGCGAAACGGCCACCAACCCATGGCTTGATGGCGCAACAGACATAATGAACGAAACAACTTATGCGACCATACTGCACACATGCCGCGAAGTTGGTCGCGCATGCATAATTCAGGTTTGCACATCCATTACGGGGAATTTCGGCCTATGCGAAAACATGAACACATCTATTAACCGCAAATCCATCGTTAATCGCACCGCATGCTGGGACGAAGTATACGATTGCATTGCCAACGCCGGCGTTGATACAGTAAATGCCATCTTAGCAGACCAAGACCGAGAAGCATCAGCCACAAAGGGCCACATATACACCCAATTATACGGCGCCACCGCCGTACGTGACAACACCACTACAACCATTTCAGAAGAACCTGCAGACCAAACACCTGACCAAACACGTGTAGAAGACCTGTGTAAATATTGCGAGGACGAGGACAACAACGAAGATTGTGGTGTATGCCGTTTAGCCGAACAAATATGGGGTAATTGCGAATATCAACCACAACAAAACATAGAGGATGAATTCGACACGAATCGCATATGGGAGATGGATCAGAACGATAAAAATGAAACATTGCTATCTTGGTTCGCACGCAACACCGGCACATCGGGAAAAATCGACAATTGTCGCGACACATCATGCGGTGCGGGTTATAAACTGGACATAAACGGCCTATGCCAGGACTCCAACACACTTGACAGTACCGGCAACGTTTGTGTGACACCAAAGAAAAAATTCAAAGTGATCGACGATATAACCAATTGTTGTCACACAGAAGAGGCCCAGGACTCTTTCGGTCACTGTTGTCAAAACACAATTACAACACCAGCAGAAAAAAATATGTTTGAATCCGCCGCATTCATACAATACTGGGACAACGGCACAAAACTATGCCTACCCGAAGGAACATACACCATTGTCGCCGCCAATGACAAATATACCATTATATGTCTGGGCGAAACAGATGAGGCCGATAACAAAACAGACACTTTCCCAAACGGTCAAAATATCAACTGCGCCGGAAAATTCGTTGTTATCAATAACCAAAACCAATCCGTCAATTATAACACAATTAATGATCATGACGCCATATATAACCCAAGCCAGTATTATTATAATACCAACAACGAACAAATCACCGATATCACTGATGCTACATACAATTGGTATATAAAATATGAATAGACACAAAAAAATCCGATATTCCCATCGGATTTTTTTATTGCACCCCACCCCACATTTTTACTAACATCACATTCAGGATGAGAAAATATATAATACCATTATTTTTATCACTTTGCCCCACCATGTCCATGGCGGCAACAAATGACGAATGTCAACAATATTACATAAACCATGACCAAAAGTGCAGCTTAGCGGGTTGTGGATATTACAACAACAAATGCGTCGCCTGCCCTGCTGGCACATACCAAAACCAACCACCCTCCCTTGAAGATCTGCTGCTTGGCAGTATACGAGGCACAGAATGTCGCACCTGCCTTTGGCCATGGCAAATCCACACCAACATTAGCAGCAAATTCTATTCCTGGATTGGCGAAACCGGAAAAACAAGTTTAAACAACTGTCAACTAAACTTAACAATTCCCGCAGGTTATGAACTGGCAATTGATGATAATATATGGGTTTATAACGTGCGCCAATGTCTAACCAACACCTATAAGCCAAATTCTGCATCTTTTTCACTTACACACGGAAGCGACCCAAACAATCCATACGGAATTACAGTGAGTGCCGAAAACATACCCACTGAAACACAATGCAAAGAATGTGGCAACAACGCCACACATAACGCCGACCACACAAACTGCGACTGCGAATACGGATATTATTACGGCGACAATATCACAAACACCACAAATGCCGACAGTAACGATTGCGCATTAATTGCTTATTCGGCCGAATACTGCGCAGAACCAAATTCATCTGATTGTTGGAATTCTCTATCAAAACTCACACTGATCAATGCACACACAATCCCCACTATCGATTGCACAGATGACAATATACAGGGTATACCAGAAGCAACGCCCTGCTTTACCCAAAAAACAGGTTACGATTTCACCGGCGATTGGAAAGCCAACAGAAAACTGTTGGTCCACAGCCCCGGAGGCGCACCAAAACAAATTGAATCCGGCGGCACAATTAGCATCGACTCTGAAGTATATCTGACCGAAGACAGCTTGGGCGATGTTACATTCACCGCCGTATGGAAAGCAAAAGAATTTAAGGTCACGTACGACACCGATAATAAATGCCCAACAAAAACACAAGATTGCACATACGATACACCTTGTTACTTGAAATATGACAACACATGCAACACCACCGGACAATATATCACCGGATGGAAATGCACCGATGGCTGTTCTGACAAAGATAAGATATATGAATCCGGCGCCAATATTTCAAACATATCCGGTGGCAACGACATGACATTAACCGCCGAATGGAAAAAATGCGATGCGGGATATTACTGTGACGGTGGCACCCAAAACCCATGCCCCGCCGGCAGTACATCAGATGGTGGTTCAGACGAAATAGCAGATTGCTATCTCAGTGGCGAAACAAATTTTTGCCACGGTGACGCCTGTTTTACTATACCAGACCTAAAAATACCCTATTCATCAAAATAATTCTAAATTATCAATCGTACGGCCAATAATACCCAATTGAACCTGACCAAATTTGCCCAAAACCCAATCCGCCGGATCCATTTGCAAATCAAAATCACGGGGATGACCGATACCGATACGAATACGCTTATAATCACGTCCGACATGCGCATCAATTGATCGAATTCCGTTATGACCGGCACTGCCCCCACCAATTTTAGTGCGGCAATCCCCAACCGGAATGTCCATATCATCATGGATTACAATAATATTTTCCAACGGTATCTTATAAAAAGCCATTAATGCTGCAACCGCCACACCACTGTTATTCATAAACGTTTGTGGTTTTACAAAAACAACACGTCGGCCATCAAATTCCGTTTTCACAGTCAACGCATTATGCTCCTTCTTCCACTTGGCATCTGCACCGGCCAAAGCATCGACCGCCATAAATCCGACGTTATGACGTGTGGTGGCATAACCCGCCCCGGGGTTCCCCAATCCGACGATTAAAATGGGTTTATTTTCTTGCATATTTTATACCCTTTTTTTATCATGATATCACACAAAGGAGAAATCATGAACATAAAAACTACTTTTGTTTTTTCAATCGCATCCGTCATATTATCAACCGCTGTGGCAAATGCAAACTTATTATTGGACATCTATGCCGGTGGCACATATGGCATGGGTGGATACACATTATTTGCCGACGACGACCATATATCTAAATCATCCAAATCATACGGTGCGGTTGTGGGTATTGATATCCCGCTACTTCGTTTCGAAGCCGAATACAGCAGTTTTAACGCCGACCATATGTCAATAGATGTTGCCATGGTTAATGGATACTTTAAAATTCCGACCCCTGTGGTAAAGCCATATATTGGTGTCGGCATTGGTGAAACATTTGATGCAAAATACGAACCAAACAACATGGCCCCAATATCAATCAAAGACACAACTGCATTCCAAGGTATGCTTGGCATAACATTCAACGTTCCTGTGATTCCATTTAACATCGACGTCGAAGGTCGCACCCTGTATATCCCAGACGCCATGAAATTATCAAACGTCAAAACAGACATATTACAATACGAAGGCCGCGTAAAATTACGCTATGTATTTTAATACATATTGCCAATATAAAAACGGGGGCATATGCCCCCAAATTTAACGACGAACGGGGACGCAAAAAAATGCTAACGCTTATTGATGGGAATTCTTTATTATTTCGGGCATATTACGGTGTGCATAGCCGTCTTAGCCGTTCTGACGGAACACCGACCGGTGCGGTTTATGGATTTCTGAATATGGTTCTGCCGATTTTGGCGGCGGCCAAGCCCGACGATGAATTCGTATGTGTATTTGATGCATCCCGACAAACATTCCGCCAAAGCATCTATGCCGAATACAAATCCAACCGTTCCGAAACACCGGCGGACTTAATCACACAAAGCGATATTATCAAGCAGGGATTATCCCAAATGGGTGTTCCGGTTCTGTGTGTTGCCGGCGTCGAAGCAGACGATGTTATCGCAACTTTGGCACACACACATTGCAATCGCACCGACGCCACCCGCATCATCACCAGCGATAAAGATTTAATGCAGTTGGTATCACCGTGCGTATTCCTGTATGACGGCATGAAACAACGTGAAGTCCGTCACGATGCAGTATTGGAAAAATTTGGTGTCCGTCCCGATCAAGTAATCGACGTACAATCATTAATGGGCGATTCGACCGACAACGTCCCCGGTGTCCCAGGTATCGGCCCCAAAAAAGCGGCGGAATTAATCAACCAATTCGACAATCTTGATAACCTATATGCCAATTTAAACGACGTCAAGAATGAACGCATACGTGGATTACTAAACGACAACCGTGAAATGGCATATATATCACGCCAACTGGTCACTTTAAAGACAGATGTAGATTTATCGGGATTGGAAATCCGCCCATTTGTATTTAACAAGACCGGTGCTTTGGAATTTGTTCGCACCCAATTGGAAAGTAATTCTTTGACGACCAAGATTGAAAAACTGTTCCCAAACACCAACACCGCATCCGACACACCGACGTTTTCTTTTCCAAACAATGCGTGCGAAATTACCCCACCTGCCCCACGGACAGAGCCACGAAAAATGGAATTTGAAACAATAACCACAATTTCCCAATTGCGTCAATTTCTATCATCTGTGAACAAAATTTTGGCAATAGATACCGAAACAACGGGGTTAAATCAGATATCCGATAAAATCGTTGGCATATCAATTGCAATTGACGACGGCCACGGCGCATATATCCCCATTAGACATCGTTCGGCCGCCTTGGATTTATTTGGCACCGACACATTGGCCCCAAACCAAATATCAATTGATGCGGTACGTGATGCGCTGTGGCCGTACTTCACCAATCCCGACATTGTAAAAATCGGTCACAATTTGAAATACGATTTACACATTATGTCGAACGAAGGTTGGGATACGACCCAAATTCGACCGATTGACGACACAATGTTAATATCATATGCGTTGTACGGCGCGCGCCACGGTCACGGACTGGACGAATTGGCACGAACATATCTGGGGCATGAAAACATTAAATTTTCATCACTGTTTCCACCCAAAACCCGCGATTGTGACATGCATTTTGACACTTTGGCCATTGACACGGCAACACCATACGCCGCCGAAGACGCATGCATATGCCGTGCGCTGTATGATAAAATGCGTCCTGAATTGGATAAACAGCCGGAATTGCGCAAATTATACGAAACATGTGATTTACCATTGATGCCGGTATTATTGGAAATGGAACGCAACGGCGTATTGGTTGACCGCCAACGTTTGGGCGACCTGTCGGTTGTATTTCATGAACAGTTACAAACACTGGGGCAACAGATTTGGGATTTATCGGGCCACGAATTTAATATCGCCAGTCCAAAGCAACTTGGTACCGTGCTGTATGATGAACTGGGATTACCTGCGAACAAAAAGCGTTCAACGGATGCAGATTCATTAAACGATTTGATTGACGCCCACCCAATTATAGAAAAAATCTTGAATTGGCGTAGTGTCGCAAAGTTGGCCGGCACATACGCAGACGCATTGCCGCACCAAATCGCACACGACGGCCGCATTCATACAACGTACCTGCAAACCAGCACCAACACCGGCCGCCTGTCCAGTCGTGATCCGAACCTGCAAAACATTCCGGCAAAAACCGCACTGGGGGAACAGATACGCAAATGCTTTGTCGCACCATTGGGACATGTATTAATCTCGGTTGACTATTCACAAATTCAATTACGTTTATTGGCCGATATGGCGAACGTCAAAACATTCAAAGAAACATTTAGCAACGGTGCCGACATACACGCCCAAACGGCACGTCGCATATTTAACATACCCGACGACCAACCGGTCCCCAAAGAAATGCGACGTGCGGCCAAGACGGTAAACTTTTCCATTATATATGGCGTATCTGCGTTTGGATTATCATCCCAATTGGGCATATCACGTGGCGACGCAAAAAGCATAATTGATTCATACATGGCGGGGTTACCGGAAATCCAAGATTATATTGAATCAACGAAACAGTTTGCAATGGACAACGCATGCGTTTACACCCCATGGGGCCGCCGCATAGATTTACCGGACGTAAAAAATCCACGCCTGCGTGCATATGCGATGCGCGCGGCAATAAACGCCCCAATCCAAGGATTCGAAGCCGATCTGATGCGGCGTGCGGTAATTGAAATCAACGAAAAAATCGTACGTCCAAATTCGGACACGATTCGTATGATTATGCAGGTTCACGATGAAATAGTATTTGAATGCGACGCATCACATGCAGATGAAATGGCACGCGCCATTAAATCCATAATGGAAAACATAACCACATTATCCATACCATTGGTCGCCGAATACAACATTGATACCGTATGGGGAAAATAAAATCCCCCAAACATGGGGGGATTTTTATTCTGTATACAAATCCTTGATATTATCTAAAAACGGCGAATAATCATATCCTTCTATTTGTATAGTCGGAAATACATCGTACAAATCCCCAGTTATACTTTCAACTTGATCTGGAAGAACAAATGAGATCGTCGGTTTTTTTTCATAGATACCGTATCCTGTTGCATTCCCAGCAATCGTGATAGTATATTGTTTATCTTCATATCCCTTGCCCATTGGATAGCTACACTGAACTTGATTACCAAAAGGATTATTAAAACGATAACTCTCCACCCCCTTTCCATCACCACAATCAACACTAAATTCACCTGCTGCATTAATATATATCGTCATACTTGGGGCACCTTTTGTTGTGGTAACAAAAATTTTATCAGCTGTATCCGAAGCATCTTCGATATCTTCACTATCATCATCAGCAGCAGCAGCAAGCATATTCGAAATTACTTCACCTGCCCCAGTCAAAGCATTACAAGAATCAAACATTCCTTCAAACACCCCTTTATCATCTGTTTTTTCCAGCTCCCCAAACAAACCCTTCGGCACAGGACCTTTCAACTGGCTACAACCACTAAATGTGGCCGCAAACATTCTTGTTACTGGGGTACCCTTAATGCCCTTAAACAGATTTTCTGGTATATTCCCACCTAAATTTTCACATCCATAGAATGTGTTTAAAAATCTTGGTTGCTGTCCTTTTTCTTTTCCTTCATCCAAAGTTGGAAACACAGCCCCCAAAGAACCACCTATACCAACTAATCCTGAATTTTTCTCAAAACTGATTACAGGATCAGATTCCCCATCATCATACCCCGTTGCACGGCCAGAAATTTTCATAGTATATTTACCAGCGTTTTCATAGTGACAAGCACCGTCAGATTGCATCACGGTTTCATGCGTAATAGTGCCTTTTCCATCTTGCGCACCAACCACACCACAATCAACTTCAAACTCACCTTGCGCATTAATAGTAAATTTTATTGTGGTCGGGCCCTCAACAATCGCATAGAATGCATTATCATCAATTTTTGCCACTGCATTTTCCATATTTGATGACTGCTTTTCAGAATCTGTTCCTATAATCTCGCGCATAAATTTTTGGCATGTTTCCACGGTCACCCGTCCATTACTATATTTGATAAAATTAACACACGCCTGTGCCACATCACCCAAAGTATATGTCGGTTTATTGTCCAATAATTTTACAAAGTTCGTTTCATATAAATCCGTAAACGATTTTACCGCATCATAAATTCGGCCAAATGGCACCTTCGTTGCACCGACATCTGATGCGTTGGCATCCGCCGCCCATGCGCAAAACGGCATTGCAATCATTAATCCCAAAATATATTTCATATTCTTCATTTTATATCCAATGCCCCCATACATTTATCATCAACCGATGCGGCCTTTTTAATTGCCGATATTTGTGCCACACTTAAAATTGTCGCAACACCACTTGCCGCCGCCGTTGTGCCGGACAACACATTTGCAGTTGTATTTAATTTTTTCTCTTTATCCACACCGGACAAATGCACATCTTTGGCATTTGCCATCGCCGACGCAATTGTTCCCGCCATACCGGTTGTCGCACCAATTATCCCCGTTGCCAATGCACCACCGGCACGTTTTCCAATCTTGGACAAATCAATTGTCGACCATTCTTCACATGCACGAATCGCGTTATCAATTCCATCCATATATCGATTCGACATAATCGCATCCACCGTTTCGTTTTGATTGGCATTCTTTTGTGTTTTTAACGCATTATTATACGCATCACGGTCCATACGTGCCTGCATCACGGCACGCTTCATTTTTCCCGCCACATCAATACATTCATTTACATGGCCCTTTAAATCTTTATTGGCAACATTTGCACCCGACACCGCCGCACCAACCACATTGGTTACCGTACCCGCCGCCAAAGTCCCGGTACGCACATCACCCAATGTATGTGCTTTTTGTCCCATCTTGGAATCCTGTCGTGCTTTTTGCAGTTCCATATCACCTTCAGACAAATCAACATCCAAATCGTCATCAGGGTTCATTTTCGCAATACTTTCGATAAAAGCATCCACCGCATCACTTGCTGGCGTTTTCCAATCGATTTTCGCATCCGACGCGTCAAATTTGTTTTTTAATTCTTCCCATTTTTCTTTAAATATATTTTTATTCATTGCAACGGCATCTAATTCAGATTTTTTTATACCAACACCCGTTGCGACCGACGCCGCCACAGTCCCCACAGCAGACACCCCAACACCAACACCGGCCAACGTTCTTAATTCACTTAATTGTTTGGAAACGGCACCACAGGCACGTTGCATTTCCGACAAAGTCGTTTTTACCGCACTTGCCGACGTTTCAAACGTCGCACGCAGTTCGGACACACCAACCGCCGAATGCGCCACAGTTGTCGTCATACCAATAAACAATGCCATAAATAATGAAAACTTCATATTTCCCACCAACTATATTACAAAGGTGATTATATCATATTTTTCCTAGCAATCAAAACACTTATTCTTCACCACACCAACTACTTTATCAATCCAACAATCCTACTTCCACGTATAGGGAATTTCACCATGACCAGACATATTTTCTGCACCACAAAAACACGCTGTCTTATCTTTACCCCAATCAAAAATCTGATATAAATGCTTCTTATCTATCATTGGCCCCATACTTTTAACATTCGAACAATTGGCAAACGTACCCAAAAACATTTCATCGGGCAACGACTCTTGAACACCCACGTTCATAAACAAATCCTCTGGAATTGATGTTAATTCACTACACCCATAAAAAGTCATCGCAAACATACGTTCGGCCGACGCATTGGTTAAGCCCGAAAACAATCCGGCCGGAATTGACTTTATCCCCGTTTTACCAAATGTGCCCCAAAACATATTTTTCGCACCAACAGTAATATTTTCGAACGAAAGGCCCGATATATCCGTCAAATTTTCACATTCCCAAAACGTCCCAACAAATCGTGGTGACACATCATTTTGCAAAGTCGGGAAAATTTTACCAAGTGACCCAGACACTTTGATTAAATTCCTATTGTCTCTAAAATTAATCACCGGTGTATCTTCATCATTCGAATACCCCGTTGCCAATCCCCGAAATACTATACGACGTTCGGTCGCGGCACCACCATATGTACAGGACACATTACGTTTCTCCACATCTGTCAATTCGATTGGCACCCATCCATCGGAATCCGAACATTTAAACTTGAAACGACCACTGGCATTAATTTCAAAAGAAAAAGTATCGGAAACATCGGACGTAGTCGTTATTACGATTTCTCCAAAGTTGGCATCATAATCAATCGTTTCACCTATTATACGCGAAACAAAGTTAACACACATATCACGTGTAACATGCCGATTACGCAGGGTATAATCCATACAGGCCTGGGCGATTTCACCCAAATGAATACCATTATTACCAATTCTGCTTTCTAATAAATACACGAAACTGCTGTTATACAAAGGTTCAAAGCCCCGAACAGATTCATAAATTCTGGAAAATGGCACACGTATATCCTTGACATTAACATCGCCACCATCTGCACGCGCAAAACACGGCACCCACAACACAATCATAAAAACAGCTTTTACAAATCTCATTTATTTGACACACAACACCCCGGGCAATTTACCCGTATATTGCATTATATCACAAATTAACACGAAAAATACTTAAACAATTCGACGACGTATTGCACCAAATAACGCGAACCCCAACAACAACACCATAATAAATATAAAGATGGCGGTGGCCGCATTTTCATGTTCGGCAAATGGCAACTGTAAATTCATACCATAATATCCAACAATAACCGTTGGCACGACCAAAATAATATTCCACATGGTCAAACGATTAATGTTCGTATTGGAATCCATATTAATAACGCTTTCAAACGTTTCTTTGATTGACTTTAACATTTTGCTGTACGACGTCACAACTTCGGTCGCCTGTGCCAATTCGATTCGTGCATCTTCGGCCAATTCTTGGGCATCATCTGTTTTAACAAACCCGCGCATTTTTTCCAATTTATCCAACACGGAAACATTGCCTTTGATACCCGCTAAATACAATGTATAACTATTTTCAACCTCTAACAAATTCATCAATTCTTGTTTACGAATACGTTCGGTCAAGACACGTTTAGATGCCAAAACCCGCTTATTCAATTCCTTTAACATACGCAAATACGATTCGGCGATATAGTACATAATGTTCAAAATAAATTCTTCGCGGGATGTTTTTTCGGACTTTTTAATTCTATCCAACAAATCGCATCTTTTACGACAAACGGTAATCACCCGATTCGGCGACATAATAATCGACAATGGTTCTGTATGCCACAATGTTTCTGTTTCACGATTAATAATTGGGAAACGCACAATTATAACTTTATAGTCATCTTCGACCTCTAACCTTGGCTGTTCATCTGGGTCCAAGATGTCCGATATAGTATCTTCATCAATTTTATATTCGGTCTGCAGTTTTTCAAAATCTTCGTGATCAGGATTTCCGACATTCACCCAAGAGAATGTTTTTAATTTTTCCGTTACGAACACCGCATCCCCCTTTGGCTGAAAATTACACAGTAAATAATACATTATTTTTTGAAAAAATCAATACATTCTGGGAAAACAGACCTGTAATTAATTCCAAAACATTCTGATAAACTAAAACACAAAGCCCAAGGGGTTAAAATGAAAAAAATCCATCACAATTTATCAAGTTTTAATATCGCACATTATATTTTACTGTTTTTTGTCGTCTGTCTTGCCATCGGCATAGTAGCATACACGGCCATAACACACAACAACACCCCAACCAACAACACAGAATTTAGCACCCAACACATATCATCTACGGCATGCATTAATCGTGTAACCCGACAAATACACCAAATGTGGCAATACAATCCCAAATCTGTACCGCAACAATATTGGGAAATCGCAATGGCTTATTTGAACACACCAATCGCCGAAACAACATACGGCCTGTGCCAAGATGTCGCATACGTATGCCATGCGGGACAAATTCGCCGCAACTGTGACCCATGCGCCGTGCCATCGGCCCGTAAATACGCCCAATCTGTCCATATTTCAGATGCAATTACCGAAAACTGTACACGCTAATCCGACACGGGTTGACATGCGCCATCTGCTATTCTGTAAACAACATCAATATTGATATTATCCGCAAAGATTTTATCATGCGACACCAACAAAACCGCACCGCGATATTGATTCAAAGCGTCTTCTAAAATTGCAATACTTTTGATTTCCAAATTATTGGTCGGTTCATCCAAAATCAACAAATCCGGCTGGGTCGCCCCACCCAACAAAGCCGCCAAAGTCGCTTTTAACAATTCGCCACCCGACAATGTCCCAACCAAGCGCAAAGACGAATCGCCACGAAAACCAAAATTGGCCGCAATCACATGTGCCGCATGTTTTGGCACACACGCCATATCCATTATATTTTCAATAACAGTTTTGCTTTTATCCAAAACGCTTAAATCCTGATTCAAAAAAGCAATTTTACCAAATGATTGCACCACACCAGACAACGGACGCAATTCCCCATAAATCAGTTTTAATAACGTAGATTTTCCTGCACCATTTTTTCCAACCAATCGCACACGATTTCCACCATACATAACAAAATTCAAATTGGTAAAAATTTTCCGTTCACCATATACAAAGTTCACATCAATCATCCGCACCAATTCTTTACTATAAAAATCTTTATTCGGCACGGGAATTTTAATTTTATCGTCCCGCATTTGTTCCGACAAAGATTGTTGAATTGCAACCTGATGATTTAATTTTTTTTGAATTTTGGCACGCAGTTTTGCTTCTGTCTCTTGACTTTTGCCCTTTAACGCATTTGCAGCAATTGGCGCGCCACTGGCCAAATTTCGTTTATCCTTGGCCTGTTTTGCCCGATGATGCTGTGACGTATTTTGTGCACGACACAATGTCCCGCGCAACCGTGCAATTTCTTTGTTTGCGTTAACATACCGCATTTCAGCATTTTCTTGGGCAATACGCTTTTGATTAATCCAAAAATCATAGTTTCCACCAAAAACTGTTATTTTTCCATTTTGAATTTCTATAATTTTTGTCATATGGCGCAATAATTCACGATCGTGCGACACAACAACCGCCCCCGACATCGACAAATCCAACCCAGTAAAAAATTTTGCTTTTGCGTCGGCATCCAAATTATTGGTCGGTTCATCCAACAATAAAATATCGGCACCCGTATCCATGGCACGCATCAAAGCATCAAATTGCTGTTCACCGCCACTTTTTGTACTATGCGACTGAATCTGCGCAACCATTGCCAATGTCGCATTACGAACAATCGCCCCAGAATCCGGCACCAAATCCCCCGCAATCAATCGCAACAAAGTCGTTTTACCGGCACCATTATCGCCAACAATCGCAACTTTGTCCGAATCGGCAAACACAACAGAGACGCCGTCCAACAACAAATCAGACGCGTCATACCCAAAAGAAACATTTGAAAAAGAAACAAATCCCATAACCAACCTCGATTAAATAAATATTGCAATTAAACACATACGCCAAAGGCGCATATTTTTTATATAAAAATCACAATATTATTTCGACATTGGTACAAATCCCGTGTTATATAAATCTGGTCGGGGTGACAGGATTCGAACCTGCGACCCCTTGCACCCCATGCAAGTACTCTACCAGGCTGAGCTACACCCCGACAACGCAACAATAATATATCAGCACGATTAAAAAAACAAATATTTTTTAATTCACTATTCAAACAATTCAACCGGAATATCGTGTTCCCGACAAAATTCATAGAAAAATTCCAAAAACGCCCGAACCTTGGCACTTTTTACGGTCAACGGATTCCCATACCCCACCAAAACATATTCATAGAAATAATCTATATTTGGCACCTCTACCAATCTTTTATTTTTATTTGAACACCATTCTGGCATTACAGCAATACCTTCGCCTTCGGATATTAATTGATATATAATCGACGCAGAATCTGACGTAGTATTTAATTTTTTTGCCCACTTTAATAGAAAACTAAATTCAGGTATTTGCAAAAATTTTTGGCGCATACATATATCATAGTTTTCCAACATATCATCCATATCGCGTGGCGCCCCGCGTTTATACATATATTCTGGCGTACTGTAAAATTTCGCCTTGGTCTTGAACTTAAATAACGGCTTACCCATATCTTTTTTAACCGCACGCATATCCATAATGGTAATATCTGGGCATCCCATATGCGCACTAAAATTTGTCAAAATATCCAATCTAAAATTTGGGTATTTGGCATAGAACTTAGACAATTCGGCCAACAGACCACTTCCGGCAAACCCCTCTTCGGTCCACACCGACAAACACCCCGTCAATTCTTCGGGTTCGTTTAACTTATTCAACAAAGTATCCAACGCATTCGAAATAACCTCTATCTCGGAATACAGTTGTCGGGTTGTATTTGTTGGCACACTGCCGGCGGAACTGCGTATCAACAGCGTTGATTTAAACCGCGATTCTAAATCCGAAATCATTTTAGATAAATTAGAATGCTTTATCCCATTCCTTTCTGCGGCGGCTTGAATTTGACCAATATCTATGACCTCTTTCAAAGCCAATAACTCTCTTAAAAACGCTACTTTCGTCTTAATTGTCGGCATCACATACCCCTTTTTATACATAATAGTTAATAAAATAGGAAAAAACCACAATTTTTTTCCTATTTTCACAAGGAAGAAATACCTAAACACACCCAAAAAAGCAAGAAAACAACAGGTTTTCTAAACAATTTTTCCTAGTTTATCACCACACCCAACAATTCAACGTCCTGTTTTTATACATTGATTCAATAAATTAAGCAATAAAAGAAACATAAATTCATATTTTATAATAGCAACAACAAGCATAACAAAGGAGAACAAAAATGACACATGCTGAAGTTTGGAACGCAATCGACTGTTTTGCAACCGCACATAAAATGAGTTGCTCGGGCCTTGCAAAACATTGTGGATTGGACCCAACCACATTTAACAAAAGCAAACGCTTTTCACAATACGGCCAACCACGCTGGCCATCCACCAGCAGTATCGCCAAAATATTACAAGGAACCAATTGTACATTAAATGACTTTCTGCAATTTTTACCTACATATAGTAAAACACAATCAGAATAATCCACACACCCAAGGGACGCCACCGGCGCCCCTTTTTTTTATGGGAAAACACGCATATTGCACACCAAGGGGCATACAATTATTATAATTTGTGTCCGGGCACAAAAATTAACCACGAAACCAAAGGGGGGGGAAACGAATATGTCAAAATGTGAACACAAACATGGCAAATGCAAAAACTGTGGCAATGCCGCACATGCAGAATGCGATAAAAAAAATTGCGACAAAAAAAATTGTGGCAAATAAAAAAACCGGTGATTTTTCACCGGCTTTTTTTATTATTTCGATTCAACAACCACCATTGCTGCACAATAATCATCTTGATCGGTAAGCGACAAATGCACCCGAACATCATCACCCGCCAATTCTTTTAGTGCGGCACGTGCCCCACCAACAATTAACAATTCGGGACGTCCGGCATCATTATGAACAACCGATACATCAGCAAAAGAAATATCATCACCAAATCCGGTTCCAATTGCCTTTAAGAACGCTTCACGTGCGGCCCAGAAATTCGCCAAATGCCGTTCAGAATTTGCATTATCATTATCAGCATATTCCAATTCTTTCTTTGTGAATATACGTTGTTTTTTAAATGCGGACCAATCCAAGAAACGCCCACATTCGATTAAATCAATTCCAATTCCCACTATCATGGCCGACCCCCTGTACGGTTGTTGATATGGCATACTAATAATATTTTCCCGATTCGTGCAAGCATAAAATTACACAACAATTTTGGCATTATAAAAACGTCGCCAGTGGCGACATTTTTATCAGAATTGAATATCGGAACACGTTGTTTTCTTTTTGCCCCACTTTTTACAATTCTTTTTCCCAAACATAGGATTACGTGGATCGGAACAATTTTGTGTTGTGACACATTTTTGACACACATTGGTCTGTGGATCAAATTCCGTATCAACCGTTTCACGATAGTTCCATTGACTCATTTCATACATACCTTTCAATTCCGCATCTGTATAGAAATCCGGTATATCATTTGCCTTACCAGATGCCGCCTGTCCAATCGCAACCGCCGACGCTGCACCCGCCGCAACCCCCGAACCAATAACCGCACCACCAATTGCGGCGCCCCCCGCAATTCCCGCAAAGCCCCCCGCAGAAGCGACAATCTCAAGCCCCAACATAGCAGCAGCCATACAAGGTGCACAAAAAACCGCTATAACAACCGCCGCCGCAACAATAGAAACCGCAACCACAAGTGTGCCCCAGAAATTCTTTGGCGGTTCGGCACTGCGTGGCACCACAGACATTTGAGCCAACGCAACACACGATTTACGCGCCATTTCACGACGAACCTTAGCTGCATTTTTACCCTCTACCTCGGCATAACGTCCCGCCAATGTCGAATAATCTTTTAACATTTGCTCAGACAATTCATCATAGCGTTTACCATGATTATCCGTCGCCTGTTTCAATGCACGTGATGCAATTAACTTACGAACCGACTTTGTTAATTCGGGGAATCGTGGTGTTTGACCTTCAAACACCTTTACCCCCGGAATTTGACGACCCGTCATACAATATTTAACTGTATTATCCGCTTCAACCATTGATATTGCCGTATCTATATTACGTTGCAATGCGTTTATTTCTTCAGATATACGAAACGCTTGTGCTTCCGACATCTTACTTTCATCGTCTTGCACACTTTCTAAATATTTTTCTGCATCCGTTATACGCCCATTATCATCATATTCAATCATCCCCCAAGAAATTTGACCACTTAACATACCCGCCAGTGGCAGAGGCGTCACACCACCATACCCCAAATCAGCATCCGTTATCATAGAAATATCCCCGCGACAGTTTTGATCTGAAACAAATACACTGCCATCTTCACGCACTTCAAACTCACAAATTCCATAATCCAAAGATCCGGCGCCCAAATCGGAATTTTCACCAAACACAACCGCATTGCAATTATCCGTCGCGCCACATACACGCAACATAGATTCATCCAATGCTTTTTGGCAATGCGTTAACATTTCATTGTCTATATTAACCATCAAACCACGAACCATTGTTGCCAATTCATCATAAACATCATCACCATGAATATCGACATCACGATATCTTTCTTGGCATCCCACCAATTTATCATATGGACACATGCGAATTATCGTGTCTGTATCCAACCCAACACAATTCGCATAATTTTCACCACAGTTGCCTTCACCGGTCAAACACTCTTTAACCTGTTTAGTGCATGAATCAACGCGCATTGACGCCAAACGGTCAACAACAAAGTTCCATATTGGTGACGCAACCGCCAATTCAACATCCGACGTATCAACACCACACGAATTTAACTGCACCGTACATATCGCCATCATTGTTTCCGGATGCGTCAAACACATATCATACGAACCATCGGGATCTTTTGGGTCAATATTATCTTTACACCCTTTGGCAAAGCAATCCGATATACGCCCAATACATTCTTGGCGAACATTATTTTCCGCAATTAATTCGGCATTTTTTATTTGTGGCGCATTGGCACGCAAAAATGAATCCCAAACATTCCCCGCCACCGCATCGCACGATTCCAATACACGATCACATATTGGACGTTTTGCAGACAACACTTCATACGTCGTCATAGAAATATCAATTCCCGATTCCGCACCACCAATGGTATAAACACCCGCGCCACCAATGGAGCGCATCCCCACAGAATCCATTGCCATAACCGTCGTACATTTTGTAAAATCCGCACCACATTCCGCCGTTGTTTGCATACATTCGGTAAACGCAATTGTACATTGCCCCAAATCATACTTATTAGATTCTTGGAATTTTTCCAATGCCGCGGTACGCATTGCACTTTGGGCGGATGCCAATTTATTACCCGCATCCGTTTTTTGTTTTTTTAACGCATTTTCATATGCCGCACAATCAGATCTTGTTGATGCATCATACATCGCCGTCATCACAGATAATTCATCCGCGCATTCGGGCATTTTTTCCGCACACACCGCCGCCGCTTCGCCCAACAATTGGCCCCCACGCGACACTTCTATTACCTCGTCGACTTCATCTTCTTCATCTTCGTATGTCGATGTATCCCACAAAGATAAATCCAAACCAGATTTTTTTTCAACCACGGGCGCATCAGAATTTTTCACCGCATCCGCCCCAAAGGTCTGTAATTGCACAGTTTGAACTTTTACACCTGTTATATCTGCTGCAATTTTTTCTAATTCAAAAATACGATTATTGCACAGACAACGACCACCACTAACGTTGTCATCCATGCATATTAAATCCATGCATCCGTTAAATTTTTCTTTACACGAACCGGACACAGTCGCATCGGATGTCGCCGCCGCAACCTTTGTACCATTTGATACCACAGATTGTTTTGCAACAGGGGCTGCGACAGCACGTGTCACATCCCCCATTACCAATCCCGATACCAAACCCCCGAATAAAATTACAGTTGAATATCTGAACATGTTTCGACTGGGTTTGCCCAAACCTTACACCATTTACGTCTGCTCTTTGTACATTTTTGTGTACGAACACATTTATGACATACCTGTGTATGAATATCAAAAGTCGTTGTAATCGTTTCTTTGTAATTAAACGTACCATTTGACGCAGAACCACTTAATGCATCCGGTTCTTGATTTGCAGAATTTTTATAAGTCTCTGATGTATTTGCTTTCCATTTGGATGTCGAAGCAATCGCACCTTTTGGCAAATCCAAACACGCAACACGTGCCGCCTCTCTTTTTTCATCATCTACATTTTTCTGTTCAATCTCAGCAATACGTTTACCGATTGCAACATAATCCTGGGCTTGACGTTCAGAAAACTCATCCATTTTGTCCGCATAATTATCTTTGGCTTTTTTCAATGCCGACGTTGCAATGATATGACGCATTTGCGTTGTCAAAGACGGGAAACGTTGATTGGTACGACCAAACATAGTTATAAACGAATTATCCTCTTCACTATTACGCAACCCCTGAACAACACGTCCGTTCATACAATATTGAACACGTGGATCCGATTCAATTGAATCAACCGCCATTTGCACATTGCGATACAACAATGCTAATTCAGATTTTTCCGCATCACTTAATCTGTCATAGCCCGCAAAGATATTCTCGACATCTTTCCAACCTGTTTTTTTTGCAGTAACATCTTGACCATCTGTCACAGATTTTCCCAAAGCAACATCTTCTTCTGTGAAAAATTCAACCATATCCCATGGAATTGTACCATCCACAAAACCCGCATAATTATAACGGTCATTCCATTGCGTGCAAAGATTGGTATTTTCATCATGCGCTACACAACCATAACCCAAATCTTTATCCAAAATCTGGTCCACGGTCTGAACACATTGTGTTTCATCAACATTACCATCCGGGTTCAATCTGCACAATTTATATTCCATTGAACGCGTACCGATACCATCATCAATTGTCAAAGCATTACAATTTTCGGTATCACCACAAACACGTATCATGGCCTCATTGGCAACCTTTTGACATTCCGACAAGAAATTATTGTCAATATTCAACATAATACCTGTGATATACGATTCGATACGTGTATAAATATCATCTTCGGACGTTTCGGATTGAACCACGCATCCAAACAGTTTTTCCGCCGGACACATACGAACAATTGTATCTGTATCCAAACCCAAACATTGTGAATAATCTTCACCACATCTATCTTCGGCCGTCAAACATTCCTTAATTTGTGACGTACATGAATCAACACGGATAGACGCCAAGCGGTCTTTGACAAAGCCCCAGATCGCATTACCTTCGGCACCTTCAACCGTGGCAACAATACCACACGAATTTAATGGCACTTTACAGAAATCCAACATCGTTTCCGGACGCGACAAACACGCATCGTACGATCCATCTTTATCATTTGGATCCATATTATCTTTACATGCCTTTTGGAAACACGAAGAAATAGACGCAATACAATTCTGACGAACATTGTCTTCGGCAATCAATTCCGCACTTTTCAACTGTGGCGCAACTTCTTTTAAGAAAGTATCCCAAACTTTATCCGCAACCAAAGTACATGATTTCAAGACCGTTTCACACAATGGCTTTTTCCCCATCAATGTATCATATGTTGTCGCTTGAATTTCGATTGTCGTTGCGGCACCTTGAATCGCAAACTTTTTTGGCGATTTAGATGATTTCGCAGACGAATTGGTCGCATCCATTGCCGCAACCGAAGCACACTGTGCAAAATCTTTGCCACAACCAGCGGTCGTCATCATACAATCTTTGAATTCGATTGTACATTCACCCAAATCGAACTTATTCGACTTTTGCAACTGGGTCAATGCCTCTTCACGCAATGCCTGCTCAGCAGCGGTCAATTTTTTCTGACTGTCATTTCGGCGGGTTTTCAAACTGTTTTCATATGCCGCACAGTCAGATTTAATACGCTGTAAATACATCAATTTCAACATATTAATATCCGCCGAACATTCTGGCACTTGGGCAGAACAAATATTTGCCGCCTCGGAATACAATGCATCCCCTTCTTTGCCCGCAATCACAGATTGACTTGAACCAAAAATTTCATCTTCGATTTCTTCTAATTCAATCGGCGTATCCCACATAGACAAATCTAATGCCGACTTCTTATTTTCTTGATTACGATTTAAAACCGCATCAGCAGCCGCATTGGCATTTGCAATAGCCGCATCGGCATCCGCCCCCATCTGCAACCGTTCCAATCCCAAAGTCGCCATTTGGTATGATTGTTGATCCAACTTTTCAATTTCTGCCAAAATACCATCAAACTCTGCATTTTTATTACTACAAATACAACGACCACCGGTTTCATTATCCAACATACAAAACGAATCCATACACCCATCAAATTTGGCACGACAATCAGAATTAACCACAATATTTTGTGTCGCCGTTGCAACCTTAGTACCAGTACTAATAACACTTTGCTTGGCCCCCGCACGTGCAACAACCGCCGGTGCTGTATTCGATGCCGGTGCACGTGCACTTCGTGCCACAACCGATGCCGGCGCATTATTTCCAGACAAACGAGACACACCACGTGTCGCCGCACGTGCCGCCGTCACTGCCGTCGACGCACCAGAATCCGTTGCATCAGAAATCGTTCGACGTCCACGTGCCACAGGTGCCGCCATCGAATCCGCCATCATTGCCATTATACACAAAAACGGTATGCTTAATCTTTTCATGTAAAATCCCTTCCAGTCCTTAATATGCACATTATAACACCATGACTGTATTTGGTAAAGTGTTTTTATCGCATAAAAAAAACCGCCAACTGGCGGTTTTTTTTTATTTGCTACTTTTTACTCGGCCTTTTTGGCGGTCGATTTTTTTGCAGATGTTTTCTTTTCTGCTTTTTCTTCTGTTTCTGCCTGTTCTGCTTCGGCTGGAACTTCTGCTACAACCTGTGCTTTTTTGGCATTAACATCACGATCAACCAATTCGATAATCGCCATAGGCGCCGCATCACCATAACGGAAACCGGCCTTTAAAACACGTGTATAACCGCCTGGACGTGTTGCATAACGTGGGCCCAGAACTTCAAATAATTTTTTAACTGTTTTATCAGAAGAATTACCCAATTCAGATGCAACCAAACGACGATTTGCCACTGTATCTTCTTTGGCGCGAGTAATCAATTTTTCAACAACTCTACGCAAATCTTTTGCTTTTGGCAATGTAGTTTTGATTTGTTCTTTTTCAACCAAGTTTTTTGTTAAACCAATAAACAAGGCCTTACGTGCATTTGTGTCGCGATTAAATGTACGACCTGCTTTCATATGTCTCATCGATTACTCCTTTTTGTTTCTGCCCACACCAAACGTGCAGGATTCACGAGACCCCATAACCTGACAACAATTACCAGAATCATGGATTTTAAGTTCATTTAATTTTATATAAGTTCCTGCAAAAAGCAAGAATTTAAATCCTGTGAGGCAATTGGCAGTATTTGACGGTTTGATGTGTAGTTGACCTACATGAAAACCGACAAACACAACAAGTGCCCACACGCCTTGCAAAGCAAGAAATTAAATTCTGTGAGACAATTGGCAGCGTTTGACGGTTTGATGTGTAGTTGACCTACATGAAAACCGACAAACACAACAAGTGCCCACAGAATTTAATTTATTTGTATGGATCTTCGTATTTTTTGGCCAATTCCGCAATATTTTCTGGTGGCCAACCTGGAACTTCCATACCCAATCCCAATCCCATGGCTTCCAATTGAACTTTGATTTCATTCAATGACTTGCGGCCAAAGTTTGGTGTTTTCAACATATCAGCTTCGGTCTTTTGAACCAATTCACCCAACCAATTGATTTTGTCGTTCTTCAAGCAATTATTTGCACGAACAGACAATTCCAATTCATCAACATGCTTTAACAATTTTGGATCAAATGGCAATGCATCTTTTGCTTTTTCTTCATCGCTTGGTGCGCTGATTTGTGCAGGGTCTTCAAAGTTAATAAAGACCACCAATTGATCTGTCAAAATACGTGCGGCAAATGCAATGGCATCTTCTGGTGAAACAGAACCATTTGTTTTTACCGTCAATTCCAATTTGTCGTAATCAGTTGATTGACCAACACGTGTTGGCAAAACATCACTTGCTACGTTCAAAATTGGTGAAAAGATTGAATCCACCGGAATAACACCCAATGGCAAGCCATCAGAATGCTGTGACGCAGGAACATATCCACGTCCCGTTCCCAATGTGATTTCCATATCTAAATTCGCACCTTTATCCAAAGTACAAATTTCAACATCTTTGTTCATAACCTCGACACCACCGGTTGTTTCAATCATACCTGCGGTAACAACGGCCGGACCTTTTACTTTCAAATAGGCCTTATGCTGACCTTCGCTTAATGCTTTGAAATAAACGCCCTTTAAATTCAATATAATATCTGTTACATCTTCACGAATACCAGAAACACTAGAAAATTCATGTTGCACACCATCTATTTTGATATAAATTGGTGCACATCCCTGCAAAGATGACAACAATACACGACGCAATGCGGTACCCAATGTCAAACCAAAACCCTTTTCCAAAGGTTCTGCAATCAATGTAGCGATATTAGGATTATGTTCATCAACTTTGATTGTCAATTTCTTTGGCTTAATCAAAGTCATCCAGTTTTTTTCAATCATTTATTACCCCTTTTCGGCTTAGTTTATCATTTTCACCAACATGGTAAAGATGCACATTATAATATGCGCCAGCGCATTTTATATCCAAAGCCCGCAAAAGTCAATTATTTATTTACCACGAACCTTTATATCCAACAACGTATGACGAAATGCCGCATTATGCCCCAAACGATACATAAAATCACCAACATTACTTGCGGCACGTTCTGGATATATCGAATGCCCGGAACAAATCCAACTCTGACAAACCGGCATAATTTTATGACTACGACGCTTGCGATACAACACATTTCCAGCCAAAGCCACACCATCTGCATCAAAACGTGGATTATTAATAATTTGCCCCAAATGCTTATAGTCCGCACTATCAACCATCATCATGATACAGGCAACCAATTCTATATTTGGGTATTCACGTTCAACAACTTCTTTGGCCAATTTTGCCCAACTATCTGGTGCCGACATATCGGCACGTGGCACAAAATGCCCTAAATAATCTTTGCGATTCCATGCATCGGTGTCAAAATTATAATAAATAACATTATTATAACCTGCACCGAACAAGGATCTCATTTTTTCATCGGTTAAAACTTCCGTTTTTTTAGCCATAACAACACCAACCGATTTATTTTGTACGACCATACTCTGTCAACAAAGCCGCACGCATTCTGCGCTGATATTCTTTATAGTTCATACAATCATTTACACCAAACTGAACCGCCATCCATTGGTTTGCGTATTTATCACCACCAATCCAAACATCGGACACAGGCAAAATGCGACCACTCTGCTTATCACGACGAATAACATTGAACACAACGCCTTTGGCGGTCGGGCTGTACACCGGTTTATGCAAGCGCATACCTTTGGCCAAATATTTATAATTTGTCGCCATAATCATACAAGCCGCCAATTCTACATCGGCAAATTCAGGTTCTTTTTCGAACAAGGCCTTAAAATCATTGGCAACATCATTGTCCACACCTTGCCACCAAACATCGTACCCCAAATAATGCGATGTATTCCAACGATTGCTATCAAAATTATAATACATCACGGCATTAGTACTTGCAACTTTCAGCAACTCTGCCACTTTTGCATCTGTCAAAATTTCTTTTTTTGTTTTATTCATCTCTTAAAATCCACATTTGTTACAGTTTTTTACCGGCACAACACGACGTTCAATTTGTGTCCCCATCGGACGATAAACAGTCACCGGTTGAAAAACCTGATAATGATCAATCACTTCTGTATGCGTTTTAACACGTACAGGATTTTCTACTTTACGTTCGCATGGACGCACATCCTTACTTGACGCAAAGCGCTTTGCACAGCAACCACGGTTTGCATAAATACGTTCCACAGTCACAACTGTTTCTGTTTCCGTATATTTAACCGCCGCCGTCGCAGGGCCAAATACCATAGCAGCACACAAACCAACAATCAAACATTTTTTCATATCACTTTCCTCTTTTTTGTTGTTACATTCTCTCTGTACTGCTAAATACAGCACCCCTACAATCCCAATTAATTAACGCGAGACGTTTTTTACCCCCCACATTAACGCATCCATCAAACAATCACTTGCGAAAACATCACGATTGTACGGACACTTTATCCAAGGCGCACGCCGCAAATCACCTGTCTTAGAATTACGCAAAACATAACAGCCAAACACATGTTTGCTTATTAAACTAGCACGCTTGAATACATTATTTGGATTAACTAATTTTGCCGTTTCATACGTCGCCGCCGTCACTGGAACAACAACCCATGCCGCAACTTCTTCATCCGGCAATAAAAACTTATTATTTTTACTGGCACTTTTTAACATCTGATATTCTGCCAATGGAATTTTATGTGTCATATACACATCACGCCACCCCAAACCACCTTCGGCGGCACTTTTTTTCTGCCAATGCGTCCCCATTCCCATTACATTTAAATCAAAATTATAATACATAATTGAACTATAATGGTTGCCAAACAATAACATTATGGACTCATCCGTCATCGGCGAAACAGATGATACAGACGCACCATCACGAACAACGGCAATTTTTATCAAATGCTGAATACGCCGCAACTCTTGTTGCAGTTCGTTATACTCGGCTTGGCTACAATAATATACTTTATCAGACATAACTATCCATTTGTTGACAAAAACAATATAGTGTATATTTTTTATTTGTCAACAAAAAAATCCCCAAACGGGGATATTTTATTTTGTTTTAAACGGTGCAACGAATGCTTGACGTTCACGTTCATGCGCCCACATACGGAACATAAAGCGTTTTAATGCAACATATTTATCTTCATTAACAACCGGTTTTACTTCAAATCCCATCCATCCTTTTGGATTTGCTTCATACAATCCGGTCTTTGGGTTATATGCGATAACATTCCCCACAACCCATTGTGATGTTTCTTCATTCAATGGATATTTAACAAATTGATTTTTTCCGTTCCAAGAAACATTTGGCACACCCTGTACCGCTGCAACAACAACCTTACGACCACCAAAATCAATCATAGATTCTAAATCACGTTTAAACGCCGGTGCATAATCTGACAATTCCTTTGACGATACTGCATAACCCGCATAACTTGAACGATTTAAAGTATTTGTTCTAAAATCATATGCCAACACCATACCATATGGCGCATCCAACAAATTTTCTATTTCTGCACGACTTAAATCCGGCATTTTCATCTTATTCATGCACTTATCCTTTTTTTGTATATTATAACCACATTATCAAAAAGAAACGCATTATCAAGGATTTTTTGCATTTTTATAATTTATATAAAATAAAAAGCCCGCATTTGCGGACTTTTTATATCTAAGAATCTTCTTCTAAATCGTCTTCGTCGACATCTACCGCATTCAAATCGATTTCCTTTGGAATACCCAAAATATCTTCAATTTTATCTGATGCCGCATCTAGGTCCAACTTATGCAACACCGCAAATTCTTGGGCCATACGTTCCAAAGCACGCAAATACAATTGACGGGCTGAAAAAGTCATGGTATCGGCCGCACTACGACGCTGCAAATCACGCACCACTTCGGCCAACTTCATAGGGTCACCAGAATTAATATTTTCTTCATACTGTGCGGCACGACGGGCCCAAATCATACGTTTGGCACCGGCCTTACCTTTGGCAGAGGCAATCGCCTCATCCATTTTCTTGGTCGTTGTCAAAGGACGCAGTCCTGAAATCTCGGCACGTTCAACCGGGACACGCAACACCATATGATTACGTTCAAAGTCAATAACCAACATTTTTATTTTTTGTCCGGCAATTGTCTGCTCTTCTACACGCAACAATTTACCCACACCTTGTGTTGGGTAAACGACATATTGACCGGCTTTAAAATCCAATTTTTTACTTGGCATTTTTTAACACTCTTTACGGTTGCCATTCTCTCTGTCCCAAGTATTATAGCATAAAAAAAGCACAAAAACAAATTAAAGCAACAAAAAAATGCCACAAACGGGCATTTTCTTAATACTATTTCAAAATACGTCGCATAGTCCCCGTTCGACGGACCGCCGATGCACGACTTATATCGGCCTGCTGCCCCGGAACGGCACAAACCCATTTCCCATCTTGTAAAATCGCCGTTTGACCAACCGCACAATCCGGTTTTTCCAAACGCCATGCAAAACAAGCCCCCTTTTGATACGATTGGTATGTAGTATTATCACCACCACGTGTATATGCCCCATATTCCGGATTCCACGCACCACGTGATTCACCCGCACACCAACGACGTTCACCCCAGCATTCAACACAATTATTATTTGCGTCACACAATTCCACTGGTGCGCCCGTCATTTGATATCCAGAATTGGCACGTTCACCTCTACCCATTACCTTGCCATTTTCTAAATCACGACACCACAGTTTCTGACATTCCTTACTTGGCATGCCATCAATTTTATTGCGCGTTTCGGTCAAAACATAGCCAACCCCACATGAAGTAAAAGCCGCCTGTGCCGTCACAGTCACAAAGGATGCCAACAAAGATACGATTATCATTCTTCCCATCATAAATACATTTTACAACAAATTACGTCTTATCACAAGATAAAAAGCGTGTGACCAATTCACACGCCTTTTTATATTATTGCCCCAATCCCGCCGGACTAAAACGTCCGATATTATTAAACAGTTCTTCCAACGCATTTAATTCAATGGCGGCCGGAATTTGGGTTTCACCTTTGGCCAATTTGACATCTGGCAAATCTGAATCACGCAAAACCTGTGTTTTTACAACACGAGAACCATTAACCCACGCCAACAATACGGTTTCATTCGTAAATGTCGGTGCCAACGGCCCACGATAGTTTTCATCGACACCATAATAAACCCACACAGTATCGCCATATACGGTCTTAACCTGAGGTGCGCCAATTTTTTCTATCAATTCATTTGTTGTTTTAACACCTGCAACTTTTGCATCTAAATCATCGGGGAAAACATACCCACGATGCTTTGTTTGAAACGTGCACGCTGCAACACACAACGCCATTACAAATACCAGATATTTTTTCATATTACCCTTCCCCATTTTCTTTAACGGTCGGCTGATTTAGCATTGCAAACTGCGCAATATGCTTTTTCAATTCACTTTTATATGAATTGTTCGCCTTGGCCAAATCGACCAATTTATTAAACTGTGGATTTGCCGCACGAGCCGCCCCAAATCGGGATTCTGTTTTCAAGAAATCTTCCAATGGTGTCGGATTATCTACATTAGAATCCATAATCAATGGGTTTTTACCCGCCGCAATCAATCTTGGGTCAAATCTAAACAAAGGCCATGCGCCGGTTTGCACCATCTGCATTTGGTGTTCAACACCATTTTGCAATGCAAATCCATGTGCGATACACGGTGCATATGCCAATATAATTGATGGTCCTTCAAAAGATGCCGCTTCACGGAACGCACGAATCGCTTGAACCTGATTTGCACCCATTGCAATTTGCGCAACATACGCCCCAGACATCATTGCAATCATACCTAAATCTTTCTTCGCATGATTCTTTCCGCCGATTGCAAACTTCATACTTGCACCAAATGGCGTAGATTTTGATTGCTGGCCACCGGTATTTGAATAACCTTCGGTATCCAAAACCAAAATATTAACATTTTCACCACTATGCAATATATGGTCCAAACCACCGTACCCAATATCATACGCCCAACCGTCACCACCAACAATCCAAACGGCCTTATCAACCATTTCACCTACCAAACTTTCGGCCAATCTGGCACGTGGTCCATCAATTTTCGCCAAACGTTTACGCAAATCCATTTCGATTTCACGCTGTTTTACTACATCAGTTTCATCAAATATTTCCTCTATATTTTCAAACCCCAATTCGAACAACAAAGATTTCAAGTTTGCACGTTTTTGATTCAATGCCAAACGCATACCCAAACCATATTCTGCATTATCTTCGAACAAAGAATTCGACCACGCCGGTCCACGTCCCGCACCATCACGGGTCCAAGGTGTCGTCGGCAAATTCGCCCCATAAATTGATGAACAGCCCGTCGCATTCGCAACAACCATTCTATCACCAAACAAATGCGATAACAATTTTACATATGGCGTTTCACCACAACCCGCACACGCACCCGGGAATTCAAAATAATGCGGCAACAACTCAACATGCTTTGGAATATTCAAATTCAATTTTTCACGTTCGATATCCGGCAATTTTTCGGCCGCATTAAATGCCGCCTGCTGTTCGGCCATAACATCACGCGCCGGCGCCATAGACAACGCACCAACCGGACAATTCTTTACACAAATATTACACCCCGTACAATCCGCAGGCGAAATATTAATTGTGAAATACATATTTGGCCCCAATTCCGGTGTTTTCATTGGAACAACACGAATACCTTTGGCACGTGCATCTGCAACCTGATCTTCGGTCAATGCCTTGATACGAATAACCGCATGTGGACACAGCATAGAACATTTGCCACATTGAATACACTTATCAACATCGACGGTTGCAACCCTATCTGATATCGCACGTTTTTCATACTTTGATGTACCGACCGGATATTGCCCACCACCGAATGGCCCATCAACACGGAATCTGGACACTGGTATTGCATCACCACGTTGCGCCGCCATTTCACCCAAAGTACCCGCAATTTCAGCCGGTGCGTCTTCGGTCATAGCCGGCACAAAATCTGGGGCAAAGTTTGACACCGACGATGGCACATTGTATTTATGCAAAAATTCAGCCGCACGATCAACCGCCGCCCAGTTTGCCGCCACAACATCCATCCCCTTCTTTTTATATGTCTTTTCAATTGCAACTTTGGCACTTTGTGCGGCCACATCCGGATCAATAACATGTGTCAAATTAAAGAAATTCAACATAATAAATGTGTTAATACGATTACCCAACCCCAATTCGGATGCGGCACGATTCGCATCCAAGAAATATACATTTGCACGAATCCGTATCAAATGTTCTTGGACATCACGTGGCAAATTAGCAAACGCAACATCTGGTGCCATTGATGTATTAATCATCACCGTTCCACCGGCACGCAAACCGGTAAACACATCAAAACGCTGTGCAATCATAAAGTTTGAAACACTAATAAAATCCGCAACCTCTACCAAATATTGACTTTTAATAGGCGCATCCGAAAATCTTATATGAGATGCCGTCAAACCACCCGATTTTTTCGAATCGTACACCGCATATGATTGTGGATATAAATCAGAATTTTCACCAACAATCTTTACGATATTTTTAACCGCCCCAACGGTACCGTCACTGCCGATACCATATAATACAGCAGTTTTAAAGTTTGGATCTTCGACCGAAAATGCCGGATCTGTCTTTAATGACAATCCCATCAAATCATCATCAATACCCACCGTAAAGTTATGTGTTAATGTACCACGCATTAAATTTTCAAAAACCGCCTTGACATCACGTGGCTTAAATTCTTTGGATCCCAATCCATATCGTCCACCAAACACCTCTATACGATTACCGACAACCGATTTAACATCTTGGAACAAAGGTTCACCGATGCTGCCCGGTTCTTTGGTTCTATCCAAAACCGCAATACGTTTTACGGTCTTTGGCAAAGCGTTCAAAAACGCATCCACAGGGAACGGACGATACAAACGCACCTTTACAACACCCAACCCCGCTGGCAAATGAGCCAAAGTTTCTTCTATGGTTTCCAGCGCACTACCCATTGCGACAATGACATTTTCGGCATTTTCATCGCCCGCATAGTCCACCAAATTATAACGACGCCCCGTTAATTCGGCAAATTTATCCATCATATCTTGAACAATTTCTGGCGTTTTTGCATATAGTGGGTTTGCCGCTTCACGCCCCTGGAAATATACATCCGGATTTTGGGCAGTTCCACGAATCGTTGGATTATCCGGCGTCATACCACGCGCCCTGTTTTCCAAGACCAAAGATTCAGGAATCATTTCACGCAACACATCATCATCAATACGCGTTAAACGAGATTCTTCGTGACTGGTACGAAAACCATCAAAGAAGTGCAAGAATGGCACACGACTGCGCAAAGTTGCCGCATGCGCAATGGCCGCCATATCGTGGGCCTGTTGCACGTTATGTGACGACAGCATTGCAAAACCCGTTGAACGCACCGACATAACGTCACTGTGGTCACCAAAGATAGACAATGCGTGTGTTGCCAGCGCACGCGCCGCCACATGCATAACAAATGGTGTTTGTTCACCCGCAATTTTATACATATTTGGAATCATCAACAACAAACCTTGGGATGCGGTAAATGTTGTCGCCAACGCACCCATCTGTAACGCACCGTGCATTGCACCGGCCGCACCGGCTTCAGATTGCATTTCAATAATTTCGGGCATTGCCCCCCAAATATTCTTTTTATGTTGGAACGACCATTCATCGGCCAATTCCCCCATTGTACTACTTGGGGTAATTGGATAAATCGCCGCAAAATCGACACATCTATATGCGACATCTGCCGCCGCCCAGTTTCCATCAACAATCAATTTAGATACCATGATACATCCTTAATACTGTTTTTATCGCGAATATCATACCCCCAAAAAGTAATCAACGCAAGAATTATAATCAAGTTTACTATTGACAAATGTATATTTTTGTATTATATAAAATAAAAACGAACAAAAGGGCACAAGATGATAATTAGTAACTCTAAATCTGGAAACTATGTAACGGATGATTACAAAGTATTCATTCTGGACCGTTTTACATCAGACACATCCAATGAATTGATTGGTAATTTGTCGTCCATGGTGTATTCATTGCCAGTGCAACAGATGTATTCATTGCCTGCAACGATTACAAACCCATATGATTTGGGAAACAGTGATTGCAAAATTATTGACGTATTCATCAATTCCCCTGGCGGTGATGCACGTATATTAAATTCAATCAGCGCCCTGTTAAGCATTGCAAAATCACGTGGCGCAGTAATACGCACAACTGTTATCGGCACAGCGTCCAGTTGTGGCAGTTTGCTGGCCATCCAAGGCACACCGGATTTTCGTATCATGTATTCCAAATCGTATCATTTCGTTCACTTTGGTTCACACACACGCACGATTACCAAGGCCGACGAAATCGAACCTGCATTTGAACTGATGCGTGAAGCAACTTCATCAATAATGCAACTGTACACGGATCACACAAAACTGACTCAACGCGAATTGGACAAAATAACCAAAAATGAAAGCGGTTATTTAAGTGCCGACAAATGCTTAAGACACGGTTTATGCGACTGGGTTATCGATGATTTCGGTGAATTTAAACAATTGGCAGATTTACCAACATTAAAAAAACAAAAAGGACGTTAAAATGTTCGAACAAATTACCAAAAAACACATAAAAAAATGTGATGGCTGTGATAAACACTGCGAACTTGGCGCAACCAAGGTTCGTGGCCACAGATACCTTCCAAAAATCGGTAACTGTGAAATCAGATCATACATCGATGAAAACGATCAAGTCATAAAAATATTAGATATCTATACTTTCAGCGATATCGAAGCAATAAAAAAAGCACGACAAATTGCAAAACTATGCGACCATCATCGATAAAAAACGGGGTTTTCACCCCGTTTTTTATTTTTTTGAATCTTTGGATTTTTCTTTTTCAGATTCCGTAACATCATCCAACACCGCATCTGATGACGAATTATCGGCACGTTCCTGCATTTTCGACATCGCAATCACCATTTCCATTGCACGTTGCAATTGATAATCACGAGCATCCTTTTCTTCATCGGTTAATTCTTCATATGGCGTTTCTTCATCCGACTCATCATCGTCTTTATCAGATTTCTTTTTGTCTTTTTTCTTGGCCTTATCGTTCTTCAAAGAATTCTTGAACGATGCTTCGGAATACATACTTTCTTTTTTCTCTAAAACTTCAACTTTTGAATGCAAAACCTCTACATCCGGTGTAATACCTTCATTTTGAATTGAACGACCCGATGGGGTATAATAACGTGCAATCGTAATATGAATTGCCGTACCATCACCAAGTGGCTTTTGCTGTTGCACACTACCTTTGCCAAACGATTGTGACCCCATAACCAATCCACGACCATTATCCTGCAAAGCCCCCGCCACAATTTCAGATGCGGATGCAGACCCGTGATTAATCAACACGACAACTGGTTTGCCATTTACCATATCACCAGATTTTGCAAACACACGTTCAATATCAAATTCATCCTTACCACGTGTAGATACAATTTCACCGGAATCCAAGAATGCATCTGAAACCTCTATGGCGGCGGTCAAATACCCCCCCGGATTATTACGCACATCAACAACATAGCCCACAACATTTTTCTTTTCCAATTTAGTCAATGCATCTTTCAAATCACGTGCCGTCGTTGCACCAAAATCCGAAATACGAACATAACCAATTTTTGGTGTTTCTTTGTCTTCTGGATCGGCATCAGCCAACACTTTATCATCAAACTTGATTGATTTTACTTTGATAATATCACGTTTCAATGTCAATGTCTTGGATTCGCCATCATCTGAAACGATTGTTAATTTCACTTTGGTACCTGGACGACCTTTCATTTTCTTTACCGCCTGATTCAAAGTCAAATCAAATACTTGTTCCCCATCAATATGGGTAATATAATCCCCTGCTTTGATACCCGCCTTATCCGCCGGCGTATCATCAATTGGTGAAATAACACGTACGGCACCACGGTCACTGGTTATCTGAATACCCAACCCACCAAATTCACCGTGTGATTTTTCACTAAATTCTTTAAAATCATCCGCCGACAGATACGAAGAATGCGGGTCCAATGCACCCAACATACCATTCATTGCGGCCTCTAGCATCTTTTTTTCATCGGCCTCTTCCACAAAATTCGCACGCGCCACTTCAAACACCAACGCCAATTTTTTTAATTCTTCATAAATCTGTTTATCGGTCAAATGAACAATCGGTTCTTCCTTCTTATCCTTCTTAGGTGCCGCCACCGCCACCATTGGTACAACCAAAGCCATAAAAACCAATAAATTTTTGAACATAACTTTCCCCTTTGTTTATCAAAAGCAACCATAAAACAAATCACAACATCGTTCAACATCAAATTTACAAAAGCAAATATGAAACCAGATAAAATCTTGACAAATTTTATTTATGGACTATAATTATAGTAACAAAGCAATGGATTAAGCCATGAAAACTATAAATGAATTATTATCAGAAATTGATAAACTTAAGCCAATCGCCGGAATGGCATTCTCGGACATAAACCGTGTAAAGTTCATCAGTTTTATCAAAGACATGACCGGAACAGAAGCAAAAATATTACATCCGAACAAATCGTCTTTGGATTCAAGCAAAGTTGACATTGATTATACCAATATCGACAACATCCGCAATACATGGGACTTCATCTTATCTGCACCCACGGACACCATATTGGACAATTATGCAATCCGTGACATCCATAAAAATCTGTGCAAAAACACAGAAAATACCGAAGGCGGTATTTATCGCACAAACAATTCATACGCATTGCGTCGTCAATCCCCTTCATTCCCCAAAATGCTATACAAAATTGAGGATGCGGAATATAAAATGTCTGCGAACTATGCCGCAAACACGCACACAGTTATCCGTGCAATCGAAACACACAGCGATTTGATTGAAGCACAAGCATTCCGTGACTTTAACAAACGTACCGCCCGATTGATAATGAATTGGTTCTTGATAAAAAACGGATACACGCCTATTATTTTCGACGCCCCAACCGATAAAGCAGAATATATGGAATCTATTCGTGCAAATCTGGATGGCGACACAGAAAAATATACAAAATATATGCTGGAATCAATGTTGCGCACACAACGTGACATTATCACAGTAATAAGAAACAATACAAAACCATTTACAAAATGAACAAAGTAACACAACCACTTATTCACGGACGAGAAACATATATCTCAGATTTTGGGCCAAAATTTGTAATGAAACGGCCCCTGCCAACATTTGGGGAAACGGCACGTGATGAATGGCTGGAAAAACAACACAGAACCAAGGGAATCGTTGATAAAATTTCCGCCATTGGCAATCCACGATACAACATCCCACAAATGACATACATCAAAGATGATGAATATCAATTATTAGAAGAACGTGCCCCTGGCGAACATTTAACACCACAATTATTCAAAACATTGCCACAACGTCAAAAATACGAAATCATCGACGGCATTGCATCATTCTTGGTCGATATGAACGAATTAAATCCAATTGGCGATGTTATTACACACAAAATATCCGAAGATTTAAAATTTAGTCGTCTGAACACATTTATCGAAACAAAGATGTCAAAATGGTTCCGCCTTGAAGACGTTAAATACCTTGGGCAAATTCGTGATTCGGTCGGAACATTTGAATACGAAACACGATTGGCATGGTCACACGGGGATTTGAATTCAGGCAACGTTTTATACGATACAAAATCCAGCACCCTGTCATTTATCGACTTTGCCGAGGCAGATTATCATTTTATATATCGTGATATTTTCGGACCGATACAAATCGAACTTGATATATACAATCCCGTATATGAAGCATATACAAAAATGCACAACAAAGAATTATATGCGATGCCGGGCGTCCGCAATCAAAACCTGCGCAATATTATGAAATATCGCATTTTGGTTGCACTATTGCGTCGTATCATCAAAGCATCTGATGATTTGCGTATCAAGCCAGAAAGCGAAAAAGGTATCATAAACAACTTAAATAAAATCGCATTTATTCATGAACAATTGGAAAAAATACAATACGTCGAACAGTTGTTTAAAACAAATTCACAACGATAAAAAATCCCCAATTGGGGATTTATTTATTCCTCTTTAAACAACCTTGCTGGATCAACGGCTTTATCACCACGACGAACCTCTAAATACATTTCTGGTTTATCTGAATCCATACGACCAATTGGTTCACCGGCCAAGACCTCTTGCGATAGCATAACATCAATACTACCCAAATTCGTCATAACCGTATTATAACCATTCTTGTGCGACATAATAACGACCTTTCCAAACCCACGGAAACTATCCGCAAATTTCACCACACCGTCCGCCGGTGCCATCACCAACGCATCCCCACGTGTACGAATCCGCCACCCATCGGACACCAACCCCAATGCCGTCTTTTCTGCAAAGCGTGTCACAACACGACCACGAACTGGCAAATTCAATTTTCTACGTGAAAAACGTGAATCCGCCGACATTTCCGAACTTCCAACACCGGCGGACAATTCAGAAATACTCTTCGCACGTGCCGACAAGTCACGTAATTTTTTTTGCAATGCTGAATGCTGATCTTTTAATTTTTTATTTTGCGCACTACGTGTTCGCAACAAATCATCCAATTTATTTTTTTCTTTGGTATATTTTTTTGCGGTTCTATCTAACTTTTCCTTTTCGATGGCACGTGCATCACGAATTTTCCCCAACTCTTTAACTTGATTTGATGCACGTTCAATTTCTGTATCCAATCTATCTGCAACACCAGTTAATACAGATGCCATTAAAACATAATCCCGCATATCATCGGTATTAAATCCCGGATTTGCCGCCACAAACAACACCCCCGATGCCGCATCAGATATACGTCCACGATTTTTTTCCATCTCGTTCGAGATTTTTTCACGCCTTTCATCCAATTCAGCAATTTTTTTTGCCATGGCGGTACGTTGATCTTCTAGTGAACTAACCTTATCTGCGGCACGCACCAAATCTTTTTTGGTTTTTGAAATTTCTTTATCAGACGTTTTTACCTGCTGTTCTAACTTTTTATTTTGTTGTTCCGTCTGCTTAATTTGGGCATTAATTTTTGACAGTTCACTAGCCCCCAAAACGGGACCAGCAAACCAAAACAACAAAGAAATAACCGCAATGAATTTCTTCATTATTTTTTTATCACTTTCAAGAATGTTTTTTTACCTTTCTGTACCATAACTGCATCAGTCACATTTAATGTTGCACGAATATCCGTTATCTTGTCACCATCGATTTGAACACCGCCCTGCTCCACCATACGACGTGCCTCTGATTTAGATGGGAACAAGCCCGTTGCAACCAAGAAATCAAGTATCGGCATATCATCTGCCAATTCCATTTCAACACTTGGAACATTATCCATATTTGCACCACCAGCAAACAATGCAGCCGCCGTTTCCACCGCTTCTTTTGCCAACTGTTCACCGTGAATTAATTTGGTAATTTCAAATGCCATTCTACGTTTTGCCGCAATAATATCATCTGCGCACATCTGTCTAACTTCATCCATTGGTATATCTGTAAACAAAGCCAACAACAGTTGTGTATTTTCATCCGCAGTATTGTAAAAATATTGGTAAAAATCGAACGGTGTTGTTTTATCACGTGCAACCCACAAAGTACCTTTTTCGGTTTTGCCCATTTTTTTACCATCCGCCGTCATTAACAAAGGCGATGTCAAACCATATATTTCAGATTTTTCTTTACCTTGTTCAATATTCATTTTACGGAACAATTCTGTACCCGCAACGATATTACCCCATTGGTCACTGCCCCCGATTTCCAAAACACAGCCCATTTCATCGTGCAAATGAACAAAATCGTATGCCTGCATCGGCATATACCCCATTTCCAAGAACGTCAAACCACCATTTTCACGACGACGTGCGTACGCTTCACTGGCCAACATTGTGTTCACATTAAAATGCACACAGACCAAACGCATAAAATCCACATATGTAAATTTATTAATCCAATCCGCATTATTTACGATTTCCGTATCCGGCAAAACAAAGTTCCGTGCCAAAGATTTAACTTCTTCAAAATTATGTTGTACCTGATCTTTGGTTAACATTTTACGCATATCAGATTTACCAGTTGGATCCCCCACCAAAGATGTAGCCCCACCAATAACCAAAATTCCACGATGACCGGCATTTTGCAAATGACGAAACATACGCAACGCAAAGAAATGTCCAATATGCAAACTATCTGCTGTTGGATCAATACCCAAATAGAACGTTATTTTTTTATCACTATTTAACAAATCCTTAATCTGCTCTGGATGAGTCATATCTTTAACGAAACCACGTTCTTGCAACATATCAAACAATTTTTCAGACATTATTTTACCTTTATATTTTAAGCCATTTGAAAAAATAATAGCACGGTTTTATCAACCGTGCAAGACAGCAAATGATAAATTTTTCAATTTATCATCTGCCACAAATTTTATTATATTCCTTCTGCTGAATTTCTATTAGGTTACGCAAATCGGTTGCAGAATCCATAGAAACAAAAACATCACGTGCACGTAACGCCTGTGATACTTTTGCCCTTAAGAAACCAGCATCTTTAAATGTCAGACGGTCATAAAAATATTTAATTTCGCCTTCTGTGTCGATACCATAAAGTGTGACATGTGGTTTTGCAGTTAATTCATAAATCGTTGCAACCGGACATTTACCCGTATGTCTATCATACGCTTCATGGAAAACAACCCCCGGCACCAACAATGGATACAATGCGGCGTGTTTAATAATCTGTTTACCACCTGTCTGATTATCTTCAACAACAGACAAAGTTTGCCCCAAACTAGAATATTCAACGTTTGTAATTTTAAATGTTTTCATATCAAAACCCTTTATCAACACAAAATATATAGCATCCAACGACTATTTTGTCAACCCACGTCATACAAAAAAAGCAAAGAGCCCCATGCGACACACGTCACATGGGGTCAAAATATAAATTGGCCCGCAATTAAAACCTATAAACCATTATCGGTTTTCGTATTGCGTAAATTAATACCCAAATTCCCAAAGATTGCTGCCAAATTCATTGGAACACGGGCATCTTGTGCGGCCACAGCACGTGCATTAAGCACCTGTTCCGCATCATTAAAGTCCTTTACCATATCAGTCATTTCAAATGCCTCTTTTCAAAACATCTCTCTGACGCCGACACAATACACCAAGCAAAACTTTTTGTCAAGTGTTTTGTCGACACATTTCGTTATTGACAACCATATTCCCCACATTTACCTTCGGAATATTCTTCAACAGTAATTTCCATAGGTACAGGTTTTTGTTCTTCGGTATAATGAACTTCTTTGACGACACGAACACGACGGTTTGCCGCATTTGGGGTATTATCTGGTGTTGGTACGGCCAAATCTTCTTCACCCGCAGAAACTGCAACAATCTGGCTGGCCGGTATACCATATTTAATTAACATCTTTTGTACCGCTTCGGCACGACGTCCACCCAATGCATAGTTATAATTTTGCGTTCCCGATGTATCCGTATGTCCAACAACAGAAACTTTGATATTTTTATTTTCCTGTGTCGCAGATGCCAATTTCTGAATCAGTTCTTGATATTCAGGTTTAATTTGCGCCTTGTTAAAATCAAAGCGGATTTCAAACACCTCTTCCATAACGTGCTGTTTGGGCTCCAAAGGAATCTGCTGAACTTTGATCATGGTCTTTTCGCCAACTGCGGCCTGAATCTGATCTAATCTTGAATTAATTGCTGCCAATTCAGAACGCATCGCCATCATCATATTAATAAATTCTTCACGTGTAACCAATTCTTCACTAATCATCGGGATTGGTTCACATGTTGCGCATTCCGGACAAGTTGGGCAATCTGCACACTCTGGACATGTTGGCACAGGTTGTTCTTTTTCCGTGATAACAACTGCAACCGCCGGTGCATTTTGACAATTAACATCCCCATGTTGACATTTATGTTCGTTAGATGCGTTCTCATTACAATTTGAATTTTCAACATTGCACTTTGCACTAAATGAATTACCGCTATTCTTTACACTATTGTCACTTGAACTTTTCGAAACAGATTTATCTCCACCATAAATATTCTGATTAAACACCATTGGCTGAACAGGCACAGGATTAATCAGATGTTCTGGTACATTAACATTATTAACAACAATCACACCTTCACGTGCAGATGTTGCCCCACGCATAGTGCGCATATTTCTTGTTTCTGGGTAATATTGCATAGATTTTTGTTTTGATTGCGCCGTAATCGTTTCGATAACAACATCACCATCTGTTACAACATTACTTTCCGTACGTGACACAATCACACCACCGGCCGCATCCTGTAACACCGCCATTGTTTTTTTGAATCTTGTGCGACATTGTTCTGCGGTTGCAACCTGACCCGATGCCGCCGCCGATAACCAGCAATCAAATTTTGCCTGTGCTTCGGCCATCAATTCCGGATTCAAAGCCGCCCCATCATCACGCAACAACGTTGTTAATTCATTATACGCCGTGTATAAATCAAATGATTCTTGTTCATTTTCAACCGGCCAATTTTCCAAGTTTTCTGGCAATGGTGTATCACCTGAAAATGCTGCAACCGCCTTGTTTGCAAACAATTCACCCATATCTGCATAACCACTTGTACGTGCATTATAAATCGCATACGAACGATAGTTCATCGCCAACTGATTCAAGAAGGAATCTTTATGCGGTGCCGCATACACATCCAACGATTCAACATAATCGACCGTTGGTGTAACAACCGGCCCAAACACATTATCATTTTCCGTACGTGTGCAAGCCGCCATCGCAACCACGCCCGCCAACGCCAAAATACGTGTAACAACCCATGTGGCCACATTAGATTTATTTTTCATATAATTTTCCTTCTTTATTAATATGCTATTATTATACGATTTTTGTGCAATCCATGTAAAGCAGAAAAAGCACCTCAACTTTACTCTTTTATCAACATATCTTGCGCAACCCCCACCAACGATTGAACAACACCATTTGTACCACTTCCCATACTGCCCACCAAACTGGTTACACTTTGCATAAGGTTTGCAGTATCGGTCTTTGTTCCAACAGACCCCAACGTTTGGTTAACCAAGTTCGCCATACTCTCACGCTGTCTTGCCTTAACCTTGGCTGGCGCACACTTATCCATTTTTTCTTTCAATTTAGTAAATTTAGTAAGCTCCTCTGCACTATAATCCGAGTCACTAAACCCAACCACCGCAAACACTTCATAAATATTCGACGTGGTCTTTTTATATTTTTCGGCGCACCCCTTCACATTTATCCCATCATCACAATACGTGGCAGTTGCTGCTTTTGGCATCCCATACCAAATAGCCCCATCATCCTCATCCCTATTATACGCATCATAACAGATATCATCATCATCCAATTCACCCATTGATGCCTGAACAGTATCCTCATAACTATCCGTGTCTTCACAAGGATCAACCCCCAACGAACTAAAAACATCATCCGCTGTTTTTGCGCCGGTCTTGGCCCATTCTTGAACCATTTTATTAACAAACTGAATATCACTACTGCTGGGGATGCATTCTGCCTGCAAAGCTTTTTTCTGTTGATTTAATTGTTGCACAGCCCCCACCAAATTCAACACCCCCGGCAACAAAGATGAGCCATTATCCAGCACTTCTTTCTTTTGTGTTGACACAGGCGCCGCCTTTTTGATAGTCACAGCACCCGCCATTCCATGAATAGCGCACAACACCGCAGTAAACATTAGAAATTTTGCTTTCATCTCTCTTACGGGTTATTATAACACAAAAAAACGCCTAACAAAATATAAAAATTGCTTTTTATTAATATGCAGGTTAAACTAAACATATGCAACCAAGCAAACGCAATTTTATTATCGTAAGTCGACACAAACGCCTAAAACGTTTGTGGCAATTCTTTTTTACAAGTTGGGGTTTGGTTATGATTGCCGCTTTGACCGCCGGTTCATTATTTACCAAACAATTGTTATGGACCCCTATATCCGCAATTAATATGACTGATATAGTTAGCAACCAATTCAAAATGACCAACGCCGCCTTTGTCGGCACCGATAAGAACGGAGAGCCCTTTAAAATCAAAGCAAAAACGGGCTATCAAGAATACAATAACCCCGACATAATATTTCTTGAAACAATTTCTGGCACAACAAGTCGAATATCAAACGGACAAAAAATCATTGACAACATAACCGCCAATACCGGACAATACAACCGTGCACAAAAAAAAATATCGCTAAACGGTAACGTGCGTGTTGATTCCAGCAATGGCGACAAAATAAGAACAGATGAATTGGTGATAAAATTATGAAACAATCTGTATTACGCATTGAACACTTATCCAAAACATACGGCAAACGTATGGTTATAAAAGACATATCCATGGTCGCCCGCCAAGGCGAATCGGTCGGACTGCTGGGGCCAAACGGCGCCGGAAAAACAACCGCATTCTATTGCATAACGGGACAATTAGCGGCAACCGGCGGACAAATTTTCCTAAATTCCCAAGATATAACACATTTGCCATTTTATCAAAGGGCCCGCCTACATATCGGATACTTACCCCAAGAAAACAGCGTTTTTCGTGGTTTGACTGTCGAACAAAACATTATGGCAATCTTAGAAGTAGTAGAACCAGACCGCAAAAAGCGCAAAAAGAAATTAGATTCATTACTTGAAGAATTTTCCATAACACCACTACGTCGCAGCCCCGCAACCGCATTATCTGGTGGCGAACGTCGTCGTGTTGAAATTGCACGTGCATTGGCAAACGACCCAAAATTCATATTATTGGACGAACCATTTGCTGGCATCGACCCAATTGCAGTTAATGAAATCCGCAGTTTAGTATCACAATTAAAAAACCGTGGCCTAGGCGTAATTATTACAGACCACAACGTACGTGAAACATTGGGCATCACCGACCGCAGTTATGTTTTACACGACGGGAAAATATTAAAACACGGCACAACCCCCGAAATCGTCCAAGACGAAATGGTTAAAAAAGTTTACCTTGGCGAAGATTTCGTAATGTAAAAACTTAAAAAAAAGATACAACAAAAAAAACGGGGCAACGCCCCGTTTTAATTAAATATTGCAATATTATTTTTCAACAATATCAACCAATGTCACTTTGAAAACAACAGATTTACCCGCCAATTCTGGAACATATTCTTCTGGGAAAGTGATATTAACATCACGTTCTTCACCTTCGGCCATACCAATAACCTGATCTTCAAAACCAGGAACGAATTGACCGCTACCCAATTCCAATGGGAAGTTTTCTGCCGTACCACCTGGGAATTGAACACCGTCCAAAAATCCTGCAAAGTTTATTACAACTGTATCGCCCGCTTTTGCAACTTCGTTTTTATCACATGCCGCCAAGCCCAAAGCCGCCAACACACCAACAACAGATACTAACTTTTTCATTTTTTCCCCTTTCTTGTTTTCTTGTTAATTGTTATACACGCATCTAAAACCATATTCACGCATAGTTGCGCCTTCGGCTTCGATTCTATAATCAAAATAAGGCGTTGGACGCATCACATCAAATGATGGCCGATCATAAACCATCACAATACTATCCGCATTACGTCCACACACACGCTTCATTTCAAAATCTGCAACCGCCGCCAAAATAGTACGCGAATCCCCATCAATATCCATACCATCGGCATTTTGCATCAAACGCAACCGCATTTCACGCAAATCGGTATTCCCCAACAAAATCTGAACACGAACCATTGCACCCTTGTATTCTTGCCATCTGGTTTCCATACGGGATGTATTCCAACGGTTACTGTTTTGTTCTTTTTCCGCATCAGTTTTTGGTTTATACGAATCGATATTAGAATATTGATTATCAGATTGCAAAAAAGCACTTGTCCGTTCATTGTAAAGTGGCGCATCTTCACCACCTTGGGCAAAATCTTGCTGATTATACGGCGCATCTACACCATTGGTACAACCCGCCATAACCAATCCACCCAGCAACATAAACAAACACATTCTTTTCATATTCTTTCTCTCTTTTTTTTTATTCTAACAAATAAACTATTTTGATTCAAGTCAGGATTTATGATAAAATCAACACAATGGCAAACATCGTACTTGAATCTTTATTAAAACCACTGGAAGAATTCTACAAACCTTCGTTCGTAGAAGAAATCGCCATAAATCACGCCGGCGAAGTATGGATGCGCCTACACGGCGCACGTATTCCTTGGGTTTCATACAAGGCCGAAAATTTAAGCAAACAATATTTGGTCGATTTAATACATACTGTGGCCAACATCTATGAACGCCCATTTAATCCGGTTCATGGCATACCGGTGGTTTACGCAACATTACCCGGCAATCATCGTTTTACCGCCATTGCCGGCCCAAACGTACAATACGACGAAAACGATGTAACGGGTGGCGTGGCAATGAATATACGTGGTGGTGGCGCCCCCAGCACAAGTTTTGAAAACTATCACCTAAAACGCGGCCAAGAATTATTAAAAGTAAACCCAAGATTAAAAGAACGTCCCGACGACCCATACGAACGTTTAATGACCGCCATCAATGACGGCAGTCCTATTTTAATAAGCGGCGCAACCGCAACAGGAAAAACAACGTTTTTAAATCATATGCTGACATTGATTGATAAAAACAGTCGTGTCATCACGGTCGAAGACGCACGTGAAATCCGTGTCCCACAGGCGAATCGGGTTCACTTTGTTTTATCACGAACAGAACAAACAAACGACTTTAATTATGCACGTCTATTGGATTTGGTTGTTCGTATGACCCCAGACGTGATTATAGGCGGTGAAATATCAACCGACAACGCATCCGTTTTATGGGAAATGCTGGGCACGGGCCACGAACATTTTTATACCACAATCCACGCCGAAAGTGCCGAAGCCGCCTATGCTGCATTTGCCGACCGCATATTACACACCCAACCGGCATACGATCGGGCCGACCTTATTTCAGAAATGAAGAAAAAAATCCGTGTTGTTCAATTATCACGTGACGGGGCCTTGCGTGCTGTGACAGAAGTGGTATAATCCACGAAACGAATCGGCACAAAACAAAGGATTATCATGCAAAATCTTCGTTCAATAGATATTTGTCCACCAATGGACGCCAGCATTTCAGAAAGCCAACGTTACATCAACGACAAATTGGCATATGCGACCATACGCGAAGAACGTATGCTAAACGAACCATCTATATGGTCGGATACTATATGCGCATTATTAAGCATATTGTCCCGTACAAAATCTAAATAAAAATGTCGCCACACGGCGACATTTTTATCAGAATTGAATATCGGAACACGTTGTTTTCTTTTTGCCCCACTTTTTACAATTCTTGTTCCCGAACATAGGATTACGTGGATCGGAACAATTTTGTGTTGTGACACATTTTTCACACACAAATGTATCCACATCAAACTTTGTTTCAACCGTTTCACGATAATTCCATTGCTTTAATTCATATGTACCTTTCAAATCGGCTTCGGTGTAAAAACGCGGCGCGTCATTTACCGAAGTATTGGCTGCACGTCCCATCGCAACCGCCCCGGCAACACCACCAGCCGCCAATCCCGCACCCACAATCGCCCCCGCAGCCACAGTAGCATATCCAGCCACCATCCCAGCAGTCATCCCAGCAGACATCATAGCCGAAAACGCTGCAATTGTCGACCCACCTGCCGCAATTACAGATGCAGATGCCGCCGCCCCCGCCGCCGTTGCCGCAGACGCCGCCGCCGCCCCTACTGTCGCCGATGCCGCAGAGGAAAGAAGAGCACTGATCCCCGTAGCCCCCGCCCCCCCCGCCGGCGCAGCCCCCGCCCCAAAAGTGACAACAGACACCACAACAACCGCAATCACAATAGCCGCCACAACAATCACAGTTCCCCACATATTTTTTGGCGGTTCGGCACTGCGTGGCACCGCAGACATTGGCGCCAATGCAATACATGATTTTCGCGCCATTTCACGATGGGCATCACGCGCATTTTTACCCTCTATCTGGGCATAACGTTCCGCTATAGTCGCCTGATCTTGCAACATTTGGGTGGTTATTTCATCGTATTTTTTTCCATAATTATCCTTCGCCGTTTTTAATGCATGCGACGCAATTAATTTACGAACCGATTTTGTTAATTCGGGAAAACGCGGTGTTTGACCTTCAAATATTTTTGCCCCAGGAACCAAACGCCCCGTCATACAATATTGAACCGTTGTATCGGATTCAACCATTGTTATTGCGCTATCAACATTATGTTGCAATGCATTTATTTCTTTCGATATACGCTGTTGCTGTTTCTCTGACATTTTAACTTCATCATCCGCAATCATATCTAAAAATGTCTGCGCATCCGTCAAATGCCCTTTGTCATCATGTTCAATCATCCCCCAATATATCTGCCCACTTATCATTCCCACCATTGGCACCGGCGTTCCCTTATACCCCAATTCACCATCTGTCACCATGGACGCATCTGCACGACACACACCTTCATCCAACACCAAACCACCGTCATCATTGGCATAAATATTACAAATCCCATAATCCAAAGATCCTGCGCCCAAATCGGCATTACCACCAAACACGACCGCATCACAATTATCCGTCGCACCACATACGCGCAACATAGATTCATCCAATGCTTTTTGGCAATGCGTTAACATTTCATTGTCTATATTAATCATCAAACCACGAACCATCGTCGCCAATTCATCATACACTTCATCACCGTGAATATCGATATCACGATATCTTTCTTGGCATCCGACCAATTTATCATATGGGCACATACGAACAATCGTATCCGTATCCAACCCAACACAATTCGCATAATTTTCACCACAGTTGCCTTCACCGGTCAAACACTCTTTAACCTGTTTAGTGCATGAATCAACGCGCATTGATGCCAAACGGTCAACAACAAAGTTCCATATTGGTGACGCAACCGCCAATTCAACATTCGACGCATCAACACCACACGAATTTAACGGCACTTTACAAACCGACAGCATTGTTTCCGGACGGGTTAAACACATATCATACGAACCATCGGGATCTTTTGGGTCAATATTATCTTTACACCCTTTGGCAAAGCAATCCGATATACGCCCAATACATTCTTGACGCATCGTATTTTCCGCAATTAATTCGGCATTTTTTATTTGTGGCGCATTGGCACGCAAAAACGCATCCCAAACTTTATCCGCAACCGCATCGCACGATTTCAAAATCGTGTCACACAATGGCTTTTTCGCAAACAAAGCATCATACGTCGTCGCTTGAATTTCAATTACCGCAACGCCCGTTTTAATTCCATGAATCTTTGGTTTGGCGGTTGACTTTTCCATGCTGTTGGTGGAATCCAAAGCAGACATTGTTGCACATTTTGAAAAATCCGCACCGCATTCCGCCGTTGTTTTCATACATTCGGTAAATTCAATTGTACATTGCCCCAAATCGTATTTATTGGCCTGATGAATTTTATCCAAAGCCGCGATACGCATTGCACTTTGCGCGGTCGCCATCTTTTTATCGGCGGCCGCTTTTTGTTTCTTTAATGCGTTTTCATATGCCATACAATCCGATTTAATATACTGATTATATATCAATTTTAACGAATCTATATTTGTGGCACATTCGGGCATACGGGCCGCACAAACTTCCACCGCAGAATTATATAATTCCGCCCCGGTTTTATCTATTATCCCAGACGTCGAAAAATCCGCACCATCACCACTGTCCGTCTGGGTGTCCCACAACGACAAATCCAATTTTCCACGCGTCTGCACATCACGCGTTGCGCCCGTGGCTTTGTTCACATTTGCAACGGCCTGATCCGCATGTTCGCCCATTTGCAATTGATCCACACCAATCGTTGCCAAACGATATGATTGTGCGTCCAATCGTTCAATTTCAGTTAAAATTTCATCCAATTCTGATTTTTTGTTACTGCATATACAACGACCACCACTGATATTATCCAGCATACAAAACGAATCCATACAACCATTAAATTTAACACCACACTCACTGCCAGACACAGGATTTACGACCGCCGCGGCAACTTTTGTACCGGTCCCAACAACACTTTGTTTGGCCCCCGCGCGCGCCACCACAGACGGCGCCGACACAGATTGTGCCGATGTCGCAGTACTTGCGCGCGATGTCCCACGCGTCGCAACCGACGTCGTTCGTGCCGCACGCGCCACCCCAACGGCACGACGTTGCGCAGGCGCAGCCGCCAACACGGGCATACCGTACAAAACAATCGACAAAATCAGCACAAACGAACGCATAATACCTCCAAACAAAAAACCACCAAATTCAGGTGGCCAGGAGGTTGAGAACAATCCACAGAATCGTGTCACTTATTCAATATATTTAGCGACCCTCCTGACCAATGGTCAGAAGGTTTTATCCGAACGATTCGGACACTGTGGCAGAGGTTCTCACACCCCATTGTCGAAACACCCGACAACACACATATTATAACACACAACTATATTTATTTCTACAACATTGTTTTCAATAAAACACAACGCACAAAAAATGTCGCCATTTGGCGACATTTTTTATTATCCAACGGTCAACTCTTTACCTTTGACATCAACATATACCGTCCCACCTTCACCAACGCCATCAGACAAAATCAAATCTGCAACTTTATCTTCTACGGCGGTTGTGATTAAGCGTTTCAATGGGCGCGCGCCAAATACAGCATCATAGCCATTATCCCCCAACCATTTAATGGCTTTATCCGTTATATTGATACCGATACGACGTTCCGCCAGACGTTTTTTCAAACCGGCCAATTGAATCTTGACTATATCGGCCATAACATCCTTGCCCAACGGGTTAAAGAACACAATATCATCAACACGATTAATAAATTCGGGTCTGAAATGTTTCTTTACCGCATCCATATCGGGCAAATTACTGGTCATGATAATGATAGTGTTCGTAAAGTTCACCACATGACCTTGGCCATCTGTCAAACGCCCATCATCCAATATCTGCAAAAAGACATTGAATATATCCGGATTCGCCTTTTCGATTTCATCGAACAACAATACTTGATATGGCCGACGACGAACAGATTCGGTTAACACCCCGCCCTGTTCATATCCGACATACCCCGGGGGACTGCCGATTAAACGGGATACAGAATGCGGTTCCATATATTCACTCATATCAATTCGTGTCATTGCCATATCATCATTGAACAGATATTCCGCCAACGCTTTGGCCACTTCGGTTTTACCAACACCGGTTGGCCCCAAGAACATAAAACTGCCCGATGGGCGACGTGGATCACTTAACCCCGCACGGGAACGACGAATTGCACGCGCCACCACACCCAATGCATTATCTTGGCCAACAACACGTTTACGCAACGCATCTTCTATATTCAACAATTTTGATTGCTCTTCTGCGTTCAATCGGTCGGCGGGCACGCCTGTCCATTTACTAACAACTGCGGCAATATGTTCCGGCAACACCGTTTTATATTCACGCGCGTTTTCGTTCATAGCACGAATATCATCTTCCAATTGTGGAATTTTACCATATTGCAATGCAGACGCCTTTTCGTAATCACCATTTCGCATAGCAGTTGCAACTTCCGCCTTGGCCGCATCCAATGCCGCCATTGCATCGGACAGTCCACGCATTTTTTGCTGTTCTGCCTGCCAATCGGCGGTTAACTTTTTTGATTCTGCTTCAACACCGGCGATAATATTTTCCAAATCTTTTAAGCGTTTTTTGGATTCATCATCTTTTTCTTTTTTCAATGCCTGTTGTTCTATTTTCAATTGCATTAAATGCCTGTCGACTTCATCCAAACGTTCTGGCTTTGATGCAATTTCAATGCGCACACGCGCCGCCGCTTCATCAATCAAATCAATTGCTTTATCGGGCAAAAATCTGTCTGTAATATAACGGTTAGACAACTTTACCGCCGTCACCAACGCCGCATCCGCGATTCGCACACCATGGTGACCTTCGTATTTTTCTTTTAATCCACGCAAAATCGAAACGGTATCATCAACTGTCGGCTCATCAACATAAACGGGCTGAAAACGACGCGCCAGCGCAGGATCTTTTTCAATATATTGACGATATTCATCCAACGTAGTCGCACCCAAGCAATGCAATTCGCCACGCGCCAACATCGGTTTTAACAAATTGGCGGCATCCATACTGCCTTCGCCTTTACCGGCACCAACCAAAGTATGCAATTCATCAATAAACAGAACAATTTTACCGTCTGCATCTTTGACGGCCTTTAAAATCGCCTTTAATCGTCCTTCGAATTGGCCACGGAAAGACGCCCCCGCCATCAATGCCCCCATATCCAAAGACAACAATTGCTTTTTCAACAAGTTTTCCGGCACATCCCCCGATATAATCCGATTCGCCAAACCTTCGACAATAGCCGTTTTACCAACCCCCGGATTACCGATTAACACGGGGTTATTTTTTGTACGACGACTTAACACCTGAATTGCGCGACGAATTTCTTCATCACGACCAATAACCGGATCTAATTTTCCATCGGCGGCCAACTTGGTAAAATCAGTCGTATATTTTTCAATTGCCTGTTGTGGCGTTTCTTGTAAATCATCTGGATTCATTTCTGACACTCCTTAAATTTTCACTTTTACCTATATATAGTGCCACAAACCCGCCTTTCAAGACACAGGAACGAATACCAAAGGATTCCTTGCAGTGCCGTCTAAATTATAATAAGATAAAACCAAGTGACATATACCAAAGGATTTTCCCATGTCATACTTTTCTGAATCTGATATCAAACAAATTGAAAATCACGAATTAACCTTGGACATTGTAAATCGTCAACTGCGCGATTTTGAAACCGGCTTTCCATATTCTGACATAGAATCCGCCGCCACAATCAACCACGGCATCAGACCTATGTTGGACAACAACTGGGTTGAACATTACACACGCAATCAAGACAAATACAATATTGTAAAGTTCGTCCCCGCATCCGGCGCGGCCACACGAATGTTCAAAGACCTGTTTGAATATATGACAACCGGCGAAATGAATAAAACCACCCAATTGGTATTGGAAAATCTGGAACAATTCGCATTTTACGATGATTTGCGTGCCACCCTGCCCGAAAACCCATCAAACATGGATATAATCAAACACTTGGTAACGGACGCCGGTATAAACTATGGCAACCTGCCAAAAGCATTATTACAATTCCACAAATACGACGGCTTTAACCGTACCGCATTGGCCGAACATTTAATCGAAGGCGCACAATACGCAAAATCCAATGACATGGTCAATATACACTTTACCGTATCACCCGAACACATAGATGGATTTAACACGCATTTGGCCGAAATTATCCCACAATACGAATCGGCTTTATCGGTAAAATACAATATCACAATGTCCACGCAACAGCCATCGACCGATACAATCGCGGTGAATTTGGACAACACCCCCTTCAGAACAGATGACGGCAAATTATTATTCCGTCCCGCAGGTCACGGCGCATTAATTGCAAACCTGAACAATATTGATGCAGATATTATATTTATCAAAAACATCGATAACGTATGCCCCGAATCGGCACGTGCAGACACGATTTATCACAAACGCGCCTTGGCGGGATTGGCAATGCAAATCCAAACGCAAATTTTTGATTACATGCGTGCGCTGGACAATGACACGGCGGACACAAACGAAATTCGCAACTTCATCGATACCACATTGGGCATAAAAACAAACGCTGACACAAATGTCCGTGACATTCTTAATCGACCACTACGCATATGTGGCATCATTAAAAACACCGGCGAACCGGGCGGTGGCCCATTTTGGGTACGCGACAAAAATGGATTGTTGGGATTGCAAATCGTAGAACCCGCACAAATTGCCCCCGACAACATAGACATATTAAAACGTGGCGAATTTTTCAGCCCCACAGACATAGTATGTATGCCACGCGATTATATGGGAAACCGTTTTAATTTATTAAACTTTATCGACGAACGCGCGGGCTTTATTTCCAAAAAAAGCAGCGGTGGCCGCCCACTGCGCGCAATGGAACGTCCCGGTCTGTGGAATGGCGCAATGGCTAATTGGAACACCGTATTTGTGGAAACGCCATTAACCACATTTACACCGGTCAAAGTCATATCAGACCTGATAAAACCATCGCATAAAAATTAAAAAACAAAAAATATAAAAACAATGCTTGACTTTTATATATTTTTGTTATAAATTAGCGTTCGCTATTAATAAAGGTAAAACTATTATGCCACGTGTATGTAAAGTTACAGGTAAGAAAACAGAAGTTGGGATGAACGTATCCCACTCTCATCGTCGTACAAAACGTACGTTCTTGCCAAATCTACAAACATTAAAGTTCCACAGTGATATTTTGGGACGTGATTTTTCATTGCGCATTTCAACCGCTGGTCTGCGTACATTGACCAAACACGGTGGTTTGGACGCATATGTAATGTCAAAACCTGTATCACGTTTGACCGAAGAAATGGCTGCAATTAAAAAAGCCATTGAAAAGAAAGCTGGGAAACCAGAAGCACCTGCGAAAAAACCTGCACACAAAGCAAACCGCAGCGCACGCTTGGTCAAAAAAGTTGAAGCAAAGAAAGCCGCATAATTGGTTTTCAATGCCACGGCCCCGTGGCGGAATTGGTAGACGCGCTTGACTCAAAATCAAGTTCTGCAAGGAGTGTCGGTTCGAGTCCGACCAGGGCCACCAGAATTAAAATCCCCTTTTTGGGGATTTTTATTTTGGTCTGGTTGGACGAAGAACCGACCGGTTCGGAACGTAGCGTATGCGAAGTGAAAGGGGCCCAACCAACAACATATACCCAATGGGACAACAAGTAGATTTCGCAAACATCGTACCGCGAAATCGTCACGGTTGCCCCGCAGGCATTCATGCCGAGGGAATTATACAGTCCGACCAGGGCCACCAGAATTAAAATCCCCTTTTTGGGGATTTTTATTTTGGTCTGATCAACATGCATAAATACAAACAATTACAACTCTTTTATCGGGGTAGCATGATACACAAACTGCTTTATGTTTTCTTCATACGTTTTTTTGATTTGCTTAGCGATATAAATTTGGCGAATTGCACCATATATTGGCAATAAATTCAAAAAAGCATTTTTTATATTATAACGCAACAGCCGTGCCCACACCATATCAACCAATTCTGCACGAATTTGTGATAACGGCTTATATTGTCCGTCTTTATCTTTATACGGCACCATAATACCCCAATCGTACCAATTATGCCATTTTATCATACCATCTTCACGCAACGACAATTCCATCAAAGTACGTTCCGGTTGCAAACCGCCACACTGTAATTGCGGGTAATAAATTTTATAACCTATGTTATTTTGTTTTGCACGCCCAATACACATTGTGGGGCCTTCTTCATGAATTACAATACGTATATTATTTGCATAACATACTTGGGAATAAGGATTAATCCATGATCGATTTTCAAATTTCAATTCTATACCATGTTTAGCAAAAAATTCCGGAATTAAAACCCGTTCATTTGCCATTTTGGCATCCAACGCACACGACATCAGACGAATTTTAGTATTATCAAATTTTCTGTCGGACGCAATCGCACAAATAACATCTCGTACACATTCAATACTTTTATCACTACGATATCTGTCCACAGACATATCCAACTTCAATAACCGTTTTTGCAACTTTAGTTTAGATTGAATGTATTTTATATCACCAAGAATTTCATTACTATGCACCCCATTTATCCATCGTGCATTCGTTTGTATCACGTATTCTTTGGACTTTGCAAAATTCAATTTATCAAATATTTCACGTAAATAGTGCGGATGCACATCATATATCAAAGACCATTCACCACCCGTCATATACAGACCGGAAAACACATTCGCACCACCGTTGACATAAAACGAAATATCATCATCCGGAACAATATTTAACGGATTATCAGGCCCCGAACATTCAAAACAGCGCATACAGTTTTCATTACATTTGTTTGTCAAACGAAAACGCATCTCCATTGGCGCATTTTCCCATTGGGCATAAAAACGTTTTTTATGAAAAGGATACACCAAGCGTTCACGAAAACGTTGGGCAAAACTGCGCTTATCCGTATTATTACCTGCGGACATCAAAATTACTTCATCTTTATCTGTCATACAGCAAACATAACACAAACAAATTTATTGTCAACCACCCTCCCACAACAACTAATATTGCTATAATAATTCAATCGATAAATATATTGATTAAAAACATTAAATTTTTTAAACAATCCAACACAATAATTTTACAAACACCGGTCAAACAAAAGCTATTTACCGATTCGCTTATTACACACGACACAACAAAGATATTCTACTATTACACGAATAAAGCATAGGTTTTTAAGGCGATTTCGGATTTTTATCCTAATATTTGCGCTTGCACAACAATAGGATTTTATGCATAATATAACAACGTACAAAACACACAAATTTAATAGGAGGCCCACAACATGCTAAACCACGAAGACGTATGGTGTGTAATCGACGAATTAGCACATAGTAAAAAAATATCCACATCACGATTGGCAATTATATCCGGATTGGATGCCACAGTATTTAACAAATCAAAACGAGTCAATGGCCACTATCCATCATTTCGCAGCATTATAAGCATATTAAACAGCACAAACACCAGCATGGGTGATTTTGGTCAAATGTGTGACCAACAATGCCACATGCGTGAAAAACCAATGACACATCAATAAAAAATGCCCAATCGGGCATTTTTTATTGTTTTTTTGCAACCCTTTCACGAAATTCATTACTTGGACGAAATGTCGCAACACGACGCGCAGAAATCAATGCACTTTCACCTGTTTTTGGATTTCGTCCCATACGTGCATTCTTTTCCAAAATTTTAAAACTGCCAAAACCGGCAAACTTAACCTCTTCCCCATTTGCCAAAGCATCACGAATTTCATCAAACACAACATCAACCATTTTATACGCATCCGCCGTCGTTAACCCGAAACGTTCACGCAATCTATTTGCAAAATCACTTCTTGTAACCGTTGCCATTTTATACCCCCATATCTATTTTATTTATCTATATTCTTATCAAAGCAGCACCCCATGTCAAGCCGCTTCCAAATGCTGGATACAAAATTAATTGTCCCCGTTTAATAATCCCACTATCCAGCGCATATGCCAACGCCAAGACACCCGACGCCCCACTAGTATTCGCATGTTTATCCACAGTAACCAAAATTTTTTCCAAAGGAAACTGTAAAATTTCCGCACAACTGTTTATGATACGCAAATTTGCCTGATGCGGAACAATCCAGTCAACATTATCCGCCGTTATTCCGGCATGTTCCATTATATATCTTGCCGCATCTGGCATACATTTAACGGCACGTTTATATGTTTCCGGCCCATTCATCTGAATTCTATGGTCTTCCGTCCCATGCAAGCACTCAAAAGATTTTCCATCGGACATAATAACCGTATCAATTATTCCCGAATAACTAGACGTAGAATGTTCAAAAATCATTGCACCGGCACCATCACCAAACAATACAGCCGTCGACCTATCCGCCATATCGACAAAACGCGTCATTTTTTCCGCACCAATCAACATAACCCGACGATGCATCCCCGCCGTAAAAAACGCACGTGCACAATGCAATGCATATATAAATCCAGTACACGCACCACGCACATCAAATGCGGGCATATTATTTGTTGCACCCAAACGGCCAGAAACCTGAACCGCCACGGATGGAAAATCCAATTCTGCGGTCACATTTGAAACAATAATCAAATCAATATCATCAATCGTCAATCCGGCATTATCTAATGCACGCTGGGCGGCAATGGTCGCCATATCAACCACCGTTTCATCATCACGTGCAAAGTGCCGCTGACGAATACCCGTACGTGTCACAATCCATTCATCACTTGTGTCAGTCATACGTTCTATATCCGCATTTGTCACAACACGTTCCGGCAAATATGAACCATATCCAATTAATCTGCTTCCCATTTCCTGAATCCATAAATTTTGCTTTGGCATTATACAGGTCAAAGTGAAACCTTGCAATATTTTTTCACCGGAATTTTAGCACATAAAAAAAACGGGGGTCACCCCCGTTTATACACATTATCTTTTCCGATGCATACCTTGATACAACTTATGCAGCGCTGTATTAATATCCTGCATTTCCTCGATTAAATCTTCGCAACGTTTCATTTGCACCAAAACTCTTTGCAATTTCTTAGACAGCATCAACAAAACACCCGCTTTGGTTTCTTTGGCCATTACCCCCAGCAACATACGTTTTTGCTCATCCAATGACAACAAATGTTTTTCATAATCACGCGACAAGGAATATACTTGTTGCCATGCAGCTTTTGCCCCAACTTCGCCATTTGATTGCATATCCGAATCAATCACGGCATCTGATTTGGCGCCCAAACCTTTGGTTGCAACATTAACAACAGGTTCCGCCCCCCTGTTCATACCGACGACTTCAACCGACACCGTGGAATTGGTTGACGGTCTTTTTGTATTACGTGGCGGCACATAAGTGCTTACTGTACGGACTATACGTGGACGACGCGCTCTGCTTTTTTCACAGGTACCGCCACCGGTATCACCACCCGATGGTGGCAAACCATCACCCGTACCATCATCTAGCTTCCCATCCGAAACATCATCGGACGTATCAGATTTGCCATCATCAGAAATCTTTGGAACAGACGGCAACACATCCGCAACACATTCCTGTTGGACCGGTACTTCTGCCACAACATCGCCGTTCAATTCGGTTGCTGCCACATTATCTTCTTCGCCATCTATACCACGACCATCGGACAGTTCCTTTATCAATTCCGACACCAACAAATATTTCGACCAATCCAATGTTTTCAAATCAATTTTCAAACCACTGCAATAATTATTATATTCCATACGTCTTTTGCCTTCGTGTTCTGGGAACAATTTCTGTGCCACCAAGACATTACCCGCAATTCCCCAGACCAAACGTGGCCTGTCATTCAAGGTCCCAAAACTTTGCGACAAACATTTACCTTCTTTGAATGTCAAAGTCGGGGCAGAATGAACCAAATTATCTTTAACATACAACACTACACCCAACGTATTGCCCAAATACCGTGGTACAACATTAACGTCATTAATATCGTTCAAGATTTTTAACAAATCAGCAACATTTTTATTACAATGCGCACACAAATCACGCCATGTCGATTTAGAAATATATTTTTTAATTTTGGCAACTTTGACTTCTGTGCCATTATGATAATATTTCTTGGGTACAACCGCATCTTCCTCTTTTACTTGCGCCTTTTTACCACCCGACTTTTTAGACGCCTTCTTTTTCGCATCTGCCCGTTTCTGAACATCCGCCACAGATTCGACAACATGTTCAACAACACGCATTGCGTCATCACGATGCACACAAACGATATCTGCACCATCTTCACGTTTTTTTGTTGCGGAACGCAATTTCAAATTCGCCTTCTGTGAACGCGCAGTTTGAACCAAACGCCCCAAAACATCATCCGACAAAGTACCCAATTCCTTGGACGCACTGCGACAAAACGAAATCAACTCTTCGGCACTATACCATTCATCTGTTTTTGGCTCTACAACTTCAACTTGCTTAACCTCTGCAACCGTTGCAACGGATTGTGCCACGACCTGCTTCTTATCTATTTCACGCAACAAATCCGCCAAACTATTATCACCATCCAACACTTCCACATCTGGATACATCTCAACAAACGCACGCGCTTCATCCAAAGCACCATCTTTGTTATTTTTAATATTATTAAACAAAGCGTGTCGAACATGTATTTCTTCACAGGTTTCTGGAATTTTTCCCATCAAGACATCTAAACTACCAATCGCATGTTGACAATCCAGCCATGCAAATGTCGCCGGCAAAACAGTAGTTGGCATAATTTTAAATTTACAACAATCCAACCCACCAACTATATCAACATTAGTAAAATCAGGCCATTGCTGACCTTTTGACGCATTCATAAAAACGTCTTCGGTTATCATTAAACGCACACCATTTACCATTTTATCGTATGGTAAATCAAACAGATCGACCTTAACACCAGTCAATTCAGCCCCATCGACCAGCAACGCTTCATATGATACTGTATTTTTTGCCATTTTATATCCTCTTATCCGTATAACATATAGCACGCAAGCGACTTTTGTCAACTATACATATAAAATACATTGATATTCTGTGCTTTTTGATATACAATAACGCACACTGTGTCCCCATAGTTCAACCGGATAGAACAAGTTCCTCCTAAGAATTAGATGCAGGTTCAAGTCCTGCTGGGGATGCCAAATCTGATTATCGCTGCTTTAAGAATAACACACTATCCCAATCGCAACCTTTCTGATTTGATGGAAACGATCGAATATGTATTGTATGTTTGTATGGCTTTAATGCGGAATTTCCAATCATATTTGATACGACCATATCTATATAGTTCCGCCACGCCACCGGTGATGACGCCCACATATACCGAAACACTATACACCCACCATCACGCACCAACAAACGACGTGCCATTGGATCTAATATTTCATGATAAAAATATTTCATATTTTCTTCTTGGGCCAACACACCAGATGACGGAACAACATAATCATATATATTCGACAATAATATCACATCATACTTGGCCCCCGGCGCCCCCGTCACATCGGGAAAAGGCGATTTAATATCACGCATATCGGTATGAACAAATGGAATTCTACGTGGCAAAACTCTACGCAAATTCATATAACTTTTTTTATTCATAAGATATGGAATATTCGCCGTTGAATATGATGCATTCTGCCCTGCTTCATATTTAAAGACATTTTTACCACGTAACTTATAATCATTTAACATACGTTGTACATTGTTTGGGATTTTGGCTTCAATCTGTGATAAAATACGCATATTAAAAAATTGACGTGAATCAAAAAAGAAATCCATAAAATTTTCATACGACACATGATGCACCATTATGGTTTTCAAATCCATAACCGCACGTTGCAACGAATTAATATCAAATGTATCTACATGCGCCGCCCCCGCCATATATGCACCAAATGCATGATCCCCCGATGCGCCGACACTCAAAACACGTTTACCACCAAAATCACCTAAAACACGCAATTGATCCGTAATATTTTCATTGGAAAACAGATAAACAGGCGCATTATCCTGAAATGAATATGATGATGAAATTTTAATAGCTTTCTTCTTAAACATAGCTTAATCAAAGTTAACACAAATAAGAACAATGTCAACAATATTAATTATTTTACAAAGATAAAAAAAAGTTTATAATCAACCCACAAATAAAAGAGGATGGAAATGAAAAATCGTGCAATTAAAATTGGAATTATCGCAACAATTGCACCACACATATTCTGCTGTGGCCTACCAATATTAATGGCAATAGTCGGACTAATTGCACCCGACGCCGCCCATTTTCACATATTACCCCACTGGGCTGAACCGTGGCTATTCATATTATCTGGCATTATGCTAATTACTTCATGGTATCTAATTGTACGTGATTGTAAATGCACATGCGATACATGCCACAATAAATCTAGTCATAAAACACAAAAAATTATATTAAGCATCATCACAATATTGTTTATAGCCAGCATAATATTACACCTATACGCACATTAAAAAACCCGCGAATGCGGGTTTTTCCTTTATGCGGCCTTTTTAGCTTCCTTTAATATCTCAACGGGCGCCTTTTTACCATCTACGACATCCGCATCAATAACAATTTCTGCTAAATCTTCTTTATCTGGTGCATCAAACATAGGTTGCATCAAGATACGTTCCAAAATACTACGCAATCCACGTGCACCGGTCTTACGTGCCACAGCCATCTTTGCAATTGCACGCAAACCATCATCGGTAATATTCAATTTAACATCATCCATACCCAACATAGCAGCAAATTGTTTAACAACAGCATTTTTTGGCTCTGTCAAAATCTTAACCAATGCGTCTTCGTCCAATTCTTGCAATGTTGTAATAACCGGCAAACGACCAATCAATTCTGGAATGATTCCAAATTTTACCAAATCTTCTGGTTCAACATCTGCCAAGAAATTCTTATTTTTGCGTTCTTCGGCCGATTCCACATGTGCACCAAACCCAATTCCACGACGTTCACATGTACGATTGCCAATAATTTTATTCAATCCATCAAATGCACCACCACAGATAAATAAAATTTTGCTGGTATCCAACTGAACGGTCGCTTCACCCGGATGCTTACGCCCCGCCCCACCGGCCGGAACATTTGCAACGGTACCTTCTATTAATTTCAACAATGCCTGTTGAACACCCTCACCCGATACATCTCGTGTCAAAGATGGATTTTCAGATTTACGTGAAATCTTATCAATTTCGTCGATATAAATAATACCACGGCTGGCACGTTCCACATCAAAATTTGCATTTTGCAACAAACGTGTCAAAACACTTTCAACATCATCACCAACATATCCGGCCTCGGTCAAAGTGGTTGCATCCGCAATCGCAAATGGCACATCCAAGATACGTGCCAAAGTTTGAGCAAACAGCGTTTTACCCGTACCCGTTGACCCAATCAACAACACATTAGATTTTTGAATTTCCACATCAGAAGATGCCGCCACCGTATGACGTTTAAAGTGATTATAAACCGCCACCGCCAAAGTACGTTTTGCAGTATCTTGACCAATAATGTATTCGTTCAAGAAGTTATAAATTTGGGATGGGGTTGGCAACTTTGCCACATCCTTGCTAATTTCACGACGATTATCATCCGCCATAATATCATTACACAGATTAATACATTCATCGCAAATACAGACGTTACGCCCACTAACCAATTTTTTTACTTCATAAACCGCTTTGCCACAAAAACTGCAAAACTGCTGATTATTTTCTGTTTTTGGTGTTTTATCGTCACTCATCTCTCAAATCCTGCAGAATTATTTACGTTCCAAAATACCATCAATCAATCCGAATTTTTTCGCTTCGCCCGGATCCATCCAATTATCGCGTTCCATTGCATCAAAAAGTTCTTTTTCTTTACGCCCTGTAAATTCAGACATTTGTTTTATCAACGTCTGTTTATTTTTTTGATACTGCGCCATTTGAATTTCCATATCCGTAATCTGACCACGTGCACCGGCCAAAGGTTGATGAATCATAACCTGCGTATTTGGCAAAACAAAACGTTTACCTTTTTCACCGGCGGCCAACAGTACAGACCCCATAGACGCAACCAACCCCATACCAATTGTTGATACAGGCGCCTTGATATACTGCATAGTATCCATAATCGCCCAACCGGCCGACACGTCGCCCCCGGGACTATTTATATACATAGAAATATCCGCATTTGGGTTTTCTGATTCCAAGAACAACAATTGTGCAACAATACTATTTGCCATATTGGGTTCAATTTCACCCCCAACAACAATAATACGATCACGCAACAAACGTGAATAAATATCAAAAGAACGTTCACCACGTGGAGATTCTTCGATAACCATTGGAATTAAAGCCATGATACAAATCCTTATGTTTAACTATCTGTCCGATTATACCATAATAAAAGTCAATTATCAAATTTATGATACACGAGTCAAAAATATAGCCCACAAATGGCAAAATGGCAAACAAAAAATCCCCCGAACGGGGGATTTATATATCTGACAGATATTATTTATCCAACGCTTCATTGATATGTGCAGCTGGGATAGCACCTGGGAACGCTTCTTCATTGATAATCAAGAAAGGTGTACCTGAGATTTCAAACTTTTGTGCCAAATCACGAACGTTTGCCATTTCACGTGCAACAACTTCGCCGTTCATATCTTTCTTCAATTGTTCTACGTCCAAATCTGCTTCTTTTGCAAATTCCAAAACTTTCTTTTCAATTGCAGCACCCAATTTCTTTGGATCTTGGATGTTTTCTGTTGGACGATATTCACGTGTCATGATCATATCAACCAATTTTGCGGCTTTTGCATTGTCTTGGATTTTTGCAGCAATCATTGCACGTGCAGGTGCATCAGAATTTACACCATGGATAGAGAAGTTTTTAATAACAACTTTCACGTCATCACGATTTGCCAAAACGCTTTCCAATTCACCGTGTACGCGACGGCAATAACCACAAGAAGCCGCAGTCCAAACATAGATTGTTTTCTTTGCTTCTGGATTACCCAAAATTGGTGCATCAGCCATCATAACATCCGCATTGTTGCGAACATATTTACGGATAGCTTTATTTTTTTCTTCGTTTTGTTTTGCCTGCATACCATCAACCATTTCTTGCAAGATTAATGGATTAACAGATGTCAGATAATATGGTGTGTACAGACGGCAAACGCAGCCCGCAATCAACAAGACAGAAACCAATTTAACTGCCTTTTTAGCATACTTCGCACCTGCAGATGTTTTTTTAGCATCCTGTTTGAACATAACGCCACCAAACATAAACAAAGCGACAGCCAATACCAATACCAAGATTGTCCAAGTCATTATTTTCTCCTTTGTATGTTGAACGAACAAACAATAGCAAAGCCCCAAATAAAGTGCAAGAAATAATTACACATTTTTACATTTTTTTTATCATCTTGCGCATCAAAGGAACGTCCACACCCTGCTGCAAACAAATACCTTCTATAAAAGACAATGTCGTGTTTAAATTTAAAGGCAATCTATATAAACGATTAAGATATGGCCCTGCACAGGCATCACACACCGCCCTTCCCGTACGGGGTGATAAATAATTTAGACATTCATGTGTTCCACACCCCGAACAGGCAGACAAATCCAATGCGTATCCCAATTCTCGCAACAATGCAATTTCCCAATGCAAATATGCAAGATCTGCATCAGAACACATATTATTCAAAACATCAATAGTATTGTAATATAAAGAATCATATTTTTCACGTTCTGGCAACAACGTAGCCAACAAATCAAAAGCCGAATTCATATAATTTAAAGCCACCACATTACCCATCAATGGCACAGATAAATTTTTATCTATTTCCCAATGAAATGTACCAAGCATAGAATCCAAACGTGCATTCCAGATTGCATTGCCGCACTGTCCAATCAAAGGACGATTTTTTTTAGCCACCACACCACCACGAATAACACCAACCACCACACCATAATCACGTGTAAAAACACGTGCAATCACATCACGTTCATTAAATGGGCGTAAACCAATTAAAACACCTTCGGATTCCAACTTCATACACCCATTATTACAACTTTGGCATTTAACCGCCATAAAAAAACCGCCAAATGGCGGTTTATGTTAAATTTTTTCTACATAGTCAACTTCGATTTCGGTTGTAAACAAACCTTTATCTACATCACCACGCAATCTAACCTTGTCAGTTGGTGTGATATTTTGACCACGCCAATCGTCATCATCAATTTCCACAACAATGGAATCTGACATATCTTCGAACAAATATTCTTCATCGCCCAAACGTTTTATGATAAAACCTTCGACAACAACCGGCACTTCATCACGCATTTCTTTGGCCTGTTTAACAGAAACAACGACATTTTCATTTTCTATAAAACCACCCGGCCCTGTTGTGACAGATACCGCCTCTACAAATTCTGCAGATGCCGCAGTTGCCATCAAAGCACCAACAATCGAAAATATTGAAATTTTCTTCATATTAACTCCTTTTTGTTATATCTGAAAATCATTATAACATATGATTATATATATTTGTCCAAGAATATTTTCCAAAATAAAAAACGGGGATTCACCCCGTTTTCTTACATTGGTATATCTTCACACTTCTGGATTGGTTCCGCAGTTGTACAAGACGTATTTCTGTTATTATGGAACCAAGATTTACTGCCCGTTGTTTTACACGACTGGGTAATAATCGTAGTGCACAAATGACAAACTCTGGCTTCACGATTAAATGTCGCCGTGGTTTCTTTGGTACCAGCCCCAAATGTACCACTGGATTTCCCCAGATAGCCATCATTTTTATAAGTGGTCTGCCCCAAATCGGTCACAGAATGTCCACCAATGGTTAAATCATTAACATTTAATCCCGACCCAACTTCATAACTGATGGCATACGGAGGTGTCAAACCATTTGTTTGAGTGGTCAAAGTGGTGGCGGCATTTTCTGCCATTTTTTGACACATATACTGCGCCACGTCCGCAGACGCATCATGGTTTGCCGCCGCCAACATTTCGTTCCATTTGGCATTATAGTTATCTTGGGCCTGACGCAAAGCCGCAACCGCAATCTGCATCTTTATTTGATTCAACAGATTTGGGAAACGTCCCGTGGTAACATCCTTTTTATCACCTGTAACCTGCTCTAAATTACGGCCATGGATACAGTGCTGAATTTTTTGATCCTGCTCTATCATTTCAATCGTACGATTAATCGTACCCGCGATATTATTCAATTCTTCTTCAATCGCCGAAATAATACCTTCATGGTTTGGCACATCTGAATTTACCTCTTTAATCTTTTTCAGATATTCTGCCACGCCAATTTCGCCGGGCTTTAATTGATTTGAAATACTGGATTTTGGGTCATAGTCACTGGCATTACCAACCTGAATAGAACCAAATGATATCATCCCCGTCAAACGATACACGATACCATCTTTTTGTGAACGCAAAGAACCGGTACCAATCGTATCATCGGATGCAAATTTGTTACAATCTGTTGTACTGCCACAAATCTCCATCATTTTATTATCAACAATTTCCTGACATTGGTCCGCCAAGGTTGTATCGATATTCAAATACAGCCCCATCAACATTTTGTCTAAATCATCCAAATTGAAATCCTGATTTCCCTGTTTACAGACAACCAAACTGTCAACCGGACACATATCATGGATATGTTCAAAATCAATACCGATACAATTCTGGAAATTTTCCCCACATCTGGATTCATGTGTAAAACAATCTTTGACCTCTTGCGTACATGCATCCACACGCATAGCCGCCAATTTATCGGTCACATAGTTCCAAATTAATGGTTCCATTTTTTCGCATGGTTCCAATTCAACTTTACAGAAACTGCGTGCCATTTCCGGATATGCCAAACACGAATCCATTGTCGCAACACCTTTTCCGGCAATATCATCTTTACATGCGGTATGTATACAATTTGAAATATCCGTTAAACAACTTTGACGGAAACGCGATTCAATGTGTGATTCGGCCAATTGAATTGTTGGTGCCACTTCCTTTAAGAACGACGGCCACACATTATCACGCACGGCAACACAACTGGACAGAACACGTTCACAAATTGGTCGTTTTGCCTCTAATGTCTCCATCGTAGATTCGGTAATATTATATGCCGACTTTGAACCATACGATTTACCACGCAAAGAAGATTTTTGCATATTTTCACTGGCAACCTGACCAACACAATGTTCCCAATCGGTACCGCATGCATCCGCCCCACGCATACATTTTTTGAATTCAACCATACACTCACCCAAAGTGTATTTGTTGGATTCGCTTAAACTTTCCTGTAAAGCGGCACGCACAGCCGATTCAGCCTTTGACATTTCCAAATCAGCGGTCGCCTGTTTTTGAAGCAAACTATTTTCCAAACCCTTGCAGTCAGATACAATCTGTCGTGAATACATACTTGCCAACAAACTGACATCACCTTCACATTTATCTGGCAACTGCGCAACACATAATTCTTGGGCTGCACTATGCAAAGCATTACCGGTCAAACCATCCAAATCATCACCATAGAAAATGGAATCGTAATCTTCGTCTCCCTCTTCCTCTTCGACGGCATCATCCCACAAAGCCAATAATCCAACAGATTTTTTACCTTCTACTTCATCTAAACTTAAAAGATTTCCCTTTTTATCATACTGTCTTTGTCCGGTAAAAATAATATCAGCATCGGCACCTGCCTTTACTTTTTCAACCTCGACCGTTGAAATGCGTTCTGCTTCAATCAACTGTTCCTTGATTGCATTTAACTGCGCCTCATAACCGGCATACGCATCGCTACAAATACAACTACCACCGCTTTCATTATCTGAAATACAAAACTGATCCATACATCCATAATATGCGCTATAACAATCTTCATCATAAATACCGACGGCTTCGCTTTTCACACGAACCGATGTTCCTTTTTGAATTGCAGATTGCTTTACCGCCTTCTTTGGCGTGGCCGAAAACGCATTATGCACTGGGAGAAACCCCAGTGCACAACACAAACACACAAACAAAAAACTATTCTTACGCATATTCTCTCTCTATTACTACAAATTACATATTTACGTCTTCACAACTTTCGATTTCTTGACAGAAATCCTCTTTTCCACCGGCCTGCGCCCCGACTATACCGGCACCTACCGCGGTAACGACACCACCAATTGCGGTCCCCCACCCCGGAGAAATCATAGTGCCCGCCGATGCACCCGCTGTCAAACCGCCCGCAGCCGACTTTAATGCCGACGTCCATTTAGATTCACCACCTTCTTCACAAACCTGTTGCATACGGCATACATGACAATTGCGCAAATCCGGCTCAAACACTACACTACGGATATAGCTATAATTCTTTTCCGATTCATCCGGTGTTTCAACAGCATACATTGCATAGCAATTTGCTTCGGCTTTGGCCAAATCCTGTTTACGTGACAGTTCTGCAATTTTATCCTCTAATTGACGCAACGCACGATTTTCTGCACCAATTTCTGCAACCTTACGTGCACTCATAAATACTTTGTCACCCAAAGCCCCATCCAAAGACGCACAGGCCTCTATCGTCTTATCCTTTTCAAAATCCTTAAAGAACGATTCAACACTTTTCTGTGTTCTTTTAATCAATTCTTTACGAGCAGCCACAATGTCTTCTGGCATTTCAGACATCCCCATAACAATATCATCAGATGGTAAACAAGACATATCCGTACCACAAACACGCCCCAATTGTTCACCAAAATGATTTATACAACCCTGCATAATTTGATAGTCCATTTTCAATGTCGCAGAACTAATCAACAATTCAAAGTCAGAACCACTAACCCCTGCACAAGACAAGATTGAATTTTGTGGACACATTGCAACCAAAGCCGATGATTTCTTGCCCAAACATTCCGGCGCTGTAAAGTCCGCACCACATTTTTCCTGCAAACATTTTGAAACATCATTTTGACAGAATTTCGTACGCAGGTATTTCAATTTATTTTGAATTGGCACTTTTAATGTATTTTCAAACTCTATTTCGGATGCCCCACCCCATAATCCGCTAATTTTTACCGCATCTGATGTACCAGGCAATTGAACAACACAAATTTCACTAACCGGACAGATTTTCATCGCAACATCAACATTACCCAAACAATCAGAATTTGTCGCAATCGAACAATTATCTTCTAAACAGGCCTGCATATTTGCCAAACACATCTGACGTGCATTACGTGATGCAAATTTTGCAGCATCATTCAACACCATTTCTTTTTCTTCTTTCCAATCTTTTTCAACATCGGCACGAACTGCCACACATTGATTCAAGATATCTTCACATGCATTTGCACGACGTGACAATAAAGAATCACTCAAACAATTTTCAAAATGCGTCCCGCAGCCACCTTTATCTGCGATACACGAACGATACGCCAACAAGCATTCACCACGATTGTACTTATTTGTCGAACCGAACACAGACAAACGTGCAGCACGAACCGCCGCCTCGGCCGTCTTTACATTGGCTTCGGCTGTACGCTTTTGATCTGCCAAATAAGAATCATACGCCTTACAATCCGCCGTAATCGAACGAGAATACAACATAGTTTCCGCATTACGAACCGCAGATGTACACGCCCCCAAATAAGACGACGAACAATATTCATATGCACTATTATACAACACATCACCAATCATATCATCTGCAGACAAATCTGGCGACTGTGTCACAACTTCTTCTTCATCCGTCAAAACATCTGTTGCAAAAATATCAGCCAACAAATCGCTGGAACTAAAACTTTTTTTCTGAGCTACCACTTCTTCTGTTTCATTTGCCTCAAAAATATAATCAGCGTTTGCACCCAACTTTTCACGTTCAACCTGTTCGGTGTACATTTTATCCGCTTTGGATTGAATCGATTGAATCTCTGCAACAATCGCATCTGCCGCATAGATATTATCCGAACAAGAACAACGTCCACCATCACTTTCATCCATCAAACAAAATTCATCCATGCAAGTTCGATACATTTCACGATCACACAAACCACCAACAACACCGGAACCATCCCCAGTTTCATTATCGTTACCAGAATCATTACCGCCACTAGAATCACCACCATCGGTATTTCCACCGCCCGAATCACCACCGACATCATCACCCGCATCTGAATTATCACCAGATACATCGTCTTTCACAACATCATCAACACCAGACGACGTATGCAATGTCTTAGAAATATTGGGACCACGAACCCCCGCCATAGACACACGCTGAACACTTACACGCGCATCTTCACCACGCACAGCGGAAAACGCCACACCTGGAACCAAAGCCAAAACAGTTGCAAAAATTCTTAATATCATGTGCACCACCTACATACAATTTCCTTAGGACCTATTTTATCAAAACTTTGACTTTAGTGCAAGCACATAAAAACCACTTGATTTTTTTCGACAAATATCATATAATTGTCCACAGCAAAAAAGAGATAATAAATGGCAAAAGACGACGTTATTGTTTTTACCGGCACCGTAGAAGATAAGTTACCAAACACTATGTTCCGTGTAAAATTGGAAAATGGACACGAAATTCTGGCAACTGTTTGTGGCAAAATGCGTAAAGCACGCATCTGGGTCAATGTTGGCGAACGTGTTCGTGTTGAAATGACCCCATACGATTTGGACAAAGGCCGCATTACGTTTGTTGAACGCAATCGCCCATCGACAGAAAACGCAAATTAAAAAATCCGCACATCGTGCGGTTTTTTATTTGTTATAATCCCAATATTTTGATAATATAATAACCATAAGTTATGGATAGGATACTATTTTTCATTATGGCGTTAATCGCCGGTGTTGGCAGTGTCAACGCCGCTGAACGTAATGCAAAAACCATCTCACGTCCTGCCACACAATCTACAACCGTTGCACGCACGGCGACAAATGCACGTTCGACAACACCACGCACAATAACCCAAACATTTCGCAACTCAACAAATGCACGCACAGCGACCAAACCTCGTTCGGCAACAACCGCACGTGGCACCGCCACCCGAACCACATCTGCACACAACGGCACCCCAACACAAAAAAGAGCAACCGCACGTGCCACAATAAATGTATTCGCCCAACCTTCTGAGACATTTAATGCGGACTATAACACATGTCGTGACGCATACTTTACATGCATGGATCAGTTTTGTGGCACATTAGACACCAAATACCGTAGATGCACATGTTCATCTAAAATTTATGAAATCCAAAATCGTGAGCGTGCATTGGGCAATACATCCAACCAATTGCAAGATTTTCGGGATCTACAATTAACTGTTGTCGATAAGTCACCCGCAGAAGTAAATGCGATGATAAAAGGAACCGCTGGTGAAAATCAGCAAACTTTTATGAAAGATTCTTCCACCGCCACATCTGAATTATCGGGCATAAGTGCAATATTATCTAAAACAAAAAAACAATCATTATCCACCCAAGGCACCGTTGACATCGCCGGCACAATTGACACGATATGGTCGACCACCGGTTTGATGGGGGGCGTTAATATTGCCGAACTATCTGGCGAAGCGTTGTACAACGCTGTACATGCACAATGCGCCCAGATGGCAATCAGCCAATGCCCAACAGATGCCATACAAACAATGGTTACATCGGCATATGGAATGTATATCGAAAATGATTGTAATCTGCTATTAAATTCATTAAACCAAGAAAAAAATAATGCAAACAATGCAATCCGTATCGCCGGCAAAGAATTACAGGGATTACGATTAGAAAATTACAACAACCACAATTCTTCCGACATCCATCAATGCATTGCCCAGGTTCGCCAAGACATAACCGCCGACACGGCATGCGGTCCAAATTATGTACATTGCTTAGACATCACCGGATTATACCTTAATATTACAACAGGCGAACCGATATACAGTCCCGAATTCTATCAATTGGGATATCAAATATCATTATCTGGCGACATCTTGACCAATGAAACCAATCGATTACTGGTTGCAAACTTATCCGACAAACGCATATATGCCAAACGTGGATTGGATACATGCCGTGACATATCCGACATGGTTTGGGATGAATTTATGCGCCAAGCCGTAACAGAAATTTATCAAGGTCAACAAGATAGAATTCGTCAGGTTAAAAACGAATGCCTTGAAGTTGTAAATAAATGCTATGACGAAAAAAATCAATCATTAAAGGACTTCTCAAATACAGACGAAAAATTGTTATTAGGCGCACGTTTGGAACTATCCGAACAACTGTGCCAAGAAAAATTAGACGCATGTAGCAATCTATACGGCGGCGGCCCCGGTGGTCTAAACGAATTATTGGCAACTATGCACAATATAACCGACCAGCAAATCGGCCAACAATGCGTCGAAGCTTTAACCGCATATGCCCAAGATTTGTGCGCTGTCCCCAGCAACGACACACTACACACATCACCATATGGGTGCCGCACATACTCCCCCGGGTCACATCAATATTCAACAGACATATGGTGTATTTTACAAACACAAACCGGCCAATTATCAGGCCCTATTAATACAGGCACAACCAACACAAACACCCAATATGGCGATTATACATGTGAAATCGAATTCAAATACACATCGTGCGCCCCGGGATATTACCTGTCCTATATGGGTGAATATAACGCCACCCCAGAATACGGAAACACATGCAAACCATGCCCCGACTGTTATGAATGCGCCGGCGAAAAAGCAAAACCAGAAGCCATCACAGTAGGTGATTGTGCCACACAACAAGCACCAAACAACAACAGATGCGGCGACGATTATATCGGCAGCTTATATCAAAAATTATCAAAATACGCATTACAGGTCTGCGTCCGCCCAAGCGAATCCGGCAAAAACCTGCCCGCAACAGTATTGCAAGATATTAACAAAGTAATGGACGACACACGTGTAAAAATGGCCAAGGAATTATCAAAAGAATGTGAACGTTTGGGCGGAATTTGGGTTAGCACACCAACAGACACAACCAACACAACACGGTACAAATTGTTCTATGATCAAACATCTGCACACACGGCATGGGGATACTGTCAGACACCACCAACAACAGACAACAACACATCAACCGAACAAGACACACAAAAAGAAGAAGAAACACCCAGCAACGCATGACAACTTGCACAGCACAGAAATATTTGATAAAATAATCATCAAGCCCAAGGCAACACAATGAAAAAAAATATATCAATCTTTACCGCATTACTATTCTATACATGTGGCGCAAACGCCGCAACGCCTTGGTGGGACCAACCAACGGTATGCAAATTAAATCCATCTGATTGTTATCGTGGAATGGGTACCGGATTTGATGCACAAATGTGGGACGATAATGCAAAGTGCTGGGGCATGAAATTAATCTGTCCGGATGCGATTAAAACACCATCTGACGAACCCGTCGCAATGGGACGCAACGACATCGCAGCCGGCAAAAACATCAACCCCGATTTTGATGTAACACTATTATCCGCCAACGACGCCTGCTTTGGACGTCGCAAAACCGCCGAAGGAGGCACAATCGCATCCCTTAACGGCAAATACGTAAATGTATGGTGTTCGGGCATATTGGATAACCCTGACGAATTCTTAGATAATGGCGAAATTACATATGGCACACAACCAACCTGTACCCAATTGGCCGAATACGGTTATGCGGCGGTTGAAAACGGTAAATGTTATGGCAAATATTATGACCCGTCTAAATATTACTTGGATTGCGGAACCAATATCTCACCGGATTATATAATCGTATTAAATGGCGCCGATTATAACTATACCTCTACAAATGCCCCAACAACGCAATCTGCGGCCGATGCCAAATTCGATACTATGTACACAGTATCACAACAACAAAAATCAAAATATTTTAAAAATTAAAATCGGCATAATGCCGATTTTTATTTCACCTTGGCTTTAGTCATTTTTTGTCGGACATTTTGTACACGCATCATAACCGCATCACGTTCCGCCACATCAATATTATGATTCAAAACCATTTCCATAAATTGCTGTGCCTTTGGATTGTTTTGCGTATCTGCAACACGAACACTCATCAACATTCCCGCACGAAACAATTTTGGTTTCAATCCATTACTACGCAAAATATAGCGCACCAATTCAACGTCCTTTAAATTCGCAACAAAGACCTGCCAGTATTTTTCGCCATTTATCTGATTATTTATATAATAAACATCCCCCGAACAAACGTGTGCAACAACACAAGCATCCGCATCTGGGTTATCACTAATGGCCACCGGCGCATTATCGGGGAACAAATTTTTTACATACCGCACAACAAATTGCCATGACAAATTCATATATACACCTTTTAAGCTAACAAACACCATAATATACAGAAAATTTACATTTTCAAGCACGATAAAAAAACGGGGCCCCGCCCCGCTTTCTAATTAAAATCCCAAACGATGTGTTAATTTCAACATAAACACACTTTCATTTCCAAATTCATCGGTATTATTTGGATTTACACGATATATAAAGCCAAATGCCCCATCTGTAAACTCTCCAAAGCTGCGGCGATACGTACCGGCAAAGCGTAACTCACGACGTCCTGCAGACAAATCTAAATCTTCAACATGGGTATCTAGAACATTTAATTCATACTTACCCCCACCCATATTAACAACATCATATTCTGCATACGCATATTTCAATGAACCATCATATATAGCCAAAGGTTGCGCCACAGAAAATTCAAACGAACCAACATTTGCCGCCAAAGACATAGAATTCGAATATATATCTGACATTCCCAACACAAACATGCCATTTGGTTTGCTGCGTGTCTGCGCCCACGTCGTCCGACCGGTTAATCGTACATTATCAGATAAATCAAATCTTGCCATCACATCAATATACGCTGTATCACCATTTCCCATATCTAACAAACCATCCGTCTGCGCCCCCAATATGGTACCCGTTTCATGCGCTGCACCAATTGTTGCAACAAAATCAAAGCGATTGTTTCCCCATGCAACATCGGCTGACGCCCCCTGCATCAAGCCCAATTTTGCCGGCATATAAGCATTAGAAATCGCCGGATCATATTCCAACAACCCTTCATCTGTCACCGCACCAGAAAATGCACTTGCACCGAAAGACCAATTTCCAATTTGGTATCTTGCATCCGTCACCAAAGCATTCGACATTAATCCCAAAATTGAGTTATGCGTCTGGGTAAAACGAGCCATCCCATCCGTCAAATATCTTTGATACGACGCACCAAATTCCCAATTGCCAGACACATAATCCAACACCAAAGAATCCAATCCTCCCAAATTATCTTCGTATGCCCGTTCAGACCAAGACATAGAAAAACCCAAATTACCAATCTGTGTTTTTGGTATGTCTTCAACACGGGTATTTAATTCGCCCAATACATCACCCATATACAATGAACGGCGACCATCCATACCCAGCGCAAATTCATTTTCCCACACACGTGGCAAAGACATATTTCCATCAACACTTGTCACCATATCATAGAACGGCGCACGTATTGTTGCACCACGCAAATTAAATGTGCTCGACGGTTTAAATGTAGTATTTGTTGCCGCACGCCAATACGCATTACCGTTTGCCGATACGATATTTGTGCCATCAAAGAAATAAATTTTCTTATTCGGCGTCATCGCACGTTCCAAATTGATTAAACCATAACCATACACTTCTGCAAACGCCTTCAAATATTCATCAGCCGACAATTCTGTTGGATAATATTCCGGCGGCAAAGCATACATATTCTGTAAATAGGCCGCCAATGTTTCATTATCAAATGCCTTACCCGAAGCATCCGTACCCAACAAATAACCATCTGCGGTCAAAGCCATCAATGTAAATATCTGTGGATTAGTCATATAACTAAATGCGGCTTTCAATGACGCAACAGCCCCCGCTGCGGCAGCCGTCGCCATTTCACCCGTCGCACCCGCTGCAGCAAAACACCATGGGTCAATCCCATTAACCCCCAACCCCGCAATACCGCACTTACGTGACATATAAAGGGTATCATCTTTATCACGCCAGGCCGATAGATATAACGGCCCAAACTCTGTTGCCGTACCATTTCCATAATCATTTATAGAATCCGCATCTTTTGTGCCGCCGGTATGCCCAACCGCAACAACCGTCATAAACATATGTTGCAAATTATTGTCGTATAACAATGGCGCATAATTTTCAAATGTCGCATCCAATACAGATGATGACAAACCATCACCAACCCCCAATGCGAATTCGCCCGCCGACATAACCAGGATGGGATTACCCGTGCCATACCCATTAAATAAACGATGCGCATATTCACCCTGTGTCGTTGTGTCAGTACCATTCCTATCATATACCGCATCAATCAAATCAATAAAAGTATAATTTGTACCATCTTCCTTTACCAATTTTAATGCCGCCGGAACATCCGCAACAGTTAAATAATTCACATTACGAGAAGGTTCAATCACCGATACATTTGCCAACACATCAACCGAACGTGCATTAAACAATGCCTGGAAATTCTTATAGTCCGCATCAACCAATTCTTTCTGTGCATATAAATTACCATCTTTCACAGTCCAAACTGCATCAACACTATCACCACCCATTGTATTTACGTAATAATATCCATCTGCCCCAACATAGATTGCAATATCCGATTCACCCGTACAACCATCACCCGAACATTTTCCAATCATCATATTTGTTGGATTTGCAACATCGTATGTTGTGTCCTTAACTGTAATTTGCGGACGAACAACACCCGTATCCGTCAAAGCAGACAAAATATCATACGTCACCCCATTCCATGTAATTTTATCACCAACCGCAATTGCAACATCGCCCCCCCCAGCAACAGTTCCCAAAACAGCCCCATCGGTTGATTTTTCTATATTAACCCACTCCTTACCACCACCGGTTCTAAATATCCCCAAACGACCATAAGGTACAAATCCAAAAAAATCACCATAGGCACGTCCATCACCATACCAACCCGCAACAATTTTTCCCAATGCACTATCATATGACGTCGCAAAAGGATTCATAGCCGTACCAGCCCCCGACAAATCAAATGCAGATACAGCACTTATGACCTCTTGCCCCAACACACCATTTACCGGTTTTTCATAGTTCAAATATTTATCAACCAGAAAAGTTTCCGATGATACCGATGCGCTACTTGCATATTCTATACCTTCACCACGTTCTGCCGACCCCGTCGGATTTAAACCATTTCTTGTAACCAGCCCAACAACAACCGGCCGACCACCACCGGCCTTGTTACCAACCAAAACAGGATTGCGATTTTTTTCATCACGGAAAATTTCTTTACCCATATATTCATTTGCAAATGCCGAATACCCATGCATCATCAACAAATAATTTTGCACATTAACATCGTTAAAGAAATTAAAATCGGCTTCCTTTAATCCACCCGCATCTGGATTCCAACCGGCCAAATTTTCTAAATATATTTCATTACTTGTTGTAACCTTACCATCTGTCCCCAGATACGCTGGACTATACGGCACAGTCAAATATGCCTCGGCGGTCGCATTATTGTCACTGCCACCACCACCGGGACGTGTTCCACCACCCGACACCGATTCGTTATCATTACCAGGATCGAACACATCTGTTAATAATAACAAGCCACCTACAACAACGGCGGCCCCCGCCGCCGCTAAACTAATGGTCTGGGCAGACGACAGTCCGCTAAACAACCCACCGGTATCCTTGGGCTTATTTCGGTTATTATACTGACGAATTTGACGATCACATTGTGATGCATCTGCACCATACATCTGCAAAATTTGTGCTGCACGCACATCATTATTCATCAAAGCCGTACAAACAATCGACAACCCCGTAGAATCCACAAAGTTAACATTTGCGCCATTATTCACCAAGGCCTGAACTTGTTGAATATCAGCCGCCTTGGCCGCCGCCAACAACTGTGCCGCAACCATAAAATCATTGGATGCCGCCCCTGCTGCAAAAGGTGCAAAAAACAAAGCAAAAATAAAACTTCTGATAAACTTCATTATATCTACTCTCTCTGATGACAAACACAGCATAGCACAAGATTCTTTTTTCTGTCCAGCATAAAAAACCAAAAAAATACCCCACCAATCGGTGGGATATTATTATCGATACAAATTATTATCTGCAACGACGACGCATTTGTCTGTACGCCTTGTCTGTCAGCACCACAGTGCAAGATTCTTTAACAGTAACCTCTACATAATCATCCGGCAAGACAGTTTGTTCAACGTGTACATTTGTACCGACGGCAACAACACCTTTGTTATCACCGGACACAGTCACCTGCACATTAGATGGTGCCTCTGTTGCCATTTGTTGCACAACCTTTGCACCTTGGCTTAATTTTTCACCCTGTACTACACTAACATCTGTTGCGACGACTGTGGCACCTGTATTTTTGCCGCCCAAGTCAACATTAACATCAACTGGTGCTTCTGATGCAGATTGTTGCACAACCGTTTTACCAGACTCCGCACAAACAGCTGCGACCATTTTTACTGGCTGCGCCGCCGGTTTTGCGGCTGGTTTTGATTCCTCTTTTTTAGCTACTGGTTTTGCGGCTGGCTTTGCTTCTTCTTTTTTAGCCACTGGTTTTGCCGCTGGCTTTTTAGCAGCTTGATGCACACCCTGCGCAATAGTAGAATCACGATGAACTTTTACTTCTTTCAACGCATTATCTGCTGTACGTTGTGCCTGTTCAACCGCTTCATAAACCAAATCTACTTCGGCATCTAATGCCTCTACTGCACCTTCAACAGATTTCACCTGCCCCATTGCAGCACCTGCCACGCCTTTGGCTTCATTGGCATTGCTATTTGCGTTACCAATTGCAACACCTGCCCAAACAAGCAGAGCCGCACCGGCCGCACTACACGTACCAACCAAAGTCCATTTTTTTGTTGTTGCATTCCAAGTAATTGCCATTTTTTATCCTTTTGTTATTAACTTCTTGCTATAAATATAGACAAATTAATATCTTTTGTCAATAGGCACTATCAAAAAAAATTTCTCTTTATTCTTCTTCTCTTTTTTGCTTTGTAATAAATATATGTTTCTGATATAATACGTTCTATAGAGAGAACATGAAAAAACAAACTTTGATTTTAATACCGGCATTATTGCTGGGTTATAGTGCGAATGCGGCGACGCAGTGTTCGCACGCAAACTTAATACGTTGTCTTGATTCTGCATGTGCGATAAATATGTCATCGAACACGATTGCCCGCTGTCAATATTGCGGGACATCTGCGGCCGGCACACCACCGACCCAAAACGTGATGAAATCTTTATCTGCGGGTTCATCAACGAAATATAACATATCCGACAAAGAATTAAAGACGGCCCCAACGGACGCCGGCGAACGTTACGCATGGGCGACATTGCGCTGTCTGCAGAAATTGCCGGACTGCACCATCAATGACATAGAAGAAGCATATGATCCATTAATTGAAACGGCGTGCGCCGGTGCGGATACTATATCTGGTGTATCGGACATGATTAATCAAATGCATTCGGAACAAAGTGCATCGGCATGTTCTGCATCGGTACGCAATTGCCTATTGGGTGCGACCCGTTGCGGTTCTGGATTTGAAAAGTGTTTTGACGACACAGATTTCGACCGTGAATTTTCGACCTGTTTGCTATCTGAACCAAAGTGTGATGCACATAGCACGGTTATCCGTGCCGAATTATTGGCATCACGCAAATCGACAATGGATTCGATTGATGCGGCATTGGATGCATTGGTATCTGGATATCGCACGGCACGTGAAAATCAGATGGCTTCTTTAAAAGAAGATTGTAAAACCGGCGCACTACGTGACAAATGTATTGCCCAGGTTTGCGCCCAAAACATGCCAAACAAGTGCGCATCAGGATTTGACACAGAAAAATCCATGGCCAAAGATTTATGCAAATATCACGACACGGCATGCGGACGCATTGACTAGGTATAAAAACAAGTAAATGAAACGGGGAAAAAAGATGACTATGCAACACGATAAAACGAACGGCAACCGCAATACGATACGTACTTTTGGCACAATTGCGGCCGTTATGGGTGCGGTATATTGTGGCAATGCACAATCTGCGGGCGTGACATCACGCACCCCCCGTCCGACCTCTGGTGCGAATTCGGTATTGATGGCATCGACATCTGCGAACAAAGGCACAAGCAACGCAACGTCATCTACGTCAACAACCACGTCCAAAACAAACGAAAAACCCGCATCAGAATCAAAAGCATCAAACATTCCGACCAACATTCAAAACAAGGCATCATATTTCTCATCATTCTTGGGATTATCTGCTTCAAGTGACACATCCGGCACATCATTGGCGGACAAAGTCCGTGCCCAACGTGAATTGATGGCGGCGAAATCGGCATCCGATGAAATAGTTGGTCACACGGCAACTATATCTGCGGGTGCGAACAAATGTGATTCTGAATTACGTTCATGCATGGCTGAAAAATGTGGTGCGGACTTTTCCAAATGTGCATCTGATGATGCAACCATTTGGGGAACCAAGATTGATGCATGCCGTCGCAACACAACATGCACGGGCCACGAATATGCATTATTATCGGTGGAAATCTTGGCGGATCGTGACCATCACGAACGTTTATCGGCATACAACACGGTAATCAATTGCGGGAAAAATTATAACCAATGTATTATTGACGAATGTGGCACAAACTTTTCCAAATGCTTGGGCAAAACGGCGGGCGACCACGCCATATCGAATTGCGGCAAGATTGCCAAAGATTGCCAAACGGCCGACAACGGATTGGCGGCCCGTGTAATGGGTGTATTTGGCAATTTACGTCAAGATGCCGAACGTGCAGTCCAAGCGGACGAAAAGCGCCTTTATGAATTACGCACAACAATGCGTGGCGCATGCGAACGATTGGGGGCAATGTTTGACGATCGTTCATTGGATTGTGTGTACACGGTAAATTTCTATGCCGGCAACGATTCAAAACTTTATGCATCCAAGAAAGCATACGCCGGTGCAACATTTACATGCGATCCAAACTGGTTTGGCGTTGACGTCACCACATTTATGGAAAATGCATTCCGTCTTACCCGGGAACAGGCATCTGCATCCGCTGCGATGTTGGGTTCTGGGCTTGGTATTGGTGTTGGTGCGATTACATCTGGTGCGATTGACCGTGCGGTAACGACACATAAAGCCAAAAAAGAATTAAAAGATGCACAAATCAAACACAACGAATTATACGGCACCGGCGACAAGAGTGATATCCGCAAATGCGAAAACAGCGGTGGCGAATGGAATTCCGAATTCAACAGATGCGACTGCAAAGGTGACCAGCAAGTTAACGAAAACGGCCGTTGCCGCAGCAAAGATTCAGTCGAACAATCCAAAACAAATGAGAATAAGAAAACGGACAACGAAAAAATCGATACATCAACAAATGCAAAAAAAGTGGCAACTGAATTAATGAGTGGATTAGTAGATGAAAATGGAAAGTTTGTCGCAGATAAATTAACAAATAACCTTGAAAGAATAAGGCAAGCAGCTGAAGCCGCACAGAAAAAGTAAATAAACAAAGCAGCAAAAAGTAAGAAACACATGAAAAAATTTTTAAGATTATTTGCATTATGCACAACGTTTATGGTGTCGGCCTTTACCCAACCCGCCTTGGCGAATACAAATAATGAAGCAAAAATACAAACAATCGAAAATAATACCGAAAAAGTCATCCAAGGTGCAGTTATAACCATAACAAAACCAAAAAGAGATTGGGATGCCCCAACTTGCACAACAAACGAATATGGCGTATGCATACTAAAGCGCCCCAGCGGGGAAATAAATGATAGATTTGAGTATATAATAACACATAAAAACTATAAAGATAAAGAAGGCCAAACTCAGTACAAAAACAATCAAGTTGTGCAAATAAAAATGACCCCAAAAGGGATCACAGTTACCGGAACAATAACTGACCAAGCTGCAAACAATGTAGAGGGCGTAATTGTACACCTAGAAGACAAATCAAAAGGCAAATCAAAAAAAGCCACCAGCGATGAAGATGGAAAATATAAAATAGAAGAATTAGCCCCCGGTTCAAAACTGATTTTTGAGCATATAACGTATAATACAACAGAATTCACAGTCCCACCAAATACACCCAACCCCTCCGACATTGAACACAATATTACATTGACTGAATCTAGTAACGATATAGCCTCAGTAGAAGTATCTAATGAAACCTGTAGTGGAAATGGCATAGCCAAAGGATTTAAACATGAAAACAACATATGCTATCCATACGAATGCGATACTGACTATACATTAATGAGCCAAGATAATAAAAAAGTAGAAATCGACCAAACAGACCAAGCATTCCGCTCAAAACTTAGCAAATTAAACACCACCTGTAAAAAAACACAAGACTGCACAACAGGTGAAGGTATCGAATCTAGCGCCTATGTGCTAAATAATAATACGTATATATGCAAGGTCACATGCAAAGAGAAGCAATACAAAGCAAATAATACTGAAACCAAATGTATACCTGAAACCCAATGTCACGATACAGATCTACCACTACACGCAACTGAAGGTGTATATATCGACGAGGGTAATGATCGTCGCTGTAAAGCCACAAAATGCGAAAAGGGCTATACACCAAACAAAGACGGTTCCGAGTGTGTAGGAATGATGGTATTACCAGAAGACAAATCCGCCAGCCGTATTGGTGAATTAGAAACACTATACAACACAGCCCACGACAACGAAACATCGATTACCAATAAAATATTGGGCACGGCATCAATGGCCGCAACCGGTGCCGGCGGTATGATGCTGGCATCTGGTTTAACCGAACAAAAGGCCGACCAAGAAGCCGAAGAAAAAATGCGCGGTTATGTTGCAACCTTTAAATGTAACTATGGTAATACAAATGTTGAATACGGCACCCAGCCAACCGAATTACCAACATCAACGGAACTATATAATCTATATGCCGAATATGTCACATTGGCAAATGATTTAAAATTACGCAAAGATGTTTTAGGTATGCGTGCCGGTATCGAAAGCGAACCTATCTTAAACTCTGCGACATCGGGTTTATATGACGACGTTTCATCGGGTCGTTCGGCGGGTATGTACACATCTTTGGCACGTGCGATATTGGATCCAAACGGCGCAGATGCCGCCGCATGGGCCGAACAGACCAAGAAATCCAAAAACCTGATTATTGCCGGCGCAACAACGGCGGGCGTTGGTGTCATTGGCAGTATTGTCGGCAACCAATTAATCAATAAAGATGCCCCAACCTTGGCCTCTGTCCGCCAAGAAATCGCCAACATAAATTCAAAGTACTTAAAATTAAAACAAAGCTGGGATGCCTTGCAGAAAAAAATAGATGACCAACCAACAACCAAAACCTGTACCGGTATAGAAGGCGTTTCTGGCGGGACATATCCAGATTGCATATGCAAAAATCCTAACTATATATTTTCGCCTGATACACTATGCAGCACCTGTGGCCTGACTGGAGATACCGCTAAAGAAGATTGCAAATGTGCCGAAAACGCAAAACCAATTGATTTAAACTGCAAATGCGATAACGATTATATATATAACAAAGTTACACACACATACCTGCCAAAGTCAGACGATACCGTGAAACAAGAACCAGAACCAGAACCAAAACCAGAATGTCTATTAACCGGCTTAGTTGATACAGACAAATGTGAATGCATAGAACATGCAACGTCAATTGAGAATGTCTGCAAGTGCACAGACCCTTATCATGAAGAAAATGAGGCATGTATAAAAAATGAACAAAATGCTGAAGTTCATCTCACACCACAATTAGATTTATACACAGATAATTTATTTGACTCTGGCAAATCTAACATTAAAGACAATACCGACATCATCAATGCCGCAGCAGAGTTCGAGAAATACTTGGATGCCAATTATAACACAATTGCACAAAACTATTGTGTCCAAACAACCGGCCATACAGATCGCACAAAATTTAAGCCCAACAGCAAAATGAACAATCAAATATTGTCAGAGAGTCGCGCCATGGCCGTCGCCAAAGAATTCAAAAAAGCACTTTCTAACCATGATCGCAAATATAATATATGCTATCAAGGCAAAGCGGCGACAGAGTGTACAACAGATACATATAAAGAAGACAACGATGAAAGGTGTCGCAAAGTAACGTTACAATATTTTGAATCAGCGTGCCCAGACGACTGCCAACTTATATAAGCCCCCCACATGGGGGATTTTTTCACCCCCCGTCATCCCACAAATAATGGAAAGCCCCCTTCCCACGTTTTCTCCTTTGTCATCCCGTGGCTTGCTTGTCCTACAAAACCTTGGTGAAGTAGGAAGCACGGGACCCAGGCACCGCCTTTTTTTTACATAATACATCCACTGTAAACATTATTTTATTTGCCAAACCTGGATTCCGGTGTCCGGCACCGGAATGACAATATTGGTTGCCCCACCCCGCTATGCCCCCACAAAAAAAAATCCCCCTTGCGGGGGATTTTATCTGGTCGCCTATATTAATTCGCAAAGAATCGATTGTATGTCTTCTCGTTCACCGTTACCGGATATTCACGACCCAAGAAAGAATTATAGTCAGATATAATCCATTTATTCATTACACCCGACATTTCTTCACGCATTTTTGACATACGTTTTTCATCAACCTTGGCCGGCACCACATTCTTGACACGAATTACATAGAATGCCTTGGCACCTTCGACCAATGAATTTTGACCAACCGAATTACGGAACGCTGCGGACAGAACCTCTAATGGTGCACCGTCTGCACGTGACACAGTCACAACACGACCACCGTCCAATTTTTCCGTCTTGTTCAAATCAACCAACAATTCGTTTGCACGAACGTATGCCAATTTTTTACGTTCTGAATCACGCCACGCATCAACCAATCCGGATTTAACCGATTCGAATTCCGCAACATGTGCCGGATTTATCGCATCAACACGAACAAACAAAAATCCATCTGCGGTTTCAATCATTTCACTTTCCAAACCCACATCCATATCAAAGATTTTATCAATCAATACCTCTGTCAATATCTTATCTGACAAACGTGCATCACGTGCAAACGCCGGCACAGATACATATTTCGCACCATGACGCTTTGCCACATCAGCCATCGCATCACCGGCAATTATATCATCCTCTATCTTAATTGCGATTGCATAACCGGCATCATATTTGTCGGGTGTCGCCATTTCGGCCGGCACAAACACATATGACACGGAACGGGTTTCCGCAATCGTCTTTGGATTTTGCGCATAGTATGTACGCAAATCTTCATCTGTTGGTTTTTCAACATTAAATTCAGAATATGGTACAGATACATATTCTATTTCACGTTGACCATAACGTGCATCATATGCCGCACGAACCGCAAATTCCGGAACCGAAACAGCCATCGATGGCGCAACAAAAACCATCGAACGTAAAACTTGATCACGCAAAACGGCCGCAAAATCCGATTCGGAATAACCAGAACGCTGTAAAGCGGTATCAAATGCAAATGTTGAAAATTCACCATTTACCTGAAACTCTGGATACGAACGAATTTCACGTGCGATTCGTTTATCCGTCACAACAAACCCCAAATCATCTGCACGATTTTGAGTCATCTGCTGTGTGGTTAATTTTTGTAATACGTTGGCCGCAAAGGCATTTTGTGATGCCACATCTGTATAAATGGCACGTTGTTCTTCACGTGACATAGATGCCAAATCCTGTGAACGTTGGGCATTATACATATTGGTTGAAACCTTGGCATCGCCAACGGTCACCAATGTATTATCACCAACCGAGCCGCCAAAAATCCATTCGGCAACGCCCCACCCAACAAACGAAAAAGCCAAAACTGCGATTAAAATCTTGGCAACTGGTTTTTCTGATGCATTTCTTAAATATTCTAGCATTTGTTCCCCTTTTGCGCTACCATAGCAAAACAAATTACATAAAAGCAACGAAAAAAAGGGAATTTTACATGAAAATTATTGCTGGGAATTGGAAAATGAACGGGTCACACGAATCATTGAAAAATATGATGAACGAATTGGAAAACGTCGCAACTGACAACACCGTGATTTTGTGTGTACCATTTACTATGTTAACAAATGGGAATGAACACGTATCAATCGGCGCCCAAGATGTCAGTATGCATGAAAAAGGCGCATATACCGGCGAAGTTTCCGCATCTATGATTACAAACACCGGTGCCAAATATGTAATTGTTGGGCATAGCGAATGCCGCCAATATCACGGCGACACAAATGATACAGTACGTGCCAAGGCCACAATTGCATTGGCCAATGGTTTGACACCAATTATTTGTGTTGGCGAAACTATGGACGAAAAAAATGCGGGCAAAACAATGGAAATAATCGAATCGGGCGTTCGTGAATCTGTTCCATCGGTCGTCACATCACCAATCATCGTCGCATACGAACCACGTTGGGCGATTGGCGCCGGCTTAACACCAACATCCGATGAAATCGAAGAAGCACACACTTTAATTGCAAAAACATTAACTGACATGGGGCTGGACAAGACACCAATTCTATACGGCGCATCGGTCAAAGCATCAAATGCAAACGAAATTATGTCTATTCCAAATGTAGACGGTGTATTGGTTGGTGGTGCATCCTTGAAACCCGAAGATTTTATACCTATAATAACAAGTGTAAAATAATCATACACTAAGACAGCTAAACAATAAAATGGATAATAAAATGAACGAAGATAAATCTGTCGAAATCGAAACCGTATCGATCGAAGAAGGCGCAAATGATAACATCAGCAAAGATACGAACCAACAAATCGATGCATTAAATGCACAAATAAACGAATTGAATGACAAATACCTACGCATCGCAGCCGAATTGGAAAACACACGCAGACGTGCCGAATTAGACGCCCAGTCACGTGCCCGTAATCGTGCAATGAGTGTCGCAGAAAAAATATTACCCGTTATGGATGCGATTGACGCTGCATTAAAACACACACCTGACGATGCCGGTATTCAATCAATGGCACGTGCAATGGAATCTGCATTTGCACAAATTGGTATCACACGTATTGAATCAATTGGCGAACAATTAAACCCAATGTTTCACAATGCAATCCAAGTAATCGAATGCCCAGACAAAAAATCAAATACCATAGTTGATGAAATGCAATCGGGTTACATGTTCGCAGACACAGTTCTGCGCCCCGCAATGGTAATTGTATGCAAATAAAAAAACCGCCGTTTGGCGGTTTTTTTATACCTTTGGATTAATTAACCCAACATTTTCGCAACTTCATCGGCCAAGTTATCTTCACGTTTTTCGATACCTTCACCCAAAACAAAGTATGCAAAACCAGCCAATTTACCACCAGCTTCACCGATAATTTCTTTTACCGTTTTGGATGGTTCCATAACAAATGGCTGTTCTTCTAAAACGCTTTCGCCATAGTATTTTTTAATACGACCTTCTACCATTTTTTCAACGATATTTTCTGGCTTGCCCGCAGTTGCACCCGATTCGATGAACACTTTCTTTTCACGTTCAACCGCAACAGGATCAACATTATCAACCGTCATAAATTCTGGTTTATTCGCAGCAATGTGCATTGCAATTTTTGAACCAATTTCATCAATTTTTGCATCATCACCATTAATTGCAACCGCAACACCAATTTGCCCCATACCTGGAACCAAAGCATTGTGAATATATGTAAAGATTTTATCACCTGTTACTTTTGCAATACGGCGCAAATTCATATTTTCACCAATTGTTGAAATAGTGGCCGCAATATCATCTTTTACTGCATCCATAGTTGCTTCAAAATCCCCATGCAATTCAGCAGCTTTTGCGGCAACATCTGCAACCAATTTTTGGAATTTTTCGTTTTTCGCAACAAAGTCCGTTTCTGCGTTTAATTCAACAACACAACCCATATTATCGCATTTTACAACCGTTACCAAACCTGATGCGGCAACACGACCTGCTTTTGATGCGGCTTTTACGATACCTTTCTGACGCAACCAATCCGCAGCGGCTTCAATATTACCATCATTTTCAATCAACGCTTTTTTACAATCCATCATACCTGCGGATGTTTTTTCACGCAATTCTTGAATCAATTTTGCTGTAATTTCTGCCATTTTAATTCTCCAGTTTTTTGTATTTATTTTGCAATCTGAAATTACCGTACATTACAGAACACATTTTTGGCCCGTCTGACGGCAACATACAAATCTTTACACAGCGGTCCAAACTCACCACGTCCAAATGTTGCGACGTATGAAATTTGTCCGTTTTTGGCATCTTTGAATTTATAACAATCTGCCCGTCCAATGGAACCAACATATGTCACCACACATTGATTCCCCATGGACGTACGAATTAAAAGTGGGGTTTGTTTTATCGTCTGTTCTTGTGTTAACAAAGCCATAACACCCCCCTTTTTTATTATTTATCGGCTTTTTCTGCCAATTTACCACGACGTTCTGCACGTGCTTCGGATGTTTTGGATTTGATTTTTGCTTCTTTTTCTTTGATTTCATCTTCCAATTCATCTGCTGCATCTGCACGCATATCGGATTCTACTTTCTTGCCGGCTGCGCCGCCCAAGCGTTTTTCGATACCCGACAAAATCGCATCTACGAATAAATCGCAATACAATTGTGTTGCACGTGCTGCGTCATCGTTACCTGGAACTGGGTAATCAACCATTTCTGGATTTGCGTTTGTATCGCAAATAGCAATTGTTGGAATATCCAAGTTTTTGGCTTCACGAACCGCATTCATTTCACGTGGTACGTCAATAACAACCATTGCCTGTGGTGTACCGTGCATTTCCATGATACCACCGAAAATGCCACGCAATTTTTCAACTTCTTTGGTCATAACACCAACTTCTTTTTTGGTCAGACCCAATTTTTCTGCGTTTGCAATGTCGGCTTCCATTTTTTTCAAGCGACGGATAGATTGAGAAACCGTTGTCCAGTTTGTCAACATACCACCCAACCAGCGGTTGTTAACATAGTATTGGCCACAACGTTCTGCTGCATCTTTAACGATATCTTTGGCTTGATGTTTTGTTGCAACGAACAATACTTTACCACCTGCGGCGGCGATTGCTTCTAATGCGACCAAAGAACGATGTAACAAAGGTGCAGTTTTATTCAAGTTGATGATGTGAATTTTATCTTTTACGCCATAAACATATGGTGTCATCAACGGATTCCAGCGACGTGTGTGGTGACCGAAATGAACACCTGCTTCCATCAACTGTTTCATTGTAAATGTTGGCAATGCCATGATTTTATCCTTTTTTTGTGTTATTATCCTCACCGTCTGTGGCAACCCAAATCATACAATTTGGACACAAATTTTACAGAACGGCTGTGTTATTCGCACAAAGTGCGTGCCCCGATAATAAACAAAATATTCCGAAAAATCAAGTAAAATTATAAAAAAACAAACGCCCCCATGTGGGGGCATTTATTCAATTTTTACATCATCCCTGGCATTCCACCCGACATTTGTGATGTTGCCGTTTTTTCTTCAGGAATTTCGGTCATAACCGCCCCCGTCGTCAACATAACACCTGCAGTACTTGCCGCCGCCGCAATTGCCGTTTTAACAACCTTGGCCGGATCAATAATACCCGCCGTCATCATATCAACATATTCATCCGTCTGGGCATTATATCCAAAGTTATAATCCGATGATTCCATAACTTTGCCAACGACAATTTCACCAGATTTTCCGGCATTTTCTGCAATCTGGGCACATGGTGCAACAATTGCACGACGCACAATATCAACACCAACATCTTGGTCAGAGTTAGCCCCACGAACGTCACGCAATGCCGCCACCGCACGAACCAGCGCAATTCCACCCCCTGCAACGATACCATCGGCAACCGCCGCACGCGTCGCCGCCAAAGCATCATCAACACGGTCTTTCTTTTCTTTTACCTCGACCTCGGTCATACCGCCAACTTTGATAACTGCAACCCCGCCAACCAACTTGGCCAAACGTTCCGTTAATTTTTCACGATCGTATTCACTGGTCGAATTTGCGATTGCAACACGAATTTCATCGGCACGTGCGGCAATGGCGGATTTATCCCCTGCCCCGTGCGCCATCAATGTAGAATCTTTGGACACAACAACTTTTTTCGCCATCCCCAAAACCGCCGGCGTAATATTTTCAAATGTCATACCCATATCATCCGATATAACCGTCGCCCCAGTTAAAACGGCAATATCTTTTAACATTTCTTTACGTCTATCACCAAAGCCCGGCGCTTTGACCGCACAAACTTTCAATCCACCACGCAGACGATTTAACACCAACGTTGCCAACGCTTCGGATTCAACATCTTCGGCAATAATCAACAATGGTTTACCCGATTGTGCAACCGGTTCCAAGATTGGCAACAATGCCTGCAGGCCTGTAATTTTCTTTTCAGAAACCAAAACCTGTGCACCATCCAATTCTGCCAACATTTTTTCACTGTTTGTCACAAAGTAAGGCGACATAAACCCTTGGTCAAACTGCATACCTTCGACAACGTCAATCTCGGTATCCAAACCTTTGGCTTCTTCTACGGTAATAACCCCTTCTTTGCCGACACGTTCCATTGCATTGGCAATTTTTTCGCCAATATCGGCATCACCATTTGCAGAAATAGTCGCAACCTGGGCAATTTCCGCACTGTCTTTTACCGGACGTGAATGCGCATCAATATCTGCAATAACCGCAGCCGCCGCCAAATCGATACCACGCTTTACATCCATAGGATTCATCCCCGCGGCAATCACACGACGACCTTCACGAATCAATTTCTGTGCCAAAACGGTTGCCGTTGTTGTACCATCACCGGCGTCATCACCGGCTTTTTTTGCAACCTCTTGCACCATACGGGCACCAATATTTTCCTGTGGATCTTTTAAAGACACTGCCTTGGCGACCGTAACACCATCTTTGGTTGCGACCGGTGCACCATATGATTTTTCAATAACAACTGTACGACCTTTGGGGCCCATAGTAATCTTAACCGCATTTGCCAATTTATCGACACCCACGGCCAATTTATCTGTATCAAACACAATATCTTTTGCCATTTATAAATCCTTTCTTATTCTAAAATTCCCAAAATATCTGTTTCTTTTATTAAAACATAATCACGGCCATCGATTTTAACTTCGTTAACAGATGACGCCCATTTTGCAAACATAACCACATCATTTTCTTTGACCACCACAGGGATTAATTTATCACCATTATACACACCCACACCAACGGCAATTACACGTCCACGTGACGGTTTTTCTTTTGCATTATCGGGAATGATGATACCACCTGCGGTTTTTGTTTCTTCTTCTATTCTTTCAAGTAACACATAATTATGTAAAGGTTTAAACATAAATAAACTCCTTAAAATAAACCAAATGGTTGTAAGATTGATATAATCTAAATTCTGTTGATTTCAAGTATAAATTTTAATAATCTGATTTTGAAAACACAAAAGGAATAAAAACATGTATGATAAAAACAACGTATTTGCAAAAATTATCCGTGGCGAAATCCCTGCAAACAAGGTATATGAAAACGAACACGCCATGTCATTTCACGATGTTAATCCTATGTTTGAAAAACATGTATTGGTTATTCCAAAGGGTCCGTATAAAAATATATTGGAATTCTCTAAAAATGCATCATCGGACGAAATCATTGGTTTTTGGGATTGTTTTAACAAAACGGCCGACACATTGGGCATAGAATGCGAATTCAACTGTGTTGCCAACGCCGGCGCAAACGCACCATTTATCAAACAAAGCGTATTTCATTTCCACCTGCACTTGGTTGCGGGCGAACGCAGTGCGGCATTTGCCGAAACATTGGCAACGGAAATCATACAATGAAAATAACCGTACGTGTTATTCCACGCGCAAAGTTCAATCGGGTTGAAGTCCAACCCGATGGATCTGTACGCGTACACACAACCACCGCCCCAACCGACGGCAAAGCGACGGCGGACGTAAAAAAAATGCTGGCCGAACACTATGGTGTCCCAAAGACCAGCATCAAGTTAATACGTGGCGAAACGTCACGCGATAAAGTATTTGAATTTTAATACCCCAAAATTTGTTTCTTTAATTCCGCAACAGTTTCTGCATGGAATATATTGTACGATTCTGTACGAACAATAAATCCATTCTTTAACATATGCTTTAACAATCGGGTCAAAGGATTCCAAAAACCATCCGTATTCAAGAAAAACAATGGTTTAGTTGTTTCACCAATTTGTTGCATAGTTAAAATATCACTTAATTCATTTAATGTCCCAATTCCCCCCGGCAAAATAATAAAAGCGTCTGATTTTTCATACATAATCTGCTTGCGTTCATTAACACCATCTACGACTTGAACCTCTATTTCTTCATGCGCTGGTTCCTGCATTGCGATAACATCATCCGTTGACACACCAATTACTTCACCACCATTTTTCAAAGCCGCCGTTGCAACCGCCCCCATCAAACCAACATCACCACCACCAAAAACCATACGAATACCATTTTTTGCCAACATACGCCCGACCGCCATCGCATCACGCTTAAACTGTGGATTTTTCCCAAATTGATGCCCGCAATATACCGCAATAGTCCTTAAACTTCCCGCCATTTCTTTTTCCTTTATTTTTGAAAATTATAGCATAAAATAGCCAAACAATGAACGAAAAGTTTAACAATTTTATTCACGCCTTTACAAACACACCCGTCGCAGTTGCGGTCAGCGGCGGCGTTGATTCTGTATGCCTGTTACATTGGTTGGTAAAATCCGGCATCCCCGTCACGGCATTACATGTCAATCACCACCTGCGTGATGCCGCCGACATCGAACAAGCGTACATTGTTGAACTGTGCACAAAATTAAATGTACCATATCAGATTTTTCATTGGACAGATAACAAACCCACATCGGGACTGGAAGCCGCCGCCCGCGACGCACGATATAAATTCATGACCAATTGGTGCCGCGAAAATGGCATTACCACATTAATGGTTGCCCACCAAGCAGACGACCAAATTGAAACTTTTTTAATGAATCTGGCACGTGGCAGTGGCATTAACGGTTTGGCGGCTATGTCGTCGGAATCTTATCGCGATGGCATTCGGATTGTGCGCCCACTGTTAACAACATTTCGTTCAGAATTAATTGAATATTGCGACACAAACAACATTAAATATTTCCATGACGAAATGAACGACGACGCAAACTATACACGTGTAAAAATCCGTCAAAATCGTAAATTATTGGCCGACAATTTGGGCATTTCCGATGCACGCATTTTATTGGCAATTGAAAATCTGGCGCGGGCGCGCGACGTATTGGACACCGACATCACCGCACGTGTAAATTCGGTGTCATACGACGATTGGGCATTATTTCCGGCATCTTTTCTATTTGACGTCCCACCCCATATTGGATTAAAGTGCTTGGGCACGATAATTCGCAACATTGGGGGGAACAATTATCAACCACGCTTGAATTCTTTGACAATCGCACTAACTAATTTAGCATCCGATTGCCAATTCACGTTGGGGCATTGCACTCTAAGACGTTTGCATGACCAAATCTTAATTGTACCCGAAGGTGCAAAAACAAGTATCAGGAAAAAAAATGAAAAAATTAAAAGAATTAAAAAACAAAAGCAATAACCAAACAGCAAACAAAACACCAAAACGCAAACGTGATGCCGCATCTTGGGCATTGATTATATTTGGTGCAATTTTTCTGGCACTAATTGCAAATACATTATCCAAAAACGGCGTTAACACAACTGGCAACCTGCCAACCATTAATTCAACAAAACCTGTTGAGTTAACATTTTCTGACATTCTTCGTCGTGCGCCAGAAATCGCAACTATGAACATACGTGACACAAACGCAACTGGAACTTTGTCAGACGGCACAAAATATACTGCAACCATCACATATGATCCAGATATGTTAACACGTCTTTCCGAATCCGGCACAACCATTACAATAGATACGTCTAAAACATGGTTTGAATCGATTGTGACATTTGCCCCATTGTTGTTAACATTATTGTTTATTTTCTGGATAATCCGTGGTTTCCGTCGTGGTGGCGCGGGTGGCATTGGCCGCAGTTTAATTAACCAAAACCCAACAAAAATCGCAACCGGCAAACCCAAAACAACTTTCAAAGACGTTGCCGGCATCGATTCGGAAAAACAAGAATTATCTGAAATCGTGGACTTTTTGAAAAATAAAGACAAATACAAATCTTTGGGTGCCCGTGTGCCACGCGGCGTATTATTGTCGGGTCAACCCGGAACCGGTAAAACCTTATTGGCACGTGCTATTGCGGGCGAAGCCAACGTACCATTCTTTGCAGCATCGGGTTCCGACTTTTCTGGAATTATCGTTGGTTTGGGTGTTGCAAAAATCAAAGAAATATTTGAAATGGCAAAACGGAATGCCCCCTGCATATTGTTTATCGATGAAATCGATGCCATTGGTCAAAAACGTTCAACCCATTCATATAATGACCAAGACCGTGAACAAACATTGAATCAATTATTGATTGAAATGGACGGCTTTGCCAACGACACGGGCATCATCGTTATCGGTGCAACAAATCGTGCAGATATGTTGGATGCGGCACTATTACGACCGGGACGCTTTGACCGCCAAGTATATATCGAATTACCCGATATGGCGGGCCGTCGTGAAATCTTAGATTTATATGCAAAACGTGTCAAAGTTTCCGATTCGGTTAATCTTCAAGATTTGGCACGTGGCACCACCGGATTTTCAGGTGCTGACTTGGAAAACCTGTTAAACGAAGCAGCACTACATGCTGTACGCAACGGTCGTGACCAAATCACACATGACGACATCGAAGAAGCACGTGATAAAATCATTATGGGACCACGCAAAGTTCGCAAAATGCGTCCCGAAGACATCAAATTAACCGCATACCACGAAGCGGGCCATGCATTTGTCAGTTTGATGTACGATGGAATTGCCGACCCAATTCATAAAGCAACCATCATTCCACGTGGTCGTGCATTGGGCATGGTTCAACACTTACCAATCGACGACAAAGTATCTATGACGTTGGCCGAAGTACGTGCAAATTTATCAATCGCATTGGCGGGCCGCTGTGCCGAAGAAATATTCTTTGGTGCCGATAAAATAACTACAGGTGCAGAAAGCGATATCGCAATGGCAACACGATTGGCACGATATTCAATTACAACTGCCGGTTTATCAAAACGTGTTGGCTTGGCGGCGATTAACCAAGTCGGCACATTTGGCATCCGTGGTGCATTGGAAAATGCGTCGGAAAAAACCGCCGAAATTGTTGATTCCGAAATTCGCACTTGGTTGGATGCGGCACACGCCGATGCAACCAAACATTTAACCAAAAACAAAAAGACCGTTGAAAAATTAGCGAACGCATTACTTGAACATGAAACATTGACGGGTGAAGAAATCCATGAAATTGTTTTTGGAAAAAAGAATAAAAAATCAGAAAAAAAATCTGTAACAAAAAATGCAACAAAAAATAAAAAACAATAAATTTGAACTAATAGAAATGCCACCGACAAATACGATGTCGGTGGTATTAAGGTTCGATGACCAATGCGTAATTTTTGATCCATGGGGTAATGCAGACGATTGGGATAAACACCTATCTAATAATGGATTAAAACTATCCGCAATTTATATAACACATGGTCATCCGGACCATATTTGTGCCGCCCCAGAATTATCAAAACGCCACAACGTTCCATGGTATATGCACATTGGTGATTTTCCACTATTTGGTTGGGGAAATGATTTATTGACATACTTTAACCTACCCCAGATTTCAAATGACGCCATCACCCCCACACCATTAAAAATACAGCGTCATAAAATCCTTGCACATATTGATATGGATATAATTGAAACACCCGGACATTCTGCTGGCGGTGTGGCATACCACTTTCCATATGAAAAAGTATTAATTATTGGCGACACACTGTTTCAATCCGGTATCGGCCGATACGATTTACCAACCGGTGATTTAAGTCAATTGTTATCATCAATACAAAATATTTATAATATGAACCTGCCCGACGACACAATGGTTATACATGGCCACGGTATGGCAACAACAATCGGTTGGTTAAAACAAAACAATCCATATTTTGCATCAAAATAAAAATCCCCATGATGGGGATTTTTATTAATTATCAAATATTCTATTTCATACATACACCATGTGTTTTTGCAACCGATTTGTTAATTCCACATTTACCGATCGAATTTACCACACATGCATTTTGAATCACAGTTGGTGCAACTGCATCCGCCGTACGATAATTTACAATTGCCGCACGACATTGATTGGCATCCACCAATGATGCGCACGCATTACGCCACGTTTGACAATTCCGCACATCCAACGCAGGTTCAATTGTTTCCGGCAAACGCAATCCCCATTTAATATAGATATCACGTAATGTGCCAATTTCATGCGACTTTCCCAATGGCACAGACGCCAAACCATCACCAACACGACATGAAATATTATTATGCTCTACCAATGCGGTAATTGCGGTTGCAATACCACCGGCACCGGCACCAACACCGGCACCAACACCGGCACCAACCGCCGCCCCCATACCGGCATTACCAGTTCCCGCCTGCATAGGCACATTACAGAACACATTATGCAACTGCAAACATGTATTCTTATAATCGTTGCTGTTGCCCTTCATACATCCAAGAACAGTCAGCACAGAGTCCCCTGCCCCCCTAACCGTATATTTTGTACTATAGGTCAATGACTTAGCCACACAAGGATCAATCACACCAAAGCATGCTGACAGCTGATCGTTCAACCCCAATAAAATATCACAATCATCCTCTTCCAACTCCGTTAAGTCAAGATCACCACAGTCACTAAACCAACCTTCTACGGTAGGAAGATATCCGCCTTTTTTCAATTTGTTAAAGTACTTTTTACGGGATGTGCTGTCCGAACAGTCAACGTTTTCCGCATCTGTACCCGCACCAATTCCTGCACCAATCCCGGCCCCCAATGCGGTTCCCGCCGGCACAGCAACCGTTGCAACCGTCTTGGTGTCATTCATCAAAGAAAACCCAAACAAATCTTTATTACATTTAAATGACGAACCTGCCGGTTGCCATACTTCGGCTGGACGATTATCACCGGCTGCACCAAACAACCAAGTATTTGTAATACGCTTATCTTTATTATACGCAGCCACACGAATATGACATGTTGCCGTTTTTGCATCCCAACGTGCATAATGTCCACGTTCTGCATCAACCAATCCATTTTCATTTACCTTGGCACCCAATGGATTATCTTTGGACAAAGAATTATTTTCCTGGGAATTATATGCACCAACAACATTATTATATTCGTCTGTTACATTACCATCTACGGCTGTAAAATCATGACCGTATGTATTTCTATCCAACAACAAGCAAGTATTTTTCGCCTGATTTGGTGTCAAACCAGTTTTACGCAACACAAAGTCAAAATATTGTGGTTGTACACGTCGTAAATTAAAGTCATACCAAACATCTGCAGATGTTTCATAAATATTTTGGCAATCCACACGAACATCAGCGATACATTTTTCAACCTGGACACGACATAGCCCCATATTGGCAAAGATATCTTCACGAACCGCAGAATCATACAAATCCGCCATGCCATCTGGTAAAGCCCCACCATTAACACAACTTAACAAATCATCCATACAATTTTCAACCGTATATTCCGAATTTCTTACCCCACCATCTGGACAATCGGTATCTGGTATTGGTTCCGGCTCCGGCTCTGGCTCTGGTTCCGGTTCAGGTTCTGGTGTTGGTGTTTGCGGTTTTACAATTTGCATATCAACCACAGACCCCGGTATTGTTATTGTTGGCATACTGGGCATACGTGGGGATGCATTATTCCCCGAAACAGAACGCACGTTTGCATACGTTCCACGTCCCGTTGCCGGTGTCATATTGGCCGAACAAACCGTTATAACCGTCATAACCGACACAGCAGACATACCAAACATTTTCAAAAATCCGGACATAACATATTCCCCCATACTCTATAATCCCTCATATTATACCATAAAAAACCCACCAATAAAAACACTTTTTACAATTTTCCCTTACACAAAAAATATTGACAAACACAACTTATGTATATATATTTAATACAAATGAAAAAATATTTTGATATTTTAAAGTCACACAAATATGCCATAATTTGGACATTGTGCTATATTGCCTTTATGTGGTGCATTTTGTACTTTATGTTCAATTTTGATATGTTTTCTACACTACATTGGCGTTACGTTCACAATATTCGACTAAGAGGATTTGGGGGCTTTGTATTTTGTTTGTTAATATTGGCGGCCGTTCCATTATACATATCAACGACCACATTGATTGTACGCAGTAAGAAACCACTAATAACAATTCCACTACCAAAAATCGAATTAAAATCCACAAAATCATCCGACACATCCGATAAAGTAGCCGACACAGAGGCACAATCCCCCACCAAAACCACCGAACCATTACCTGATGAAATGCCATTAGAATTAAGAACCGTATTTTTAAGGGCACGTGAAAACATTGAACGTGCGCAACAATCCGCAATTGCGACCCCAACCCGTACAACCCTTACACAAAGCCCAGACACACCACAAACCCAGGAACTTGTTGCCGCACCATTGCCAACACAAAATCAACCAATAACAAATACGGCACAACCAGCCCCACTACCAATACCAGACACATCCAGCGAATCATTATCTGACTTTCCATTACCATCAGATTTTGACATTGATTTTTCCACCCCCGCATTTAATGACATTCCAAGTTTTACAGAAATAAACTTTGACGATCCAACACCACCCACACCACTTAACATAACCCCAACATTACCAAGCGACCAAAATGGTCCACATCATAGTTTCACCAACGACGACCTTAAACAACGTTTAACGTCAATAAATCAACCATTTGAAGAAGTTGATGATATTATCATCACAGATACCCACGCAATCGCCACACATAGCGATAGAGACTTCTGGGTAACAGATAATGAAAATTGGTTTGCAACCGGCAAAGTTCGCCCATCCCCAATTGCAACCGTTTGCGCAATTGCACACGACAAAAAATTAAAACCTGCAATTTATCTGTCTGCGACAAACATTATGGATTTAGACACATTAATTCCACAATGGGAATCCATTGGCGTTACCGTTATAACAGATTTATCACAAATACAATAATCCCCCCAGCGGTGGAATAAATTAAAGATAATGATTTAGATACGGAACGGTCCCGACAACGCAGTGTACAGAAGTTACATGAGTTGTCGGGACCGCCCGTAGATAAATTATTAGATTTAATTTATTTAGAAGTTAGCACGGAATTTAATCATCCCTGTCTGTGACGTATAATTTTCATGCAAATCTAAATCATACATCAACGATACATCGACACCTTTGTACGTTGCCGTTAATCCGATACCGAATTCACCACCCAAGCGGCTCAAACGTTCAGAATCAACTTGGTATGACGCAACCCCTGGCATAACAACCGTTGCGGCCGCATCATCGCTAATAAAATCATATGTCATAGCGGCACGCAATTCAGGACGCAATTGAATTGCCCAATCATTTTCAATTGCAAATGCATATTTCATACCCGCAACACCAGACAAGAAATCTGTTTCTGTTGCCATAACCGATGTCAAATCCAAGCCATCTTTATAACCATCTTGGGCCACATGCAAATAACGTGCACCAATTTCGGTTGTAATACCGGTCGCAAAGTCATAACCTGTCATGACCTGGGCACCATATGAATCAACATCATAAACGTTGCTCCACACCGCTGCGCCAACATTTTTATTTTCTGTATATTCAGACAAAGTATATGTTGCCGTTGCATTTACATACCATTTGCTTGGTTGATACTGACCATATACAAACAATGTCTTAGAATCAATTTCGGTATGCCCCGTATTGGCATGGATGTCCGAATTATTGAACGCCAAACCGCCACCGATTGTCCAAGTATCATCAATCAAAGTATCTGCACCCAACGCAACCCCACGTGTATAGCCATGGAATTGATCCGCCAACTTTGATTTGTTAAACAATCCCTGCATCCAGAAACCATTTTCTTGCTTGCGCACATCACCACCGGCACGACCAACAACAGCACCGCCCGACATACGGCCCGCCGCAACAGATAACACTTGATTCTGAACAGATGTTGCCGCGGCCTGTGCGACCGGTTTATCTGTCGGATTCAACTTTTGTGTCTCGGCTTCAACTGTTGTAATATCACCGGTATTCAATGCTTCTTGTAATACCAAAGACACCATATGCGCTTTACCGCTGTTGGAATTTGCCAAACTGGCAACAGCACCTGCGGCTTGGGCTGAAACACCAACCTGTTCAACGATATCTTCAACAGATTTTGTTACAATTGTGACACCATTAACATCAATGCCTGCAATTTCATAGATATCACCAACTATGACTTTGGATGCATCAACTTCTGCACCATTCCAAACATTATATGTACCGGCCGCACCAACGTTCAATACGAACTGTGCTTTGTCACCGATTTCAACATTTCCAACGAATCGACCAAAGCTGCCACAACGTTCAGAATCATTTAATAATGACGCAATAACTATACCTTGCAAATCAATTGTGTTTTGTTTAATAACCGATGTCCCGATATTCAATTTTGCACCTTCGGACAATACCAATGAACCGGTTCCCAATACGCCGCCACCAAATGTTGTTTCACCGGACACAATATTTAATGCACCTAAATTATAAATATCGTTTGCAACATTTGCGTGTGTATTATCCGCAAACACATTAGTTCCAGACATATTAATGGTACCGCCATTATCATTATAAATCGCGCCACCAAATTCCCCTGCTCTGTTACCAACAAACGTATTTGAACCAGAGAAATTCAAAACACCATGGTTGGTTGACAATGCGCCTTCGCTGCCACCATAGTTAATATCCTTACCGTTATATATTGCACCACCTGCCTTGCCAGCATAGTTTGATACAAAGTTCACATCATTCATATCAACCGCACCACCAAAGACATTCGCAATACCGCCACCAAAGTTGGCAGATTTATTTGATGTAAATGTTGCTGTATCAATATCCAATGTATACTTTGTCCCATGACGCCCAGCAATCGCACCACCACGTGCACCCGATTCGTTTTCTACGAAATAAACATCTTTCAATGTTACATTTGCCGTACCACCAATTTGGACTGCGCCACCACCGTCAGAATTACCTACATCGGCCTTAACGCCATCAAAATCAATTGCCGCTGTATTACCACGGAATATAACATCTTCTACTGTGACATCACCATAGAAACCCGCAGCACCGGCATCGGCAACCGCATGATTTTCTTCAAACAAAGCATGCTTAATAACTGTATTAGATACCATACCTGCATAACTTGATGAAACCTGTCTATCCGAAAATGCACCACCAACATAAGCGGCATTGTCTTCGAATACAACACGTGTATTTTCATCACCCAAGATGGACATATCACCAAAGAAGTTAAAGATTGCACCACCATAACCATTGGCCAAACTTGCTTGATTTTCTTCAAACTCGCCCCCATTAATGGTCATAACACCACCTTTACCCTTCAGATCCGCAGTACCATCATTATAAATAGCACCACCATACTTGGCCGCTTTATTACCTTCGAAATGCGTACCATCAATGGTCACATCAGAATAGAAAGTGTTGTAAATTGCACCACCATTACCCGCAACCAATTTGCCTGACGCGTCCTTATAACCATTGGCTTTATTGCCTTCAAATTCACCACCGACGATCTTCAATATTGCGCTGCTATTGTCATTAAAGCCACCATCTGTTCTTTTGGCCAAACGTGTGGCAATCGCACCACCATTGTATCCCGACTCATTTGCAATAAAATTGGTATTCAACATAGTTGTCTTCGAAGTTGCCCCCAAAGAAATTGCACCACCACCAATCTGATTTTCATTACTTTCTGGAGCTAACTGTGCTTTATTACCTTGAAACAAAACCCCATCTGCAACAATGGTATTACCATAATTACCAATCGCACCACCATCAAACAATGCAATATTGTTCAAGAATTTAACATCCTTGCCAATATGTAAAGTCGCACCCGCACTATTACCGGTAATCGCCAACGCGCCACCAACCTGTGCCTTATTATTTTGAATAATCGAACCATCGGACACAGACAACCATTTACCTTTACCAACAAAAATTACAGATGCTTCAAATCTGTCACTGGCGTCATAGCCACTAAAACTGCCAACTGCACCATCAGAAGTCATAGTATACAAATCAGAATCGCTGCTATATTCAAAGATACCACCTTCATCAGTAGACGTGATACCCGTTCCCGCCATAACGGGCATAATCGCCAATGCTGGCAAAATACTGCAGACCTTCAAAATGTCTGCCAAATGTTTTGTATTGGACATATGTTCTCCTTTCTAAGAATCAAAACCTATTCGGTACACCCGATTCGTACCACATATTTTTTAATAGTCAATCAGAAACAAATCTTATTTTTTCACATATAAAAAATAACAAAAGCGCCATATTGAAAACAAAAAAAAACCGGGAATCAGATTTTTATTTCCGATTCCCAATTCGTTTAACAACAAATCACAACGATTTATTATACACGACGTACTTTCTTTGGTCGGCATCCATTGTGTGGGATACGTGTAGTATCTGTAATGGACTGCACAATCAGACCAGCATTTGCCAATCCACGTACAGCAGATTCACGACCCTGACCAATACCACGCATTAAAACATCAACTGTTTTCATACCCATTTCGGCGACTTTTTTACCAACTGCATCGGCAACAATTGTTGCAGCATATGGTGTGGACTTTTTTGCGCCCTTAAAATTATTTGCACCAGCGGTCGCCCATGTTAACACAGCACCCGACTGATCTGTAATTGTAATACGTGTATTGTTATTTGTCGCAACAACATGTGCAATGCCATGTGATACTTTTTTAACAACCTTCTTTTTAGCTTTTGTAACTGCCATTTTATCAAACCTTTTTTCGATGTCTTCAATTAACTATAGTGTTAATCTCTACCTTATTAAAAAATTAAGAGAACGTTATAGATGCGAAGTTGTTGACGAACGAAGTGTACAAACGCTACACGAGTGAGCCACCAACAAGCAGATATGACGTTATATTAATTTTTATTTACCCTTTGTGGCTGAACCCGCAACTACAACACGTTTACCTTTACGTGTACGTGCATTTGTTTGGGTGCGTTGACCACGAACCGGCAAGCGGTTGCGGTGACGAATACCACGATACGCTTTCAAATCTTGCAAGCGTTTAATGTTCATAGTGACTTCACGACGAACGTCACCTTCTACTTTAAAGTTTTCTTCGATATATTTAGAAATTTTGATAACATCTTCGTCCGTCAAATCTTTTGCGCGCAAACCGTCTTTCAATTTCAACGCTTCACAGATTTGTGCCGATTTTGCTGGCCCAATACCATGAATATATTGCAACGCAATTTCAATACGTTTTTCGGTCGGAATGTTAACACCTGCTATACGTGCCATTTTTCATTTTCCTTTTTATTTAACTGCGGTTTGTCAAGTCCACCCGACTCCCCGATACCCAAACCCACCATACCAATGTACAGCGGGCCATTTTACTTTGCCGAATAATTGTATACAAAATCCGACAAAAGTCAAATTCTATATATTTGACGCATTCGCTTAACCGCGGAAACGTCCCTTCTTTTGTGCTTTCTTAATAACACCGCTATATTGTTTTGCAACCAAGTACGATTGAACCTGATTCATAGTATCCAAAACAACACCTGCGACGATTAATACACTGGTGCCACCAATCATCAATGGCATACCAACATGTGTATTCAAGATAATTGGCAACACACAAACAACAATCAGATACGCAACACCAATTGCCGTTGTACGTGATACAACATTATCCAAATACGAAACTGTTTGTTCACCTGGTCTGACACCTGGAACATATCCACCCGCATTTTTCAAATTATTGCTGGTTTCTTCTGAATTAAAAATAACAGCAGTTTGAAAGTATGCAAAGAAAGCAATCAAAACTGTAAACATCAAGATATACGACCATGTACCATACGTAAAGAACCCCATGATTGTTTGAACTGTCAGATTTTCACTTTGAACAAAACGTTGAATAAAAGCAGGCAGCATCATAATAGAAGACGCAAACACCGGCCCCATAACACCCGACATATTGATTTTGATTGGCAAATAAGACGCATTTGTATTAACAACACCATTTGCCATAACTTGACGAGGATACAAAATCTGAATACGACGTTGTGCTTGTTCAAAGAATGCAATCAATGCAACAATACCGACGACAAACGCAACAACCAATGCAATCATCGCAGGCGAAATCTGACCGACAGACCCCAAAGATATTAACTGTGCAATACCACCTGGAACTTCGGCAATAATACCGGCAAAAATCAACAAAGATGCACCCTGCCCGATACCACGTGCGGTAATTTGTTCCGCCAACCACATGACGAACACAGTACCACCAACCAACGCAATAATTGCAGACATTTCAAATGCGAATCCTGGATTAACAACTGCTGGCACACCATTAACTGGTGCCATAGATTCCAATCCACGAACAACGGCCCACCCTTGAACAACCGCCAACAACACCGCCAAATAGCGTGTATATTGATTGATTTTCACACGACCTGATTCGCCTTCTTTACGCAATTCTCCCAATGACTTACTTGTCGCACTCAACAATTGTAAAACGATGGACGCAGAAATGTATGGAAATATGTTTAATGCCAAAACAGACATACGTGATAAAGAACCACCACTAAACATATCAAACATTCCCATCATACCATTATCACCTTGGAACAAATGCAACACAGCCGATGCATTAACACCAGGTAATGGAATAAAAGATCCAATACGATAAACAATCAGCGCCCCCAAAGTGAACACAATACGTTTTTGCAAATCACTAAGGTTACCAAAAAAGTCCTTTAAGAATTTCATGAGTAAAATCTTTTAAACGTTATAGGGCATAAAACCATTACAGATAATATGCCCTGATTGTCGAATTAATTATTTTTGATAGAACCACCGGCTTTTACAATTGCGGCTTCTGCTGTCTTAGACCATTTGTCAGCAACAACATTAACAGCCGATTTGATTTCGCCTTTGGCCAAAACTTTCAAACCATCCAATTTGCGATTGATAATTTTTGCAGCCAACAAAGAATCAACTGTGATTTCTTTGGATGCATCAATTTTACCTGCAGCGATGAATTTTTCAATATCGCCCAAGTTAATTGTCACATATTCTTTTGCAAATGGATTGTTAAAGCCAAATTTTGGGAAACGACGCAAAATTGGCATCTGTCCACCTTGGAAAGTTGCTTGTTTGCGTGAACCGCTGCGTGCTTTTTGACCTTTGTGACCACGGCCTGCTGTTTTACCAGAACCGGAACCAATACCACGGCCAACACGCGTTGCATTTTGACGTGCGCCAAAATTATCCATCAATGCATTTAATTTCATTTTATTTTCCTTTTTGTCCTATAACTATTTATTAGATAGTTCTTTGTCGCATATAAACAAGTACCTGTTTACATACTCGGTTTATTTTTTATTAAGCAACAACTTCTACCAAGTGAGATACTTTGGCAATCATGCCACGTACAGATTCAGAATCTGTAACTTCCTTGGTTTTACCAACACGACCCAAGCCCAACGCTTTCACGATTTTGACTTGTGCTTCTGGACGACCAATTGTGCTTCTAACTTGTTTTACAATTATTTTTGCCATAATTCAAACTCCGTTTTCTTATCTGGCCCCAGATTATTTGTCTTCTGTTGCAACTTCTAATTTTTTACCATCACGACCGGCAACAATTTCCGCAACTGTTTTACCACGACGTGCAGCTACTGTCTTTGGTGAATTCATTTTGCTAAATGCCAAGAAAGCAGCACGAATCATGTTGTTTGGATTGTTTGAACCTTGTGATTTTACAACAACGTCCTGAACGCCCAAGCATTCAAATACTGCACGCAACGCACCACCTGCAATGATACCTGTACCTGGAACAGCACTGCGTACAACCAATTTGCTGGCGCGATATTTTGCTGCGCTATCATGATGCAATGTACGACCTTCTTTCAAAGGAACACGAATCATCTTTGCTTTTGCTGCCTTTGTTGCTTTCTGAACAGCCGCCTGAACTTCCAACGCTTTACCTTTACCAAAGCCAACACGACCTGCTTTATCACCAACCACAACCAATGCCGAGAACGACATATTGCGGCCACCTTTTACAGTTTTAGACACACGGTTGATAGAAACCAACTTATCTACCAAATTGTCTGTCTGTAATTTTTTATCATCAAAACGTGCCATTATAATACTCCGTCTTATTCAATATTATTAAATTCTTACGCCACCTGCGCGAATTGCTTCACACAGCGCTTTTACACGACCATGATAGCGATAACCACCACGATCAAAATAACATTTATCGGCAATATTTGCTGCTACAACACGTTCTGCAAATGCTTTACCAACCATTTCTGCACCGGCAACATTCCAACCTTTACCTGCAAATGCTTTTTCTTTTGAAGAAGCGGCACAAACAGTATGACCTTTTGTGTCATCAATCGCTTGGATTTCAATATGACGTCCAGAACGGAACACAGACAGGCGAATCTTGCCTGGGTTTTTTCTTTTCAACGCACCGCGATTTGCTAGTGTACGTCTTTCATCAGTAGATAAATGTTTCAACATTTTCTTTTTCCTTTTTTACGATTCCCGTAACAGCGGGAATCAAAGTTAATTATTATTTCTTTTTACCTTCTTTGCGACGGATTTTTTCGCCCTTATAGAAGATACCTTTACCCTTATATGGATCTGCCTTACGAACCTTATGAATCTTGTCCGCAAATTGACCAACCAAGCATTTATCCATACCTTTAACTGTGAATTCAGTTACAGCAGCGCCCATTTCAACGGTCAAACCCTCTGGGATGTCCATAACAACATCATGAGAATAACCTGCAACCAAAACCAATTGATTACCTTTTACGGCTGCTTTATAACCAACACCTTTCATGTACATAGGTTTTTCAAAACCTTTGGACACACCTTCTACCGCATTGCGAATATTGCGTGCCATTGTGCCCCACATAGTACGTGAAGATTTTTCTTCGGCATCTTTTGGATTAATAACAACCTGCCCTTCTTCGATAACAATATCAACCAAAGCAGCATTTTTTGTATCCAATGGCAATTTCAATTCACCTTTTGGGCCTTTTACCACCAAAGCGTTGTCAACAATCGCGACAGATACGCCTTCATTTAATTTAACTGGATATTTTCCTGCACGAGACATAACTTAATCCTCACTATATTAGATAACTTTGCACAATACTTCGCCACCGACATTCATCAAGCGGGCTTTGTGATCCGTCATAACGCCATTTGGTGTAGAAACGACTGCAATACCTAAACCATTTAATACTTTTGGCATTTTTGCACTGCCTGAATATACACGACGACCAGGTTTAGAAACAACAGAAATCTCCTGGATTGCGCCATTTCCGCCAACATATTTCAATTCAACAACCAAATTTGAACGATGTTCATCGATTGCTTCCACGCGGAAATCCGTAATAAAACCTTCTTCTTTTAATACAGTCAAAACTGCTTGACGCAATTTGCTGTTTGGTACGACGATTGTTTCTTTACCTGCATTCTGACCATTACGAATACGTGTAACCATATCGCCGATTGGGTGTGATAGTGACATCTTTTTTACTCCTTAACATGTTGGGACAAAAATGTCCCATACTGTCTTCTACAACTGCATTGTCCACAGTTGAATTGTTCTTTATTTTACCAACTCGATTTACGTACACCTGGCAATTTACCTTCACTTGCCATTGTACGAACCTGTTGACGACACAGACCGAACAAGCGTGAGAAACCACGTGAACGACCGGTAACGCTGCAACGATTACGCAAACGTGTTGGGTTTGCATTACGTGGCAATTTTGCCAATTTTTTCATTGCATCGATTCTTTCTTCTGGTGACGCATTAACAGACATTTGCGCCTTCAAAGCTGCGCGTTTTTTTGCATGTTTTGCGACCAATACTTCACGTCTTTTTTGTTTATTAATTAACGCTAATTTCGCCATTTTATTTAACCTTTTTTAATTATTTCAAAACCAATGGCAAGCCGATTTTGGTCAGCAATGCACGTGCTTCATCATCTGTCTTTGCTGTTGTTGCGATGACAACATCCATACCACGGATAGCATCAATTTTATCAACAGAAATTTCAGGGAAAATTAAATGTTCTTTGATACCGAACGCATAGTTGCCACGGCCATCAAATTTTGATTTAGACAGACCACGGAAGTCCTTTACACGTGGCAATGCCACTGTGATCAATCTGTCCAAGAAGTCATACATTCTTTTACCACGCAATGTAACCTTGGTACCGATTGGCTGACCTTCACGCAAACGATATGTTGCAATAGATTTTTTTGCACGTGTCACAACAGGTTTCTGTGCGGCAATCGCCATCAAATCTGCAACCGCTGCATCCAATTTCTTTTTATCGGATACGGCTTCGCCAACGCCCATATTCAAAACAATTTTGGTCAGTTTTGGAACCGCCAATGCATTTTTGTAGCCAAATTCTTTTACCAATTCTGGCACAATTTCTTTTTCATAAATTTCACGCAATCTGCTTTGCATTTCTTTTTTCCTTAATGTTGTGTTCCCGTAACAGCGGGCAACAATTTACCTATATTATATTTCAACCCCAGATTTTTTTGCAACGCGAACTTTTTTACCACCTTCGACTTTATAGCCAACACGTGTTGCTGCTTTTGTTTTTGGATCAACAATCGCAACATTTGATACGTGAATTGGTGCTTCGCGGTCAATGATATGACCTGGTTGTTCCTGTGTTGGTTTGACGTGCCATTTACGACGATTGACACCTTCGACCACAACACGTTCTTCTGTTGGGCGCGCTTCCAGCACTTTACCTTTGACGCCTTTGTATTTACCCGAAATAACAACGACTTCGTCGCCTTTTTTGATTTTCATAGTATGACCTTCCATCTGTTATTATATTACTTCCGGTGCCAAAGACACGATTTTCTGTACATCGTATTTACGACGAACTTCACGGGCAATTGGCCCAAAGATACGTGTACCAATTGGTTCAAAGTTGTTTTTATTAATCAAAACAACCGCATTATCGCCAAAACGAATAATAGAACCGTCTGGACGTTTTACAGGGAATTTTGTACGAACGATAATCGCGCGTTGCACTGTACCCTTTTGGACTTTACCACGTGGAATGGCTTCTTTAATTGCAACAACGATTTTATCACCAACTGTTGCATAACGACGATGCGAACCACCCAACACTTTGATACACATAGCTTTACGTGCACCACTGTTGTCTGCAACCGTCATAACTGTTTCATTTTGAATCATAACTTTAATCCTTTTCCTGCAGGTGGGGCAATCCCCCACCGCTTTGTTATAGGTTCCGACTGTCGCCTTATTACTTTTCCCGAACCGACCTCAAAGAACCTGTTGATTATTAGTCAACTACCTCAACTGCATCGTCTTTGGAAACACCAATGCGTCCCTTAACAACCCAAGATTTTGTCTTAGAGATTGGACGATGTTCTTCGATCGCAACGATTTCACCAACTTTGAATTCATTGTTTTCATCGTGCGCTTTATACTTTTTGTTCTGCTTTACGAATTTACCATACAGCGGATGACGGAAACGACGTTCCACCTCTACAACAACAGTTTTGTCGTTTGCTGTACTTACAACCGTACCTTGCAGTATACGTCTTGGCATAGCTTCTATCCCTTATACTGTTTATTAACCCACGGTTTTTACGCAATTTTTCGCGCAAAAACCACGGACCAATGCTTTGTTTTTACTTTACTGACCTTGCCTATAATAACTATTTTTTTAGAAATCTCAACAAAAATCAGCAATTATGTTTATTTTTTTGCCGCATTCAGTTTTGTCTTAACACGTGCAATTTCACGACGGGTCTGACGCATAACATGTGTTTTTGGCATCTGACCTGCTGCATGTTGAAAGCGTTGTTCCATTTGTTCTTTCTTCAAATCAACCAACTTGCTTTCCAATGCTTCCATCGTCAATTCATTTTCAACTTTCTTTTCTGCCATTTTCAGCTACCTTTTTTTGCTGCCCCCGGGGGATTTCCCCGGGATTGCAATTTAATTAGTTAACTTTACGTTCAACAACTTTCGTTTTAACCGGCAATTTAGCCGCCGCCAACGCAAATGCTTCATACGCAATTTCAGGTTTAACACCGTCTAATTCGAACATAATGCGACCTGGTTTAACACGGCAGATCCAGTATTCAACTGCACCCTTACCTTTACCCATACGAACTTCCGCAGGTTTTTTAGTAACAGGAACATCTGGGAATACACGAATCCACAATTTACCCATACGACGCATATGACGTGTGATTGCACGACGTGCGGCCTCGATTTGACGTGCTGTAACACGTTCTGGTGACATTGCTTTCAATCCAAAAGAACCGAACGCTAATTCACTGCCACCTTTCGCAACACCGTGAATACGGCCTTTATGCTGTTTGCGAAATTTAGTTTTCTTTGGCATTAACATAATACAAATCCTTCAATTTAATAATTGTTAAATTATTATTTGTGCTTTCTTTCGCTGCTGCCGGCATATTCTGTCGGACGCGCCATTTCCGAAGCCAATTTATCTTTATTAACAACGTCACCTGTGTAAATCCAAACTTTAACACCGATAACACCATATGTTGTTTTGGCTTGAATTGACGCATAGTCAATATCTGCACGCAATGTATGCAATGGGATACGACCTTCGCGGATTTGTTCGCTACGTGCGATTTCAGCACCGTTCAAACGACCACTGCACATAACTTTGATACCTTGGGCGCCTGCTTTTTGTGCATTTTGCACTGCTTTTTTCATCGCACGTTTAAAGGATACACGACCTTCGATTTGTTGTGCGATATTTTGCGCAACCAATTGCGCATTCAGGTCTGGACGGCGAACTTCGTAAATATTTACGACAACTTGGTCATTTTTAACCAATTTTTTGATATCATTACGCAATGTTTCGATATCGGCACCGTTCTTACCAATAATCATACC
>JAZONN010000022.1:0-72742 GCA_045654485.1 Candidatus Enterousia sp. | reverse complement strand
ATGTGTGTTGATATCATCAATGGATACCAATAACGAAATCTGTCATGGCATGCTTTGTGGCTGTATTTTATGTTTGATATGGTCAGTTGTCTAAATAAATCATCAGGGCATTTTGAACGAAATTCTTGGTAGGTATCTCGGTCCATATAAATATGTACATAACGCTTGTTTTGTTTTGACATGTTTGACTTCTTTAATCTTTTACATAAGTTTTATAGCATAAAAATACGGGTTTGCAAGCGGTGGCGGATTTTAGGTAAGTGAATTTTGTATTTAATCTGATTAACGCTTATGGACAATTTTACATATACTGGACATCAACTATTACAAAACAAATGAAAGTGGCGGTTTTTCGTTGCTTTTCGGGATTTGTGTGCTATTGTCGTGGTATGAAGAAAAATAAAAATAATTTTATGGATAAAAATTGGGTCGGAATTAGTGCAATTGGATGTACGGCGGCGGCATTGTTGGCACTTGGGGTGACGTGGAAGAAGCAGCAAGATATGGCTCAATTGCAGTTGGGTGAAAAGCATTCCAAAATTTGGATAGATAATGAATATCGCCGACACGATAAAATAAAAGAATTAGATATGCAATCAAAGGTATGGTCTGGGGTGACGGCGGCTTTGATTTCTTGGCCATTTGTTGTTATGCTTTATTTAGATGTTACAAATGCTGGAGCCAGGGCAAGAATGCGAAGAGTGAAAAGAAAAATGGCACAAAGGCAAAAATAAAATCCCCCCAATCGTGGGGATTTTTTTGTGGGGAAATATTGGGTTTACATTTTTGTGTTGTTGTGGTAAAATCTTTAGCAGAATTCATAGGGATATGGGTTCGGGGTTGTCACAGGCCTGCTATAGTCGGTGCAAGATTATGTATGGCATCGTTATCCGATGTCGTTTCTGTGGTTTTGTATCGTTATTTATCCCTGACTGTTATGCAGTCGGGGAGCTGTTTGTTATATAATAGGGGGAACCCGAAGGCAACAGAATCAATACTATAGTGATTTGTGAACTCCCCGACCGCCAAAAAATGTGGCGGTTTTTGTTTTTCAAAAAAGGTGGGATGAATGAGAAGAGTTTTGTTTTTGTCGTTGATTTTTGGATTTGTTTTTCTAAGTGGTGCGTGGTGTATAGATGATCCAAATGATAAGATTTTAGATGATAATTTCAAGATTGTTGTAGATGATTCATCCAAGGATGAGGTTGTGGATTATTCGTACAAGAATGATGTTATAGATGATTGGTCCAAATTTTCAGATGATAATAATTTCAAGATTCTAGATGAGTGTGGGGAGGGGGCGGAAAAACTTATGGATGACCTAGGTTGGACAGAAGTTTTTCATTTGAATCAAGAGGATATGCATAGTGCGTGTTATGTAGATGGTAAAAGATTGGCTGAATTTTGTTATTTGAAAAAGTGTTATTCGATGCATGGGGATGAGCGCGGTGTTCAGTGGGTGTCTTTGTTGTTTGATGATTTGTTTGATGGTGGTGTGTCGTTTGAAGAAGCGTGTCTTGACCAATTAATGCTTGATGATTGTAGGGGAGAAAGTGAACAGATGGTAACGAAATTGCGTAAGTTGGGTGGTGTGGGAATAAGGCGGTTAGATACGAATTTGGATGCTCTTATTCGCGAAATTCGTCTTGGAATAGCGAATAATGCGGGTAAGGCCGACCATAGAGATCATTGCTATTTACCGGGTAGTGATGGGGATAATGTTTGGCATGCGCTGTTGCATCGAGTGGGGGAAAAGGTTGAACTTGCTCTTATTTCACGCTTTGAAGTGTGGGGAGAGGGGTGTCTAAAAATGTTGAAGAATGATGAAAAAAAAATGGGGTTGTTATATAGTGCGGCATTTTTGGATGCAAATGATGAAGGTGATACACCAATTGCGTTGGCTATACGGCTGGGGAGTTTAAATGTGTTTTCTGTATTTCGTGATTATTTCGAGGAAAATAATATTAATTATAATTCTTTGATTAGAGAGGCAGCTAGTGAGGCCGGTGTGTCTTATCGGGACTTGTTGAAAGCATTTAAAAATGGAACAGAGTTATAATGTGTTGCAGAGATAAGAGTGGTGGCAACGGTAGATTGAAAAACAGTTATAGCTAAGAGTGTTGACTTTTTTGGTGATATTCAGCATAATCAAGAAAAAAAGGAAGGTTATGCGTAAGGTTTTAATGGCTTTGGTTGCGTTGTTGCCAATGAAAGTAATGGCAAATCCGGCATGTCCGGTTTGTACAATCGCCGTTGGTGCGGGGTTGGATATTGCGCGACGTTTGGGTGTGCCGGACAGTATTGTTGGTCTGTGGGCGGGGGCTTTGTTGACTTTGCTGGGGTATTGGATGTTAAAGTTCATGGATAAGAAAAATTGGAACTTTAAATTCCGTGACCCAATTATTATTGTTTTGTCCGTTGCGATGATTGGTTTTGTTTATTTGGGTACGGTGGAATATAATCCGGTGTCTATTTGTGGTGCATTGGTGATGGATCCGGTGTTGTTCGGTACAATGTGTGGGGCGATTATCTTTATATTAACATCCAAGTTATACCAATGGATGAAACGTAAAAATGGTGGCCATGCGCATTTCCCATTTGAAAAAGTTGTGTTGCCAATTGTTGCGTTATTGTTGGCAAGTTGGGCCATGGTGCTGTGTCTGTAATTAAAAGGAAAAGTGATGAAAAAAATTGAAACTGTTCAGGAATTTGTTGAAAAATTGGATGCTGCAAAAAAGGTGAATCCAAAAGATTTGTCGTCTGACCAAGATTTGACAATTGGTATTATGAATTTGATTTCAATCGAAGAACATTTAATGTTTTCGGGGGCAAAAACAGGCAAGCATCAATTCTATGATTTAATTAACGATGTGCGTGAAATGCGTAAAAATGCTATGTTGAAAATCATACCGTCATATGAAGGTGAAGTATGGTGTATTTCAAAGCATTTGTTGGCGGCGTCTATGCGTGTGTTCGAAGTTGGTACCAAGGCCTTGGCCGCAGGGGACAGCAAGACCGCATACGAATTATTTGACCAGTCATATGAATTATATTGTATGTTTTGGGGGTTGAATATGGGTATGTTGACCGGTGAAAAGAAAGATGCAAAGGTCACAAAGAAAGAAATTGTTAAGCCCGCTGCCGATGTTGCGCCGGTTGCAAAAACAGCCGAAAAGGGCGCAATGGGTAAATTGAAAAGTTGGGTAAGGAATGCCGTCAATTGCTGCATCGAATAAGATAAAATTAAATCTAATGGCGTATCTGCAAATAAACCCGTTGGCTCATGTAGCGTCTGTACACTACGCCAACGGGTTTATTCGCATCTATACCATTATCTTTAATTTTTACACAGTTGTCGTACTTTGTTCTTGATTTTTATCTGGGAACCCGTATAATGTGTGCAGTTTGTTGCCCTAATAGTCTAGTGGTAAAACACGTCCTTGGTAAGGACGAGTCGCAAGTCCGATTCTTGCTTAGGGCACCACAAATCCATTATCTGCTTTGCGTTTGTTTGATTTTATTCAGGTCATGTATGTTTAATACACTTCCATCATAAAATCTGTACAATACGCAGCATTTAATACATTTGTGTCGCCCGACGGGCACCACAAATCCATTATCTGCTTGGCGTTGTGATGATATGACTGACAACCATGGAACAACACGGTGGATTAAAAGTTATAAATCAGGGTGGCACCGCGCAGCCGATTGTTGACTTGCGCCCCTGAAAATTAACAATCAAATGGGTGCCGAAATTCCAAATTTGTTTTTCGTGCCCCAATAATAAAAAAAGGGACCAAAAATGTTATCTTTGAAATCAAAGTACAGAACACACACGTGTGGTGAATTAAATGCCGAAAGTGTCGGACAGGTTGTCACATTGTCGGGATGGGTGCATCGTAAACGTGACCATGGCGCATTATTGTTTGTTGATTTGCGCGATAATTATGGAATTACACAAATCGTTTTTGATGGCGGTGATGAAAAGTTGGAAAAAGTTAGACCAGAATCCGTTATCAAAGTGACCGGTACGGTTGTTGCGCGTGATGCAGCCGCAGTTAATGATAAAATCCCAACCGGTGCAATCGAAATCCAAGCACAAAATTTTGAAGTGTTGACCAATTCGGATGTATTGCCTTTCCAAGTGTTTGGTGATGATGATTCTGTGGCCGAAGATTTGCGTTTGAAATATCGCTATATTGATTTGCGTCGTGAATCTTTGCATAAAAATATTTTGTTCCGTAACCGCGTGATGAAATTTTTGCGTGATAAAATGTGGGATATGGGATTTTCAGAATTCCAAACACCTATTTTGACCGCTTCGTCACCCGAAGGTGCACGTGACTTTATCGTGCCAAGCCGTAATCATCATGGTATGTTCTATGCGTTGCCACAGGCACCACAGCAGTTTAAGCAGTTTATCCAAATTTCTGGATTTGATCGCTATTTCCAAATTGCGCCTTGTTTCCGTGATGAAGATTTGCGTGCAGACAGATTGTTGGAATTTTATCAATTGGATTTGGAAATGTCGTTCGTTGATTTGCCAGATATCCAAGCCGTTGGTAATACTTTGATGCCAATGATGATACGTGAATTTGTGCCAGATGCAATCGTTCATCCGGAAATTCCACATATTCCATTTGATGAAGCGATGTTGAAATATGGTTCGGATAAACCTGATTTGCGTAACCCAATCATTATTCACGATGTGACCGATGTGTTCCGTGGTTCTGATTTTGGTATATTTGCAAATGCAATTGAAAATGGTGCGGTTGTGCGTGCAATTCCGGCACCAAATTCATCGGATAAACCACGTTCTTGGTTTGATAAATTGGGCGAATATGCCGTTAAAGAATTAGGTTTGGGTGGATTGGGATATGTTGTGTTCGCCGAAGAAGCCAAGGGTCCGGTTGCAAAAAAATTAGATGCAGAACGTATTGCAAAATTGCATGAAATTGCAGGTGATAATGCGTCTTTGTTCTTTGTGTGTGACCAAGAAACGGCCGCAGCCAAAGCCGCAGGTAAATTGCGTACCAAATTGGGTGAAGATTTGGGATTGATTAATCCAAAAGAATTCCGTTTCTGTTGGATAGAAGAATTCCCATTCTTTGAAGAAGATGAAGAATCACCAACGGGTATTGCGTTTACACATAATCCTTTCTCGTTCCCGATGGCGACGTTGGAAGAATTGAATACAAAGAATCCATTGGAAATCAAAGCGGCACAATTTGATATGGTGTTAAATGGTGCAGAAATTTGTAGTGGTGGTTTGCGTAACTTTAACCCAGAGGTTATGTTGAAATGCTTTGATATTACCGGATATTCAGAAGATGTTGTAAAAGAAAAATTCGGTGGTATGTATACTGCGTTCCAATATGGTGCGCCACCACACGGTGGTTGTGCATTTGGTTTGGATCGTTTGGTTCAGATTATGTTGGATGAACCAAACCTGCGTCAGGTTGTGATTTTCCCAACAAACCAACGTGGTCAGGATTTGATGATGGGGGCACCAACAACTGTGACAGAAAAGCAGTTGCGCGAAGTGCATATCCAAGTCAGAAAGAAAAATTAAGATACAAAAATAATCCCCCGATATGGGGGATTTATTTTATATAATTTTTATTAAAATTTGTCATTTAATTTTATAAAGGCACGCATGAAATTAATGTCGATTTTATGTATGATGTCACTTAACGAATAGCTGCGACCGCCGTCGGGTAATATGCCCAATGATATTGTTGCGGGGGTGGTTGCGGTACCGCGCATTGTTATGTCAAATTCTGCGGTCATCATGCCATTTGTTATTGCTAAACCGCCAATCGCCGTTGTGTGACGCATAGATAATTCAATTGGTTCGGTTGTTATAAAGTTGCCGTTTTTGTAATCGCCAACCATGTGCATGTGTTTGATTTTTGTCTCGCCGCCCGTTAGTGTGCTTACCAATGCATCTTCAACATTTAATCTTGTTATTTCGTTTGAGGATGCATAGAAGTCATCAAATGACATACCTATTAGATATCCTCCGTCAAATGATAAATCTATTGTGCCAACCATGTTGTATTCTATGTCGTGTGCAATTTGACCGTATGTGGACAGGTTGATTTCTGCGGTTATCATTGTGTCACGTATGTTTAATGGCATGTGTGGTGATAATAATTCGCCATTGATTATGAAACGATTTAATTGAATTGATATGTCGTATTTATTATTGATTTTTTCCAATGTTGTTAACATATTCCCACGTGATGCATCGGTGATGGAAAATGTTTGTGAATCTGGTTTAGATACGTAAACAAAATTTTTATATTCAGAACCATTGTAAACAAGTGTGTCCGCAGATAATGATATGTTTAGTGGTAATGAAAAAGGTATCAGGATAGGTGAGGGGGTTAAAAATTCAAGTTCTGAATAATTGTCGTAAAATGATTTGTTGATGAATTTGTCGGCAACCAGGATAGGGGTGTGTAATGTCAGGTTGTTATCCGATAATGTGCCAGAAAAAGTGTATTCAAAAATACTTATTGTAAGGTTGGATATTTTATTGCCTTCGTAAAATCCTGAAATGGTATATGCATCATCGTTAATGGATTGCAGATCTATGTCAGACGGGAACCATTTTTTGAAACTGTTTCCGGTAAGGTAAAAGTAGTTTCCGTATGCGGATAATTGCCAATCTTTGGTGTGCGGGGTAAATGTTAACATTCCGTTGTCCCAGGTAAAGTCGCCACGTGCATCACGCATAAATTTCGGAAGGAACGGCATATTTATTTTGGCCCATTGTAATGTGCGGTCGGATGCAAATGTGTATGTGGCAACGGTGTTGTCGGGTGTTATGTGATATATACCTGCGACGTCTGAAAACTTAAAACGTATTGTGCCACGCTTGCCAAACTTTGATATTAATTTTTTGAAATCTGCTGTGTTTGGCATAGGTGCATCTGCACGGACAGATATGTCAAATGTGTCGCCATCAACACTTAAAGACCCAACCATATTGTCGTATGTAAATGTTGCACATTGCCATTTTATTGTTGTGCCGGAAAATAGACAGGTGGCATTTTGTTTGTTAAATGGTAATGTTATCATTATATCACGGGCGCCTTGATTTGTTATTGTGCCACCGTTCGCAGTTATGTTGTCGGCAATTATTTTATCGATGTAAACGGTGTCTGATGTGCCACGTGTGGATAATAAAACATGGTTGAATGTTCGGTTTCCAAATTTAAGGTCGCCATAGAAATCAATGTTTAAATCTGTGTTAAAAAATAGGTCTGTTGGTTTTTGTAAAAATGAAAAATCAAAATCGATGTCTTTGGATACCAACTGAATCAGTTTTGTTCCATTTGGATTGATTGATATGTTGCCAGAGAATCTGTCGGCCTTGATATTGGTGAATTTATAGCCCGTGTCGCCATTCCATTCAAAGTTTAATGTCATATTAACAACCGCAGATATTTCCAAATCGTTTAAACCAAACCATTCATTTATATGGTCGGTTGTAACAGACATATTACCACGTATGTCGTTTGGTGCATATATGTGTGCGTATATATCAAGTTTATTGTTTTTGTTTTTTATAATAAATTCATTTCCGTCAAATGTAACATCGTATTTGTGGTCGTCGGTGCGAACTGTGCCGTGAAATTTTCCATCTGTAAATGCGGCACGTACAATATGGAAAGTACGATTTTTAAAGTGGATGTTACTGTTATAAATTTCGATATTATGGTTAAATTCTGCGGGTGCTAATTCGTGAACCGTGATGTCTGCGTCATAGACAACAACCGCATCGTTTAATTTTGCATTTTGTATATCGAACATACTGCTAAACGGGATGGATAGCATAAGTGCGCCAATTTTTGCGTCTGGAATGGACACGTCGTGTGCAACGATGGTTGTGCCGCCAATTAAACTAAAATGTATGTCGCCGTCAAATTTGGCGGGAACTAATGTTTGTTCGTATATAGATTTTTCAAGTATGCCACGCAAACCATTTAACGTAAACATGGGTGGAACAATAACAACCGCCAAAAACAATGCGCCAATGATGGATGTGATTGACCAGAATATTCTGCGTTTATATTTGGATTTTAATGCCATTCTCGATTCCCTTGTATTTTCATTATAATGGATTATATTTAAGATTGTTAATAAAAAAATGAATAAAGCTGTATTTAATCTTGAAAGTAATTATAAGCCGATGGGGGATCAACCAACGGCAATTGCAGAATTGGTGGATGGTATTCAGCAGGGTAGAAGGTCTCAGGTTTTATTGGGGGTGACTGGGTCTGGAAAAACATTTACTATGGCAAATGTTATTGCCCAATTGGGGCGCCCAGCATTAATTATGGCGCCGAATAAAATATTGGCGGCACAATTGTATACGGAAATGAAATCTTTTTTCCCGAATAATCATGTGGAATATTTTGTTTCTTACTATGATTATTATCAACCAGAAGCATATATGCCAACAACAGATACGTATATTGATAAAGATGCATCAATTAATGAGCAGTTGGATCGTATGCGGCATAGTGCAACACGTGCTATGTTAGAAGAAAGGGATGTTATTGTTGTGTCATCTGTTTCATCTATATACGGTATGGGGTCGCCAGAGCAGTATGCAGGTATGAAATTGGTTGTGCGTGCAGGGGATATGATTTCTGTGCGGGATGTGGCACGTGCGTTGGTGGATATTCAGTATAAACGTAATGATGTTGCGATGGGGCGTGGTGAATTTCGTGTGCGTGGTGATGTGTTGGATGTGTTTCCGTCGCACGCCACAGACCGTGCGTGGAAGATTTCTTTTTGGGGTGATGAAATAGAAGAAATTTGGGAGTTTGATACACTGACCGGTGCGAAATTAAAAAAGTTAGACAGAATTGCAATCTATCCAAATACGCACTATGCGACACCAATGCCCAGTGTATTACAGGCGTTAACCGAAATCAGACGGGATTTAGATGAAAGGTTAAAGTACTTTCATGATAATATGAAGTATATAGAAGAGCAAAGATTACGCGAACGTGTGAACTTTGATATTGAAATGTTGGAATCAACAGGTACGTGTCGTGGAGTTGAAAATTATTCAAGGTATTTGTCAGGGCGTGCGCCGGGACAACCGCCACCAACACTGTTTGAATATTTACCAAAAGATGCCGTTTTATTTATAGACGAAAGTCACGTTACCGTTCCGCAAATTGGTGCGATGAGTCGTGGCGATCGTGCAAGAAAAGAAACTTTGTCACAATATGGTTTTAGATTGCCGGCATGTATTGATAACCGTCCTTTGACATTCGAAGAATGGGATATGTTGCGACCACAGACCGTGTTTGTATCTGCGACGCCTGCAGAATGGGAATTGACACAGGCAAATGGTATTGTATCCGAACAGGTTATACGGCCAACCGGATTGTTGGACCCGATTTGTGATATAAAGCCAACCGCATATCAAGTTGATGATTTGTTGGCCGAGGTTAAAAATATTTCTGGTCGTGTGTTGGTGACAACTTTGACCAAAAAAATGGCAGAACAATTAACGGACTATTTAAACGAAAATGGTGTGCGTGCACGATATTTGCATAGCGATATTGAAACGTTGGAACGTATCGATTTGTTGCGTGATTTGCGATTGGGTAAATTCGATGTTTTGGTCGGAATTAATTTGTTGCGTGAAGGTTTGGATGTCCCAGAATGTGAATTGGTTGCGATTATGGATGCCGATAAAGAAGGTTTCTTGCGTTCGACACGGTCTTTGATTCAAACAATTGGACGTGCGGCACGTAATGCGAATGGGCGTGTGATTTTGTATGCCGATAAAGTGACAGATTCTATGCGGGCGGCATTAGATGAAACAATGCGACGACGTGAAAAACAAATGGCGTATAATGCGGAACACGGTATTGTTCCAAAAACTGTGGTCAAAGCTGTCTTTAAAGAAGTTGGAGAAAAAGAAGAAAAGGCAGACAAAGCTCGTCGATTTGTGTATGATAAATCTGGTGGGGTGATGGATGCGCCTTCTTTGAGGCGTGAAATTAAAAAGTTGACCCAGCAAATGATGAGGGCTGCAGAAGATTTAGAATTTGAACGCGCCGCAGAAATTCGTGATGAAATTCACAGATTGGAAGACGATTTGTTATTGGTGGAGTAAAAATATGAAAGAATATATATTGAATGATGTCGAACATACACGTCAATGGGCACGTGAATTTGCAGGGACTTTGACCGCACCATGTGTTGTTGCATTAAATGGTGATTTGGGTATGGGAAAGTCAGAAATTGCACGTACGATTATTCAAACATTACGTGGGGCAGATACGGTTGTGCCAAGTCCGACATTTACCATTGTGCAAAATTATGATGGAATTTCGCATTTTGATTTATACCGTGTGCAAGATGTTTCTGAATTGACCGAGATTGGATTAGAATACGCCATAGAAAATGATATAACTTTGATTGAATGGCCGGATATTGCACGTGATATGTTGCCGGCAAATACCGTGTGGGTTAACATCACAGAATATGGAAACGGCCGCAAGATTATTGTTGGGAATATGTGCCAATAGGTTAATGGGTATCTGTTTTGTATAATGTGGGTGCATATATGCAAAAAAAATGGGCCAATTGGTCCGAAAACCACATCCCAAAACACCGGCGTTTGTCGGTGTTTTTTATGCGCTGGTTTTATTATGTTGGTTGGGTAATAAACTATGGACCGCCAATGGGAAATCAGATGCACGGGCAAGATAAGAACCGGATACCAATAAATCTGCACCGGCATCCCAACATGGTTGGGCGGTTTTGTTTGTTATGCCGCCGTCAACAGATATCGTGAATTTTAATTTATATTTTTTACGTGTTGCGGCCAAGACCGATATGTTGTGCAAGGCGTCGGGACGGAATGATTGACCCGCCGCACCAGGGGTGACGGACATTACCATTACTTCATCAATTTCACGTAATATTGGTTTTAAGATTGATACCGATGAATCGGGGTGTAGTGCGATGCCAGCCCGACGGCCAGATGCGTGTATTGCACGTATTGCCGCCCGAACCCCAGATGTGTTGGTCGATAATATAATAGTATCGGCGCCGGCTGCAATGGCGTCGGCCGCCCAAACTGATGGACTTTCGGTCATTAAATGTACGTGTAGGTGTGCGTTTGTATGACTGCGGATTTGGCGAATTTGTTCAATGCTGCCTGCGATTTTGTCGACATAAAAACCGTCCATAATGTCAACGTGTATCATTGATATGCCACCGGATTTGAATAGGGTGTATGTGTCGGGGCGTTGCATATCAAAGCATAGTGTGCTTGGTAAAATGGGGATGAAACGTGTTTTTTGACGTGGTTTGCGTCGGAATGCACGACGTAGCCAATCGGCCCGACGTGACCAACGGTTGTGACGGGCAATATAATGTTCACGATGTGCGGATTCAGATTTCCAAATGAAATCAGATAATGCACGTACGGTTGCGTCAATTGGCATTGTTTCTGTTATAACAGCAAATGCGTTTTCGATGAAGTCACGTAATCCTTCGGTTTCAGAACCGCCACCAGTTAATATTATCTTTGTAGGTTGGTATTTTTTTAATACGCTTGCACCAGTATCTTTGATTTGGGCGATGATATCCAATAATATCGGAATAATAATGTCGTTAACGTCGCCACGTGAAAAATCGTATGCCGTATCAGCTGGGGTAAAACGATCCATTTCTTTGGGAATTAAAGATGAAACATTGCGTTTGATTCGGTCGGCTGAATCAAAATCCAAATTTAATGCAGATGCAATACGCTTTGTTATTTCTGTGCCACCAATGTTAATTTTTGTGTGCCATACCGGACCACGCTTGGTCCAAATAGATGCAGATGTATATTCGCCACCAAAATCTAAAAACATAGTGGTTTGATTTTCTGTTCGATATGCATAATTTTGTAAAAATTGTGGGTCAAAAAAACTATGCGGTTGAATGTGGGCGCCACGCAGATTTTCGTAAATTTTTTCAACGCCAGAATTAGAATAAAATATAGATGAAAAAATTGATGCAAGTTGTCGGTCTGTATGCCCAATGGGGGACAACATATTGTGTGCATGTGGGGCGTCGTAGCGTAATGGAATTATATGTAGTGGATAAAATCCATCTGGTGATTGTATTTGGGAAATTTGATTCCGGACATCGCTTATTGTGATTTTGTGTTCGCCGTCCCATGTCGTGTTACGAATTGACATTTTGAATTCAGATGGCCCCATATTGCCGGTTATATATGCGCAATCAAAATGTGCGCCCAGTTGACGTTCAAGTTCATCAACCACAGTTTTAATTGCAAATGTGGTGTCAAAACTTTCTACTGTAAAGAATGCAGAACGGTCTATGTTTGCGCCACGTATTCTATGGGCGATTCCACGAACGCCACATGAGCCAATATCTAGACATAAAAATGAAGAATCGAATAAATTCATTTTTTAGTGTTTTGTGTTACCAAAATACGTGCGTTGTCACGCATATCGATTGTTTTGATGTCTTTGTTGAATATGGTATGTTTTTTTTGTAATTCCAATAATGTGCCAATTGCCGCAGATGGTGTGTTTTCAGGCAACATAACGGTTATTCCGCCAAATATATGCAGGTTCCATCGACGGTTTTCAACCCATTCTATGTAATCAAGATGGCCAATTAGATTTTGCGATAATGTTGTTATTTCCGCTATGTCATTTGGTACAGGGCCGATGAACACTATGTCGCCCATATTTCGTGTGGCAACCGGACGGCGTACAATTGTGCCGTCGCCAGATAATGGGAAATAATTTGTGCCATCGGTCCATAATGCGACCGCACGATATAATGAGGCACGTATTGATAGGTTGCCGTTCGGCATACGGCGAACAGCCGATTTGCGAACGCCTGGTACGCCAGATACACGGGCGTTTAATGATGTTAGGTCTATACCATATGTTGGGGAATTTGGGGCAACGGTTGCGGCCGCAATTAATGCAGACATATCTTTGTCATTAAGGTCGGCGGATATGGATATATTGTGTATGCGTGATATGTTTGTGCGACCCATGCCGGTCATGATAATTCGTACAGAAAAATATACCGCTAAGATAATGCAGGTAAAAAAACATAGCCAAAACCAGATAGAACGTTTCATGTGGCATAGTATATCATAAAATGGGGGGCTATGCAAAAAGGTTGAAGAAAAAAATTACATTGCACGCAATAGATATCCACGACGGAACATGCAACGACGATATGCGCCGACCGTGCGTGAAGATGAATTTCTTGGAACGGACATTAAACTGCGTTGGCCAACGTCACGATATTCATTTGATTGAAATGTTACCCATAAACCATCCCAGTCGGGCATAAGGCCACTTTGGTTTGGGGCAATTAGTTTTGATATACGTGAACGTGGTTCGTATGAAGGGCGGGTTATGCCAAGACACGATTTATGGTCACGTACAAATTGTTCGGTTGTTACCGCTTCGTTTTCCCAGTTCAATATAGTGGCGTCATCAATACTGCCACGATTGACGGATGCGCACGATGCCAATAGTAGTAAAATAGGTAATATTTTTATTCTCATGTTTACTATTATAATTTAATTGCCTTTTGGGGGCAATAGTTTTTATAATAGGAAAAAGAAAGAAAGGACAGAGAGATGGCTTTATCCGTTCAACGGTTTATAAAATTAGCAAATTATTATAATCAGACCGCTATGATGGCGTCGGCAATTTGTGTGCAAAAGGGCGGGATGTCTATGGATAATTATGTGGGGCGTTTCTTTGTGGCGGATTCTTTGGAATTTGTAGTAGAATATGGGCGTAGGTTAATAGCGTCCGGACAAGATGTGCCACAGGAAATTGTTGCACTTGTTAATCGTTTTGGTGCACAATTGGAACGTGTACAGGGGTTGGTGACACCAACACAAAAACCAATCCACGAAATGACGTTGGAAGAATTTGAAAAAATTATGAATATTTAATACAATACTATACAAAGTTAAGGAGATTTGTATGCGGCTTGTAAAATGTTTTATGGTGATGGCGTTGATGTTCGCTGTGGCGGGGTGTGTGCAACGTCAAAAAGAGCAGGTGTCACTATATGATAATGTGACGGTGGTGGATGAATTGGTTATAAATGAAAATTCTGTGCCTATATTCCCCAAGAAGGCCGCATTGACAACAGATACAGCACGTAGATTTTCCATAGAATTGCCAAAAAGATGCACGGTTGATTGGAATAAGCAGAATGTTGTTTCGGTTGTGCCAGAGGAAAATATAGAAATGTTGAGATTGGCGATGGGGGATCCTTTGCCATCATTGCCGGATGTTGTTGATTTTGATTTTAAAAAATTAACTGTAAAGCAGGCGTTGGATAAATTGCTGTATGGGACGGATATCGCAGTAATTGAAGATGAAGATTTGTATGAAAAGATATCTGGAAATATTTCATCGGGACGTGCGGTAGAGGTTGTTGATTTGGTTACAAAAATGGGGCGTGTGTATTATTCTTATGATGCGTCGACCGGTGAATTGCATTTGAAAAATCGTGGCAAGTGGATGATACGTATGCCGCATGATGAAACAATTATAATGGCTTTGTTGGATGCGATGCATGGGGCGGATGTTGGTAATTTGTTGGTGGATTGGGCGGACAAGACATTGGTGTTCGAAGGCAATTATCAGACCGAACGTGAAGTGGCTAAGATTATTGCGGATATTTCTGGAAAGAAATATATGTTGGCATGGGATATGGATGTGTATCGTGTGTATCCACGTACGGATAATCCTATTGTTTGGATGAACTTATTGCCGGCGTTTGGTGAAAAGAATATAAAAATGTCTATCCCCGGGGTGGTTGGACGTGCTTTGGTGGTTAGTCCAGAAATAAATACAAAGACATTACAAGAATTTTTGGCGCAACAGGCAAATGTGGTTCTGGTTTCACAAGGGACTTTTGCGATACCAAATGGTTGGCAGTCAAGATTTGATATCGGGCAATGCAGTAAAGAAGAAAGGTTGGAAACAGATTTGATTGTTGGTGCAACTGGCAGTTATGGTGATTGGGGTGGAAGTGAAAAGATAGATGCAAAAATTGTTTTGAGAACAGGTCAAGGTGAATTAGCGTCCTTTAATATTCCATCGTCGGTTGGGGATAACTATGTTATTATTGGTATTCCAACACATTCGTTTGTGACAACACCAGAAACTTTAGTTTCGCCATATGCGGAATTGGTTGTGTTTATGTCGCCACGTGTTATTTCAATTGTAGATGTACCACGTGATTCAGATGATGTTGGAATCAACCAGTTGGTTGGCGATGCGTTGCGTGATATGTTAAATGAATAAAAAAGGGGGGTAGGTATGCGGATAGAAAAATTTATTCCAAAAAAAGACACTATATTGGCGATTGGACGTACGGATGGTGCGTTTGGTGGTGTTAATTTCTTTGTTTGGGGTGTTTTATGGTTGTTAATTATTGGTTTGGGTGTCTGGGGATTTGGTATTGCGGATATGTGGAATGTCTTGGCGACTTGGTATTTTGGTGCGCTGGGGGTGTTTTTTGTATGGCTGGTATGGCGCTTTTTGCGGTTAAAATTAACACGTTATGTGTTGACTACTGCTGGTATTTATAAGATAACGGGTGTACTGTATAAGCGTGTTCAGTATGTTGGATACGATAAAGTTTTTAGAGTTAAAGTTATTCGTGGTTTAATCGATGTGTTGTGTGAAACCGGGGCTGTTGGTATCTTTATTAAGAATCCAGAAACAACCAAGTTCAAATGTGGGGTTGCATGTCCAGAATTGACCATTACAGGTATTCAAGATTATCAGTATGTTTATGATTTTATTGTTAGCAAATTAAAGTAGGTAAATATGTTTTCAAAGTTGGAACGTAAAATTGCATTTAGATATTTAGGTGCCAAAAAGCGTGGGTTTGGTTCAGTTATTTCGTGGGTGTCTTTGATTGGTATTATGTTGGGTGTGGCGACATTGATTGTTGTTATGTCTGTTATGGGTGGTTTCCATGATACTTTGTTGGGGCGTATCGTTGGTATGAATGGGCATGTGGTTGTTTATCATCAAGATGGTGCGGTATCCGATTTTGATTTCTTGATCAATAAAATGAAACAAAACAAGGTGGTTGCAGAAAATGTGACGGCAATTGTGCCAATCGCCGAAGGGCAGGTGATGGCCACCGCAAATGGTAATAACACGGGGGCGATGATACGTGGCATTCGTATGGGGGATTTAGCTGCCAAGACACAAACGGGAACACGTATTTATGGGAAAGATTTGGCTGCTATCAAAGATGGTGAATTGGTCGCAGGTGCAAATTTAACACGTGCATTGCGTGTGACGATGGGGGATAATATTTCGTTGGTTTCGGCGAATAATGCGACGCCAACACCATTTGGTTCTATGCCACGAATTATGTCGTATCCCGTTATGAGTTCTTTCTTTATGGGGATGCACGAATATGATGCGGGTTATATTTTTATGCCATTGGAAACGGCACAAAAGTATCTTAATATTGGCGATGGGGTAACACATATAGATTTGTTCCTGCATAATCCAGAAGATACAACGAAAACAGTCGAGGCATTGGCACGTTTATTGCCAGATGGATTTGTTGTGCGTGATTGGCGTGATTTAAATCGTGGATTTGTTGGTGCGTTACAGGTGGAATCAAATGTTATGTTCTTGATTCTTTTGCTTATTGTTATTGTTGCGGCATTTAATATCGTGTCGTCTTTGGTGATGTTGGTCAAAGATAAAAATAAAGATATTGCCGTATTGCGTACGTTTGGTGTGTCGCGTCGTTCTATGATGAAAATTTTTGTGTTGTCGGGTACGGCAATTGGTGTGATTGGCGCATTCTTTGGTACCATATTTGGTGTGTTGATTGCGATTTATATCGAACCAATTCGTCAGTTCTTTCAATGGTTGACCGGACGTGATTTGTTCCCATCGGAATTATATTATTTGTCTGAATTGCCATCAAAATTGGTTTGGTCGGATGTGTTGGGTATTGCAATGATTGCGGTTTTGTTGGCGTTTCTGGCAACGCTGTATCCGGCGTGGAAGGCCGCAAATACAGACCCAGTAGAGGTTTTGAGAAATGAATAGCAAAAGGTTTTTAGTAAATGGCTGATATTTTAAAATCTTTATCAAAAATTCCAACAGGCGATGTGGTTATGTCTGTGCGTGATATCAAGCGGACCTTTATAGAAGGGGGGCAGCCATTGCATATATTGCGTGGTGGTGGATTTGATTTGCATCGTGGGGAAATTATTGCGTTGGTTGGACAATCGGGTTCGGGTAAATCGACACTGTTGCAATGTGTTGGTTTGTTGGATAAACCAAGTTCTGGCAGTATTATGATTAATGGCGCATCTGTTCATAAAATGGATGAAGATATGCGAACAAAAATAAGACGTGAAAAAATCGGGTTTGTTTATCAAAGGCATAATTTGTTATCTGATTTTACCGCATTGGAAAATGTAATGTTTCCTATGTTGGCAAATGGTGTCGGGGAAGATGCGGCCCGTGCCCGTGCAATAAAATTGTTGCGTGCGGCAAATGTTGCGCATCGTGCATCGCATCATCCAGGCGAAATGAGTGGTGGTGAACAACAGCGTACCGCCGTTGCACGTGCTTTGGCAAATAATCCAGATATTTTATTGGCGGATGAACCAACCGGCAGTTTGGATCCGCAACATGCAACAGTTGTGTTTGATTTGTTATTGGATTTGGTGCGGAAAAATAAAATGGCGATGTTGTTCGTGACACATGATATGAACTTGGCGGCACGTGCAGACAGAAAGATTACCATTGATAATGGGGTTGTTTTGTAGTAGAATACAATCGATAATAGACAAGGGGAGAGAGATATGAAAAAAGTAAATAAATTACCAAAATGTAAGCCAACACCAAAACAAAAACTATATGGTATTTTGGGGTTAATTGGATTTTTTGTGTGTGGTGTTATGGCGGGGTATGCATTTGGTACGCGTTCAGATAAGACAGATGTTGCACCTGTTTGTGATTGTCCATTGGTCGCATCATGTCAGAATAATGTTGGGGAGGTTGTAGAAGATGCCAATAAACCAACATGTGCAATAATAGAAGATATTCAAACTCGTTGGTTGAATGATGTTACTTCGGATGATGTGGTGGCGCATGAAAGCAATGTTGCTATCTATGAAACATTGATTAAGTATGGTTGTACAGAAAATGCGGAAAAATATCGTGCGGCACTTGAACGTGAAGCAAAAATTATAGAGGCATTAGGCGGGAATGTTTCTATAACAGAATCGTATGCAACATGCGAACAGATTGAAAAAGCATTACAGCAGCGGTTGCCAAATGCTAATAATTATGTTGAAGACCGTATTGAACGTGCAAAAATTTATGCAAATTTGTCGGAACGTGGATGCCCGGAAAATTCAGAAGTGTTTGTAAAGTATGCCAAAACGGAATTAGATATAGCACGTGCTTTGCAGGATGATGAATTTGATCGCCAAGATACAATTGAAGTTGTTGAAACGTATAAAAGATTGAATATGCAGGCCGCCGCAAAAGAATTTTTTGATGTGGCAAAAAAATTGACAGATCCTGCAATCGATTTTGTTTTACAGGTGGAAAAAATTATTAATGAACAATAATGGAATTATAAAATGAAATTTTTGGTTTCTATATTTGTGTGTTTGTTTTGTTGCAATGTGGTTGTGACATATGCGTCTGCGACGGATGATATATCGGAAACAACAACAGAAGAAATTGTGTCAGAAGAAACAGTGGCAAAAGTTGCCGAACGTGTGACGTGTGCAGATATTAAATCAAAATTATCAGAATTGGAAATCAATGATGAAAACAAGGATGAAATTGAAAAATTAAAGTCAGATTATAGGCGTTTTTGTACGCCTAAGGCCGCCAAACGTCGTGCAAGTGATTCTTCGGCAATTATGTATGCAAAGTCGGCTGGAATAAAAGCAGCATCGCTGTCTATTGAATTGGATGAAAAAAAAGATAGTGAATCCCAAGAAAATGAAGAAAAAAAACCGGTTGCCATAGCGGTCGCAACAGAGGAGGTTGAGGTTAAAGAACCTGATGTGACTGTTGAATCAGATGTTGTTGATGGGGATGTTGTTAATGATTTGGAACCTATGGATACCCGTACGCCAGAAGAAATTCAATTAGAAAAAGAATTAGAAAACTTGGCCGCAGGTTTGTGTGCGGATGGGACAAAACCAAATAGATTTGGATGCTGCACAGATGAAATATTCAAGGATTTGGGTGATTTGGTTTTTGCATGTTGTCCAAAAGATGGTGGTGATTGTTATGAACCCATAGAAGAAGATGTGTCAGAAAGGTAGTAGTATGAATAAAAAAAGATTTTGCATTTTTTCTTTGGTTATGTTGGTTTTTGCCGTTGGTGGGATTTTGTATTTTGCATTTGCGCCAAAATTAAAATGTTTAGATGGCACATCGCCTGATGAATATGGCTGTTGTGCCGGTGAAGTTTATACCGATATGGGGGAAATGGGGTGGAATTGTTGTCCCGTGGATGGTGACTGTTTCCCGCCTATAAAATAAACTTAAATTAAATCTAATGGCATATCTGTGAACGGTGCCGTCCCCTCATGTAACTTCTGTACACTACGGGGACGGCACTGTCCACATCTATACCATTATCTTTAATTTTATTCGACTGCTAGGGGGGACTTAATAAATCCGTTTGTTTGCATTGACCATAACTTTTTATAAATTCCATTTTTGCGCAGTAATGAATTGTGTGTGCCGGATTCGGCTATGTGTCCATTTTCCATTACGATTATTCGGTCCATATTGCGCAGGGTGGACAGGCGGTGCGCAATTGCAATTGTTGTTTTGCCATGCATAATGCGGTTCAATGCAGATTGGATTTCAATTTCGTTTTTTGAATCCAATGCCGATGTTGCTTCGTCCAATATCAGGATTGGTGCGTTCTTTAATATCGCACGTGCGATTGCAATTCTTTGGCGTTGGCCACCCGACAGTTTTATTCCGCGATTGCCAACCAGGGTGTTATATCCGTTTGGTAACTTTGTTATGAAAGTATGTATGTTGGCTTTTTTGGCTGCGTCTGTGATTTGTTGTATGGTTGCGTTGGGGCGGCCATAACGGATGTTGTCGGCAATACTGGGATAAAAAAGGGTGGGGTCTGGGGGGACCAAACCGATGTTTTTGCGTAATGATTCTTGGGTTACGTCGCGTATGTCTGTGTCGTTTATTTTGATGCTGCCGTCGTTAACATCCCACATGCGTAACAGTAAATTGCACAATGTTGTTTTGCCCGAACCGGACAGTCCAACGATGCCAATGTGTTCGCCCGCAGATATATCCAGATTAAATTTGTGTAAAATCTTTTTTGTGTTGTATGCAAAACTGATGTTGTCAAAAGATATGTTCGCATTGCGGATGTTTAATTTTTTTGTGTGTGGTTTATCGCATATGCCGATTTCATTAAACAGGTCGCTAAATGCGTTTTCGGCTTTGATGCGGTTTTCGGAATAATTACGCAATGTGGTGTTTAATTTTACGAATGCGCCAAAAATGGCTGCAGATGCCGCAATAACAAATGATGCGTCGGAAATAGACATTGTGCCTTCTTGGATTTTTTTAAGCGATATAACAAGTATGGATATATTTGTGACAGACCAAACAAAACCTACGGGTAAATATGACCATCGGTCGTAATAGAATAATTGACGGGTTAATTTAATAAATGGTAATCGCATGCGCATAATATAATTGTTTTCATATTTTTCATTCCCGAATTGACGTACGGTTATAGCATTTTCAAAACTGTCGCTGCGTGCGCCGTGAAATTTCATGTCGGCTGTTCTTTGTTCAACCAATGTGCGATTAATTGCAGGTTGTCTGTATTTTTGCCATATTAATCGGAATAATCCGTTAAATATTATGATGGCGGTAATGTATGAATCGATACTAAATACGTATCCTGCAACAAATATAAAGCCCAAAACAATACCAAATAATTCTGCCCAGAACATGTATGTTAATGTGTCAAAGTTAGAACTGATTTCTTGGACACGGGAAATTAATTCGCCAGATGGACGGTTCAGAAAAAATGTGGTGCTGTTTTTGAATAGGCGTTCATAAATTACGGAATTGCGAAAGTTGCCAACTGTTGCGCGTCTAAGGCCTGTTGCAAATGATTGGATTGTATGGAACAGGTCAGGGGCGGCATTAATGATAAATATCATTGCCAATGTTATGAATGTGCCGTAAATGGTAATGGTGTCCGCGTTTTCAAATAAACCAAAGGTTAGTTTGGATGTGATGGATGACGATACCATATTCAAAAAATGAATTGTAATCTTGCAGAAAAATAAAATAGCAAAATAAAAAGGGAAGTGTTTGATTATTCCCATATAAAAGTGCATTACATTTTTAGAAAACATATCCCCCCCATAACGGACAATTTTATCAGTGTGAATTATATCATATTTTTATGATAATAATTACTTGATTTTTATTTATAATAGTATATAATCGTAAAGCTTTGAATTTGTTGCGGGCATAGTACAAAGGCTAGTATGCAAGCCTTCCAAGCTTGAAATGCGGGTTCGATTCCCGCTGCCCGCACCACACTTCGCCATGGCTTCGTGTGGCAAGCCACAGCAGTAGTGGCGAAAAAGTTCGGGCGTGCGCCGGAGTTGGAGAGCCGGGGCAGACTGTAAATCTGTTGGCTTAAGCCTGAGCTGGTTCGAATCCAGCCACTCCCACCAGAAATAAAAATACCCCCGAAAGGGGGTGTTTTTATTTTGGTAGGGTGGGGTGGCTGGATACGCCAGAGCGTCAGCGCATGGCGAATACGAGAATAGACAATTAGAAAAATCACAAAAATTGCAGGAACAAAATTTTTGAAGATTTTTATTATTGTATATCGAGGCACCAGCCACTCCCACCATTAAAATACCGACCATTGTGGTCGGTTTTTTGTTTTTTTTAATTTGTTGTTTTGTGGTACAATTGGTTGTGTATTAAAAAAGGCGGGGTATGATTTTGATGGGGTGGATGATTGTTGGGCTGTTGTTGGTGGTGGTGCTATACGCAATAGTGTATGCGATTGAATATACTTATTGTGTTTATTTTAAAAATCAGGTGCCTTTTGTTGCAAGTAGCAGATGTCATAAACGGGCGGTCGTGGCACAGATTAAGCGGTTTTATCCAAATGCAAAAAATGTGGTCGAAGTGGGGTCGGGACTTGGTGGATTGGCACGTTATGTTGCACGGCATACAAATGCAAATGTTCATGCGTTGGAAAATATGCCGGCGTGTGTTTGTATATCGAAAATATTTGATTGGGTTTGGCCAACAAAATCTGAGACAATTTGGTGTGATGCATTTGAATGGTTGGGTAAAAAAGAAAATAAATATGATGTGGCGATTGCGTATCTTGAACCGGTTTTAACAAAAAAACTTGTTAAGTATAAGAAAAATATAAAGGTGTTAATTTCTCTTAATTTTGAAATCCCAGAATTGAAACCTGTGCGGGTGGTAAAATTAAAAGGGTTTGTTTTATATGGATTCAAAATCTATTCGCATAGATTATATGTATATGAATTTTAGGGTAGAAGGGTGAAGAAATGAAAGTTAAATCAAAAAAACAACAGGAAAATAATATTGTGGATATATTGCGATGGTGTGCGTTGTTGCCGGCAATATGTATAACTTGGTATTTTGTGTGGTCGTTGGGAGCTATGGTGATTCTTTGGTTTTTGGAATTATTAAACAGCAACTTCGTATTTTGGTTGATGGTGATTGTGGATGCGTTTGTGTTGCCTGCGGTTGTTAATTTTTTTGTTGTGCGTTTGATTGCGCCAAAGTATAAAAATAAGATTGCCTGGGCGGCTGTTGGGCTGACCCTTTTGTGGGCGGTTTGTTTTGTGTATGGTTTGATTCATTTGGCATATTGAGTATTTGGGGGCAGGGGATGCAAAGTATCGTCATTGTTTTCGCGATAATTGTTTTTTTGTTTGTTGTTGGGTTTTGGTTTTGGTTACTTGAATATTTGTGGTGTGTATTTATAAAACATCAAGCCCCTTGTGTGGCCAGTTCCAGAAATTTAAAACGGGAAACGGTTCGGGTTATTCGGCAATATTATCCAGATGCGAAACATATTATAGAAATTGGTTCGGGGCACGGTGGTTTGTCGCGATATGTTGCACGACGTGTTGATGCGGCTGTGATTGGTGTGGAAAATATGCCATTTGCCGCAATGATATCAAAGATAGGGGACTGGTTTTGTTGGGCGCGCTCAAAAACAATTTGGGCGGACGCTTTTGATTATTTGGATAATACAGATAAAATCTTTGATGTGGCGATTGCGTATCTGGGGCCAAAGTTGACACCGCAATTAAAAAAATATAATAAAAAAATTAAAGTATTGATTGCGATGGATTTTGAGATACAAAAATTAAAACCAGCCCGAGTAATTGATTTAAACGGTTCAATTACGTATGGTGATAAAAAATATCCACACAGATTATTTGTTTATGAATTTAAATAAAATAAACCGCAATTTGCGGTTTGTTTTTTTATTCTTCTATTTCGTATTCGTCAATATATTCACGATTAATTTTTTCAAGTTTTATCGGTGTGTAATTTTCCGAAACGATTGCGTCGCCTGTGTCATCGGATTGAATTGATATTAACTGACTTTTTTGGGCGGTGGATTTTTTTGTCGTGTTGGCACCGATTGTTTTGCTGCGATATTTATTGCGCAGGTGTTCGGGTATTGATATATAATCGTCTGGATCAATACCGTTTGTTGTCAATTCCATCGGTGCCGCAGGTGATATGTGGCGTTGTTCAATATTGTATAATGGTTTTATAAAGTCGGTCGCCGCAGGTTTTGTTTCACGTATGTTGCCGTCGCCGGTTAATTCAACAATGCGTAATGCGCGTTCGTTGTCGCCGGTTGGTTTTAAGCGGAACAGACCGTCTGTGCCGACATAGCCACTGGGGTCCAGCAGGTATGATACGTTGGTTTTGTCGGAATATATCATGCCGATTGCCATATTGGCCGCGTCGTATCCGATTGTTGCCAAACGATTTGGGGCGGTGCCATAAATTTGTTCGTACATCGCGGAAAACTTATAGTCCGTTTCCGGTAATGTGGCGTATTTAGAACCCGTCATTGTAAAGTCGGATGCAATGTCCGAACCGTCCCACATCGTTGTGCCGTAAAAACGTGCGTCACGTGCGGCAACGTCATAGTATCTTAAAAATGATGCCAATGATTTTGTGTCGTCGCCATCGCCCAAGAATAATACGGCGTTATATGGGATTTTGCCGACGGTTTCAGTTTTTGATAATTTCTCTAATTGAATGTTTAGATTGGATTTTTCCAATGTCGTTAAACGTTCGTTAATTAATATGTCCGATAATACCGTGCGGGCACGTGTGTGGGCCGCCGTGCGGGCCGTGTTCATAGATGCCGCAGACGCGGTGTTTTTGATTGAATCCGTGTCGCGTGGGGTGTAATAGAATATGCCCATTAATTCTAAATCATATATAGATGCCGCATTTTTTGCGGTGCCCGCCATTAAACGGCCGGATTCATTGTCGGGTGCCAAAATGATAAATTTGTTTGCGCCGTCGTTCTGCATTTCGCGGACGATTGTTTCAACGCCGTTGGTGGGCATTAAAGACATTGTTATAACGCCGTCGCCGACCGCCGTTGCGTCGGATGTAAATGATAATACCGGTATGTGTTCAGGTTTGGCCGAACGCAATGCGCGTGCGTCATTTGCGAACAGTGGGCCAACAATTACATCGGGGTCACTGTTTAATACCGTTGTAATTGTGTCCGATATGTTTTCGTTAGTGTCATAGAAATTAACCGATAAATTATTTGGTGCGTTTTGCAAAACCGCCGCCGTAATAGATTGACGTATTGTTTGACCAATTGGCGCATGTTGACCCGTCAAAGGCAACATAACACACATGTTGTGTGTTTCGTCCGATGTGTCGTGTGTGCCATATCCGTCGGATGGGCGGCCGTACTGCATTGTATGTGGTGTGCCGGTTAAGTCCGTGTCGTATCCGTCAAACCAATCAACAGATGGTGTTTTGTCTGTGCCGGAACAACCCGCCAACAGTGTTAAAGATAATAAATATTTAAAAATTTTATTCATATACATTGAAAATCACATTTTATTTTGTATCATTTTACTATAAAAGGATTAAGAATGCAAACGGGTCTTTATGTCGTTGGTACGCCAATTGGAAATTTGTCGGATATGTCGCCACGCGCGATAGAGGTGTTACAAAATGTGGATTTGATTGCGGCCGAAGATACACGTGTGTTCGGTAAATTGGCGGCGCATTTTGATATTAAAACAAAGCGCGTGTCGTGTCATGAACATAATGAACGTGATGTTGTGCCGGACTTAATCGAAAAATTACAAAATGGTATAACGATTGCGGTTGTGTCTGATGCGGGGATGCCGGCGGTATCTGACCCGGGGTTTCGTTTGGTGCGTGCCGCACGTGATGCCGGGGTGTCGGTTTATGTTGTGCCGGGGGCGGTGGCGGCCATTGCGGCTTTGGTGTTGTCGGGATTTCCAACCGACCGATTTACGTTCTGTGGGTTCTTTGATGAAAAAAAATTGCGTGATGATAATAAAATTCCACATACAATTATTTATTATGAAAGTCCAAATCGCGTTATGAATACAATTGCATCAATGGCGCGTGTTATGCCGGAACGTAAGATTGCAATTGTGCGTGAAATTACAAAAATTCATGAAGAAACTATAATTGGGTATCCGGCAGAATTGTTAAATATTACACCACCGCGTGGGGAAATTGTTATTGTTGTTGCGCCACGGCCCGAACATAAAATGAGTGATGCCGAGATTTCAAACATTGTAAATGATATTGCGGCGACGTCTATGAAGAGTGCTGCCGCAGATTTGGCCGCACGTGCTGGTATTTCAAAAAAAGAGGCATATAAACGGTTGTTGGAAAAAGGTGGCAATGATGATTAAATTTGTGGGCAGTTTTGAAACAGTAAAATCTTTGCCGAATTCACACTTTGCCGAATACGCATTTATTGGACGTAGTAATGTGGGAAAGTCATCTTTGATAAATGCGGTTGTTGGTATGCCAATTGCACGTACATCAAATACGCCGGGGCGTACACAAAGTTTGAATTTGTTTAATTTGGATGACCGTGTAATGATTGTGGATTTGCCGGGGTATGGTTATGCACGTGTGTCCAAAGTTGATGCAATGCGTTGGTTAAATCGTTTGGAAGAATATTTGTTAAACCGTCGTCAATTAAAACGATTGTTTATTTTAATTGATTCACGTATTGGGGCACGGGATTCTGATTTGGATTTAATGGATTTTTGTGATGCAAATGCCATTCCGTATCAAATTGTTTACACAAAAAAAGATAAAAAAGTTCGTGAACAAAAACAATTGGAAATAAAGCATACAGACCATGGGGCAATGGTTCCAGATGTGCTTTATACATCTGCGGAAAAGAAAACCGGATTAGAAAGTATAAGGGAAACACTTGGGGTTAAATAACATATTTTATGCAACAAATCCGGCACGAATGTCGGATGCGCTGTGGCATGTTATGTGTGACAGCGGGGTGGACATACGTGATATGTTGATTTTTTTACCTAGTCGTCGTGCACTGCGTACGGTTGAAAAAATGATTGCAGGGCGTATGGGTGGTGCTGCGATATTGCCACGGCTTGTTGCGCTGGGTGAAGGGTTAGATGATGCGGATTTGCCCGATGTTGTTGCCGACGATATTATTTCAAATACAGAACGTGTCGTTGTTTTGGCACGATTGTTGGCGGCAGATGTGTCTGTGGGGAATTTAACAACTGCATTGCCGGTCGCCCGTGATTTGGTGCGTATGCAGGATTATTTGGAAAACGAAGGTATTAATCCGGCGGATATAGATTGGGCCGAATTGGTGGATGATAAATATGCAACGCATTTCCAAAACAAGGCACGTATTTTGAATATTCTGTCGGGATTTATGGACGAATATGCGAATGGTCGAATAACGGCGGTGGCGGCACGTAATCGTGATATTCGTGCGTGGGCGGGCGTGTTGGATAAATATAAATTGGTTGTCGTGTGCGCTTCGACCGCAAGTGTTCCTGCAACCGCAGATTTAATGTGTGAAATTGCACGTTGTCCACATGGGCGAATCATTTTATCTGGCAAGATATCGGGGAGTGTGGATGATTTTGAATTAAATACAAATCCGTATAATTCTGAATATAGGTTTCTAAAGCGCCTTGGGGTGGGGGCGACGGATGTTTTGCCAATTGATGTTGGTGAAAGTGCAATTGATTTTATGAATGTTGCGTTTGGAAATGATACAACCAAAATGCAAAATATAGGTGATGTGTCACATTGTCATTTAGTGGAATGTTCACGGGAATCAGTCGAAGCAAATGCGGTTGCGCAAATTGTTAAACAAAGTGTAGAACAGAATAAATCTGTGTTGGTTATAACGCCGGATGCCGCCGGAAATCAACGTATAGCAGCCGCATTTGATGCGTGTGGCATAACGGCGGACTTTTCAGGTGGTATGGATGGAACCAAAACAAGGGCAGGTCGTGCAATATTGAATTTGTTGGATTCTTGGATTGAATCAGATTCTGGTGCGTTTGACAGATTGTATGTAGAATCGGGGTGTGATTTGTTTAATACCCTGGCCAATATGGTGGATAAATATATTGGTGAATTTATGCCGCAATTTGTGCCAGAAGACGAACAAAATACGGCGCTGTGGGTTGCGGTAAAAGAAATCTCTGATGCGGTGCGGGTTGCAGGGTTGACGTTACAGGTTGCAGATGCACGTGCTTTATTGGCGGATGCGTTTTCGGGGGTGTCAATTCGTCCACCGATGAATGATGATGCAGATGTTGTTGTTTTGGGGACAATCGAATCACGTATGCAGACCGCAGATGTTGTTATTTTGACGGGTTTGAACGAAGGTATGTTTCCGGCCAGAGGGTATGAAAATGCGTGGTTGCCGCGTGCAATGGCGGAAAAAATTGGATTGCCTTCGTCAGATAGAAAGGTGTCTTTGCAGGCGTCGGATTTTATGAATTTGTCATGTGCGCCGTGTGTTTATTGGTTGCGTTCAAAAGTTTCGGGTGGTGTTCAGACGGCCGAGTCCAGATTTATTTCACGTGTTGTTGTGCGTCATGCAAATATAAATCGTGAAGCGGCGTCGGATATTTTGGCGGCGGTGGCGCATCGGGATAATGTGCCATATGTTCCGTTGGATTATTCAGCGCCAATGCCACCTGCGGATTGGAGTGATGTATATGTTACAGAATTAGAATTGTTAATTCATAATCCATACGCTTTCTATGTTCGGCATATTTTACGATTGCGTGTGTTGGATGATTATTGGGCTTTGCCCGATGCACGTGCGTTTGGAAATTTGGTACATGATGTAATCGAACATGCCAAGGATTTGCGACCAGAAGCATTGGTTCAACAAATGGATGTGCGTGCGTTGGAAATATTGGGGCGTGATAGTGTTCTGTATCATTTTTGGCATAAAAGATTTTGTGAAATTGCACCGATTATATCGAATGAATTAATGGCGTATCCAGATGCATTGGCCGAAATACCCGGCCATGTTAAAATTGCTGGTCGTAATGTGCGTGCCCGTGCAGACCGTGTGTGGGATGGTGGGGTAATGGATATAAAAACAGGGACGGCACCAAATAAAAAGCAATTAAGCGAAGGGAATATGCCGCAATTGCCATTAGAAGCATTGATGTTACAATCGGGTGGCTTTTCCATAAAAACAACCGTCGCTTCACAAACGCCGGTTATTAGATTTTTACAATTAAAAAATAATGATGCCCGTGTCATAGAATATGATTCTGAAACGACCGCCCAAATGATGCGTGCCGCATTTGATAAAGTGACCGAATTGTTTAATATGTATTCGGCAGGTGGTGCCGGATATGAATATTATGAAACGTCGGATCAGAAATATAGGGGGTATGACGATTTAGCCCGCGTCAAAGATTAAAAATTAAATCTAATGGCGTATCTGTGAACGGTGCCGTCCCCTTATGTAACTTCTGTACACTACGGGGACGGCACTGTCCACATCTATACCATTATCTTTAATTTTTGTCCCGCTGCTAGGGGCAGGGGGGGACAAACAGGTTTATTCGTATCTATACTATTATTATTTTCTGTGTGGGGTTATTTTATTTCCAACATTAATCCACAATGGTCGGTTGGTTTTGTGTGCAGGCGTGGTTCAATATCTATTTCACAATTTTTAACCATTTTTGCCGCCGTCCGATTGCACAGAAAGTAATCTAAACGCAGACCTTGTTTGTTGCCAACTGTGTCACGACCACGATAACCGTACCATGTGTAATCTATTTCGTTGGGGTGCAGGGTACGCCATGCATCCGTCCAGCCCGCATTTAACCATTCGTTCATAATAGCACGTGCCGCCGGTGCAGAAATAGCGATGCCTTCGTAGTTTTTGGGTTTCCAAATGTCACGGTCTTCGATTGCGACATTGAAATCACCACCGATTATAACGGGTTCTGGTGAATCTAAAAATTGTGCTATATAATCTGTAAATGCACGCATCCATTCTAATTTGTATGGAAATTTTGGAGAATCGACCGTGTCGCCGTTTGGCATATACGTGTTAATCAGCCGTACACGTCCGTCAATAACACATTCAATAAATCGTGCGTTGGGGTCGGCATAGTTTGGCATACCGGTCGTTACATCTTCGATGGAAAATTTCGAAAATACGGCAACACCATTCCATGATTTTTGGCCAAAAACTTTGATGTTATATCCAAATTCGTCAAATACCATGTATGGAAAGTTGGCGGTTTCGACTTTTAATTCTTGGACCATAATTGTGTCGTATTCGCCACTTTTTAATATATCTATGAAACTTTCAATGTGTGCACGGATAGAGTTGATATTTAATGTTAGTATTTTCATAATTGATTTCCTTTAATTCATCTGTATAATATCGGGTGTCCAATATAAAAACAACAAGGAAATTGAAACTATGAATATGTATCAGTTACTGGAACGTACTGCGCAAACATATCCGGATAATTTGTATCTGGTGCGCGAAGGCGTTAAATACAAAGATTTTATAGATTTGGTAAAAGCACGTGCGGCATCTTTGGATAAAGCAGGTGTAAAAAAGGGTGATGTGGTTGGTATTTTATCACATAATATTCCGGAATTCCCAATATCGCTGTTCGCGATTTGGTATTTGGGGGGTACTGTGTTGTTGTTGGATACAAACCTGACACCATTCGAATATGATAATATGGCACAAATCACAGAATGCAAATTGGTCTGTGCGGAAAAGGCATTCGTATACAAAACAGATAAATTTGAATTTTATGATATTACCAAGAAAGACGGTAAAGTTAATCCGGATTTGAAACCGGCGGCGGTTGAGTCATTGGATATCGCAACAATGTCATTTACATCGGGGTCAACGGGTATGCCAAAAGTTGTGCCTTTGACACACTTTAATATTGTTGAATGCACAAATTCTTTGGAATCAATGGCCGAATGGATTAGACCGGCGGATATTTTGTATGGCTTCTTGCCAATGTATCACGTATTTGGTTTTGCGGTTGAAATTTTGGCTACATTGCACTTTGGTGCGGGTGTATTATTGCAACCCAGCATTAATCCAAAAGAAATTATGGCGGACTTTAAAAAATTCCGTCCCCAAGTTATTCCGGCCGTTCCACGTTTGTGGGAAGTATTCCGTAATAAAATTATTGATAACGTAAAAGCCCAGAAAAAATGGTGGTTGGTATCGTTTGTTTTAAAATATGGTAAAACTTTACAGAAAATGGGGTTAGGTGCTTTGGTTCGTAAAGTGCAAAAACCAATCTTGGATGTATTTGGTGGACGTGCGCGCTTGTTAATTGCGGGTGGTGCGGCAACCAAACCAGAGGTTGAAACATTTTATGAACGTTTGGGTTTGACATTTATCCAAGGTTATGGTTTGACCGAAACAGTTGGACCAATCTGTATTTCAAAGCCAACAAAGAAACGTTTGCCATTTGCATTTGGTGGACCAACATTGAATAACGAATGTGAAATTCGTGATAAAAACGAAGATGGTGTTGGTGTTCTGTGGTTGCGTGGTCATCAGGTCTTTGGTGGATATCTGAATAATGAAGAAGCCAATAAAGAAATCTTTGATGAACGTGGGTTCTTTAATACCGGCGATATGGTTTCCATGGATAAAAATGGCGAATTGCACTTTGCCGGTCGCAAGAAGCAGGTTATCGTTTTGGACAGTGGTAAAAATGTTTACCCAGATGAATTAGAAGGTATGTTTATCACAATCCCAGGTGTTAAGAACGTTGCAGTATTCGAACACAGGGTCAAAGATAAAACGGTTACATATGGTGTATTTAGTGTTGAAGATGGTATGACAATCGAACAGTTGGGTGCAGAAATTGCCAACGCCAATAAAAAGGTTGCCAGTTATAAGTGGGTAACACACTTTGCCATGACAACCGAAGATTTGCCTTTGACCAGTACTCAAAAGGTAAAACACCACGTGGTGCGTCAGAATTTGATTAATGGGATGTATCCAGATCGCCACGAATAAAGATATAAATTAAATCTAATGGCATATCTGCAAATAAACCCGTTTGCTCATGTAGCGTCATGTACACTACGCAAACGGGTTTATTCGCATCTATACCATTATCTTTAATTTATTCCCACTGCAAGGGGGGGGCATCCGCTTTGTTCTATAAAAAAAACCGTCCAGATGGACGGTTTTTTGTTTGTTTTATAATTATTTTGCCTGTTTCTGTTCGTACAATTGGGCAAAATCAACCGGTTGCATTGCAAAGGTTGGGAATCCGGATTCGGATGTCAGACGTGTAATCAATGCACGTACAGATGGGAACAATAATGTTGGTACATCAATCAACAATGTGCGTTTTTTTGCTTCTTCGTCTTTTTCTTCTTCCATTTGAACCAAGCCAGAATATGTTGATTCAATCAAGAAGATGGATTTTTCGCCGGCTTCTAATTTAGAGTGAACTTTTGTAATCAAATCAACCATGAACAAGTTGTTTTCGGCGCCTTTGATTTGGATGTCGATGTTGATTTCCAATTTTGCCTGACCGTTATCGGATTTGAAAAATAATTCAGGTACGTTTGGGCTTTCAAAAGAAATGTCTTTCAAAAATTGAGATATGATATTAAATTTTGCCATTTTTTTCTCCTGTTCTGGTTGGCGATGTAATGTCTGGACTTGCGCCCGTGTTTTATGGTAATATAGCATTATAAAAAGTTTTTACAAGTGGGGGATGGGGTTAAAAATGCGTTTTTTTGAAAAAAGATTTATTTTTAATGCTTTTGGGGCTGTTTTGGTGGCGTTTGCCTTGGCGTCGTGTGATGTATCAACGCCGACCGTTTCGGGGAATAATTCTGTGATACCGTCGAATTTCAAAGCCGTGTCTTATTCGGAATTGGCGGGGTGGCGTGATGATGATGTTCGATATGCGTTACAGGCGTTTCGTAATTCTTGTAAAGCAAAAATTCAATTTACGGGTCGATTAATCCCAGATAAAGAATTGTTTGCAGAAAAATGCAGAATGCTGCCAAGTGCATCTGCGGATGTTGCAACGGTGCGTGCGTGGTTTGAATCGCATTTCCAACCATATCAGATTTTTAATGAAAATGGTGGTGATAAAGGTACGTATACCGGATACTATTCGCCAATTATCCCCGCATGCAGAACAAAAACGGCCGTATGTAATGAACCGTTAATGGGGATTCCAACAGATGGTCGTGCATATAAAGGTGTGCCAAAGAAAGATATCGTTGAAAAGAAAATAGGGCGGGTGCTGTATTGGGCAAATATTGTTGATGTGCAAAATATTCAAATCCAAGGTAGTGGTAATTTGCGATTGGAAGATGGTACTGATGTAAAATTAAACTTTGCCGCCGTTAATGATTTGCCATTCAAATCAATTGGTGAAGAACTGCGTAATCGTGGTATTCGACCCGCAGGTGGTTTTTCATCCGAAGCCGTATGGCAACATTTAAAAGCAAATCCGGCTTTGGCCAAAGATGTAATTTACAAAAATCCACGTTATGTGTATTTCTATGAATCTGTCCCGCCAGATGTGGTTGGTAAATTAGGGACGCCGTTGTCAAAAATTCGCAGTGTTGCAATGGATGACGATTTGTATACATTGGGATTGCCGGTATATGTGAATACAAATTTATCGGATGGGCGTCCGTTCCGTCGTTTGATGATTGCCCAAGATACAGGCAGTGCAATTCGTGGTTGGATTCGTGCAGATATATTCTTTGGCAAAGGTGAAGAAGCATATAAGTTTGCCCAAGGTCAACACGCCCAAGGTCAGATGTTTATTTTAATGCCAAAAGAATATGTATATGTCAAACCAAGATAAGAAATTAGATGTTCGTACCAAACACCCACAAACCATTGCTGGGGCATTGGGTGGATTAATACGTATGTTTGGTGTGCGGGCATCCGATGCAGATTTGGCACAGCGTTGGGATGAAATTATGGGGTCGGATATTGCAATGATTGCAAAGTTGGCCGCCATCAGAAAAAATCGTGACAATACGTTTAATATTGTAATTCGACCGGCGGTTCCGGCGTATGCGTTGCAATTGTCATATCAATCGGATGAAATTATTAAACGCATAAATAAATACTTTGGATATAATGCCGTTGGTAAAATTAGTTTCAGGAAGTAAGTAAAAAGGGGGGGGGCAGATGGAACAAGTGGTGGAAGATAAGAGCGCGTTAGGTTTGTTGATTTTATTTGGGGTGCTGGTACTTGAAATTTTGATTAAGATGATATATCAATATTCAACTGTTAAAACACAGCGTATAACCATAAAACAATTAAAATTTGGTGCGGATAACAGCAGAACGCAGTATATGATATATACCAAAGATGGCCAAGTAATTCGTAACTCTAATTTATTGTTTTTTGGAAAGTTTAGGTCGGATGAAATATTTGCCACATTAAAAGTTGGAAAAACGTATATGGTAAAAACTTGTGGGGTTCGTGTACCTTTCTTGGGGTTGTATAAAAATATTATATCAATTACAGAAATCAAAACACCAAAGCGCAAAGTGATAAGAAAATGACAAAGCGTATTTTGGGGATTGACCCGGGTTTATTGCATACAGGGTGGGCGGTCGTGGATACCGTGGGGCAATCACGTAAATATATTGCCAGTGGTGTTATTTTGCCAAAGACCACATTGTCTATGTCGGAACGGTTGGTGACTATATTTCGGGAATTGACAAAAATATGCGATACGTTTGAACCGGACGAATGCAGTATTGAAATTATTTTTGTAAATAAAAATCCAAAAACTACTTTGATTTTAGGGCAGGCACGTGCCGCAGCAATCGTTGCCGTGGCGGATAAAAATATTCCGCTGTTCGAATATGAACCAAATGTGATTAAAAAGGCCTTAACCGGTGCGGGGCATGCAGATAAGTCGGCCGTTGATAAAATGGTGCAAATTTTGTTGCCGGCTGCTAAGCCAAAGACGGCGGACGAAGCGGATGCAATTGCGATTGCGTTGGCACATACCAATATGGCTCGTTTTGCTTTATAAGAAAAACTAAATTTTTCCACATATAGAGTGATTGTTTTTTATGTCTTGCACCGAATCGGTGTTTTTTGGTACAATCAGACCAAAAGAGTGTAGGGATGCACATATAGTAAAAGGAAACAGGAGCGTATAATGGAATTTTCGGTATTTCGTCAGGTTTTGATTCGTGCGCTGGGGCATATGCAGTCCATTGTGGAAAAGCGTGCGACGTTGCCGATTTTGATGAATGTTAAAATAGAAGTGGCAGACGATTTGGTTTTGTCCGCAACAAACGTAGATTTAGAATTGGTTGAACATGTGGCTGCAGATATTACTTTGGGTGGTAAGGTTACTGTGCCGGTTCAGATGTTATATGATATCGTACGTAAATTGCCAGATGATGCAGAAATATCGTTTAAGCAGTCGGGTGATCAATTGGTTGTATCAAGTGGTCGTGCGGTGTTTCGTTTGCCAACTTTGCCGGCGGAAAATTTCCCAGCAATGGCGGGTAGCAATTTGACAACAAAATTTCAAATGACAACGGGTGATTTGGCACACTTGATTAATCAGACAAAATTTGCAATTCCAACTGATGATGTTCGTTATCATTTGGGGGGTATCTATTTCCATATATCTGATGATAGTGGTGATAAAAAATTGACAGCTGTTGCAACAGACGCACAACGTATGGCGTTGTGTGCAATGCCAGCGCCAGCGGGTAGTGCAGAAATGCCGGCGGTAATCTTGCCACGTCGTGTGATTGGTGAATTGTCAAAATTGTTAGAGGATGCCAATGTTGATGATGTTATGGTGGAATTGTCGGATACAAAAGCACGCTTTACAGTTGGGGCCGCAACATTGACCAGCAAATTGGTCGATGCCCAATATCCAAACTATCGTGTTGTTATTCCAAAGGGTAATGATAAAATTGCAGTATTGGATAGAAAGCAATTTATCAATGCAGTTGACTTGGTTTCGGTGGCAAGTGTTGATAAAACAAAATCCGTGCAGTTGACATTTAGTATGAATAAGTTGGTTATCAATGCATCAAGTCCGGATGCGGGTACCGCAACCCAAGAATTGGATATCGAATACAATGGTGATAGCACATTCACGGTTGTGTTTAATGTAAAGTTCTTGTTGGATGTTGCCGGTCAGGTAGAGGGTGAAAAGTTCCAAATGGAAATGCAAGATCCTTTGGCGCCAACAAAAATTAATTCGGTTGATAAAAATGCAGATTCTTTGTATGTGTTGATGCCGATGAGAATGTAAATCAAAATCATATAAAAGCCGCCGTTTGGCGGTTTTTATTTTGTTGTTTTGTGCAATTGTGATATAATTAATTGCTATGGCACGTGATAAGTATATTTCTATTAATAAAAATGTTAGTGGTTTTTCGTTCGCAAATCTGGGTTTTTTTACTGGGTTTGCGGATGGTATTTATAATGCGGTATATTCACTTGTTATCCTAGAAATTTTCCGCAATAGTGCCGTTGTTGGTCTTTATGTTGCGTTGTATTCAATTTTTTGCTTTGTTGTTGGGTTGTTCGCAAATGAAATATTGCGATTGTTTTCCAAGGCACGTGTGTTTTATTTTGTGATGTTGATGATGGCGGTATGCTATGCGATGATGAGTTTTTCGATATTGCCACGTACGTTTATTATTTTAGATTATACAACGGGTATTGCGATTACTTTGGTTGGGATGCTAATTCCGTTGTTTATGTCAGATTTTTCAAAAAATGTTGGTATGGCACGATTGAATTCACGTTATCATTTGTGGATGAATGTTGGTGCGTTGTTGGCGCCAACGGTTGCGGTATTGATTGCAAATCATTTTGGAAATCGTGCAGCGTTTTTGGGGTCGGCGATTGTTTATTTTGCAGGATGGGGGCTGTTTAAATACTTTGATGTTGTTCAAGAAGATAAAAAAATTCGTCAGGTTGATCCACATAAAACAGTAAAGGCATTATGGAAAAATACTATAAAATTCTTTTCTTTGCCGGGGATGTGGCGTGCCTATTTGGTGAATTTTGGATATTATTCTTTGCGTGCGATGCGTGTGTTATATGTGCCGATTTTGGTGATTGAAAATGGGTTTGATAAAGATGTTTTGGGATGGGTGCTGACGTTGGGGATTGTGCCATATTTGTTATTAAGTGATGTGATGGCACGTTTGGTTAGACGGTTTGGCAAAACAATTTGGTTGGTGTTGGGATTTGGGTCGTTTGCGGCATTGTCTGCGATGGCGACGGTTGTAACAGGGATACCGTTGTTGGCGATATTTGTTGCGTGGCAGATTTCGGGGGCTTTGATGGAGTCCGTGCATGATTTATTGTTTTTTGATAACACAAAAAAAGCGCAGCAGACCAAATATTATGGTGTGTTTAGAACAAGTGTGAATTTACCAAGTGTAATTGCACCAATGGTTGGGGCTGGGGTGATTTCTATGTTTGGTACAACCGCCGCAGTTTGGGTGGTTACGGCCGTGGTTGGTGTGTTTAGTGTTCTGATATTATTGGCAAAGAAAAAATAACAAATTCGTTGCAATTTGCCTACTTTGTTTGTATGATTTTTATTAGAAAAAAAGGGGAATTATATGGCGAAGAAAGATACAGCCAAAGACGCATCAGCACCGGCAAAAAATCCGGCGTTGGAATCTGCATTGGCACAAATTCAAAAACAGTTTGGTAAAGAAGCCATCATGAAAATGGGTGATGGTTCACAACAAAATATCGAAGCGATATCTTCGGGGTCTTTGGGATTGGATATTGCGTTGGGTGTTGGTGGTTATCCAAAGGGACGTATTGTTGAAATTTATGGACCTGAATCTTCGGGTAAAACAACACTGGCGTTGCATGCGGTTGCGGAATCACAAAAGAAAGGCGGTACTTGTGCCTATATCGATGCGGAAAATGCATTGGACCCAAGTTATGCAAAAAAATTGGGTGTTGATGTTTCGAATTTGATTATTTCACAGCCGGATTCTGGTGAACAGGCATTGGAAATTGCGGATACTTTGATTAAATCTGGTGCGGTTGATGTTGTTGTTATTGACAGTGTGGCCGCTTTGGTACCAAAGGCCGAATTAGAAGGTAATATCGGTGATTCTTTTGTTGGTACAACTGCACGTTTGATGTCACAGAGTTTGAAAAAGTTGGCGGGTTCTGTTTCACGCAGCAATACTTTGTTGATATTTATTAACCAAATTCGTATGAAAATCGGTGTTATGTTTGGTAATCCAGAAACAACATCCGGTGGTAATGCGTTAAAGTTCTATGCGTCTGTACGCCTTGATATCCGTCGTACAGGGCAAATTAAGGACAAAGAAAATATTGTTGGTAATGAAACCCGTGTTAAAATTGTAAAGAACAAAGTTGCACCACCTTTCCGTACGGTTGACTTTAAGATTATGTATGGTGAAGGTATTTCACGTATCAGTGAAATCTTGGATATGGGCGTTAAATATGACCTGATTGAAAAAGCGGGCAGTTTCTATTCGTACAACAGTGAACGTATGGGACAGGGTGAAGCCAATGCACGTGCATGGTTGAAAGATCATCCGGATGTTCAAGAAGAATTGTTGAATAAAATTATGGCTCGTTCGTCTGGTATCGCAGAGGAAATGACAACCGGTCCAATCGATGAAGCAGAGGATGTGATGGCGGAAGTCGAAGAATAAGGTGTAATATCATGACAGATTTATCAGAAGGATAATACCAAAGGAGTTCGTTGTGCATAGAATCAAAAAAGATATAGACGAATGGTAATGTGTTGCTCCCAACCAAAATTTTTGGAAGGGGGCGTTTTGTTAAATATAGATAAAAAAAGGAGTTCGTTATGCATAGAATTAAAAAAGATGCTGATGAGTGACAGTTGTGTGCCCCCCAACCAAAATTTTGGCAGGGGGCGTTTTGTTAAAATGTTTTAATATACAAAGGGGTGTAATATGAATATAGATAGAGCGTGGGCTTTAACAAAAATCTTTTTTCAATCGCATGTTTTTAATTGGCCATGGCGGTCACGTGAACACAGACGGGATGTGCGTACAAATGTTTTGTCACGTGTTGCGCCGGAATATTTTAAAAGATATTTGCCGGCGGTGAAATCTGTGAAAGAAACAGAAGTTATCAAAGATGATGAAAATGAAAAGATATTTACTATATGGCAACAAGGTGAAGAAAATGCCCCAGAATTGGTGAAGTCATGTTTTCGTAGTATTAGAAAACATTGTAAACAAGAATTGGTCGTGTTGGATGATAACAATATTTTTGATTATATAACATTACCAGATGTGATTGTGGAAAAATACAAGGCCGGTAAAATTCGCCGTGCCCATTTCGCAGATATTTGTCGTGTAGAACTGTTGTATAAATATGGTGGTTTTTGGTTGGATTCAACCGATTTTGTCGTGTCTGAAATTCCACAATGGATTGTTGATACGGATTTCTTTATGTTCTTGGTCGGTGAAAAAGTAGGGCAGAAATACATGTTTTGTCAGAATTGCTTTATACGTGGCAGACGTGGTTCATACCTGCTTGGGGCGTGGAGAGCCATGATTTTGGCGTATTGGATGAATGAACAAAAATCATTTGATTACTTTATGCATCAGATGTTGTTCCAAACATTGGTTCAAAATGATGAGCTTGGTAAAAAATATTTTGAACAAATGCCACATGTGCCACAAGATCCGACACATTCGTTATGGCACGAATACAAATTTAAAAAGTTCGATAAAAAATTGTTTGATAAATTGACTGCGGATGCGTTCTTTCAAAAAACGGCATATGCCGATGCGCCACAGCCGGGTACTTTTTCTGAGGCAATTTGTAATATGAATAAATAACAAAAGGATATCCGATGCCGGCAATTTCTATTATTATTCCAATGTATGGCGTGGAAAAATATTTGCGCAGATGCTTGGACAGTGTATTAAATCAGACCTTTACAGATTGGCAGGCCATTTGTGTAAATGACGGTAGTCCCGATAAATCCGGAGAAATCGCACGTGAATACGCAGCACGTGATGAACGATTTGTTGTGATTGATAAAGAAAATGGTGGCTTGTCCGATGCACGTAATGTAGGTATGCAACATGCAACGGGGGATTATATTTTATATCTAGATAGTGATGATTTTATACATCCACAAACAATGGAAATTTCATACGCTTTGGCAAAACGTGATGGTTCGGATATTGTGTCTTTTACATATGACCGAATTTATCGTCCACAATTGATGGTGCGTCATTTCTTGAAAATGGACACCGATAATGTTGTGCCAATGCGTATGGGTAAAAAATACAATTGGAAAAAAATTAAAACACGTGTGACAGATGATGTGTATGAATATGCAACCGAACGTACGCATAATAAATTTAATCCAAAACGTCGTTGGTTGATTAAGCATTGTCAGGTTTGGAAAAATTTATATAAACGTGAATTGATTGCGGATATCGGTTTTATCAAAGGATTGTTATTCGAAGATTTTCCATGGTGGAGCAGGGTAATGTTGCGTAATCCACGCGTGACGATTGCGCCGTTGCCATTGTATTTCTATATACCAAACTTTGGTGGAATTGTATTAAGTGCAAAGCAATTGCGTATTATGCAAAGTTTGTGTCGTGGTATTGCAGATGCCTACAAAGCGTATGTGGATACGGCAACGGATTATCAAATGGAAAAATGGAATGCTAATTTTAAATGGTATTTTGTTAAATGGGCTTTTCGTAAAATTAAATATTTGGAATCTGATGATGACTTTGCTGCGGCACGTCAATCTTTCCGTGAATTGTATGAATTGGGCGCTTTGGAAAATCCGTCATATGATTGGGCGGTACAGACACGTGATGAAATTCTGGATTTTATAAGGGAAAAATAATGTCGAATAATAATAAAACACGTGTTGCGTTTTGTTTGCGTGATATGCAAATTGGTGGTGTTGAATCGGTCGCAATACGTACGTTTGATCAATTGATTAAACGTGATGATTTGGATATCTCTTTTGTTTCATATGTAAAGATAACAGAGCCGGTTTATGCAAAATGGTTTGCCGAACATCCACAGGTGAAGCAATATGTGCTGTATCCTTGTCCATGGTTGGGAACAAAACTGAAACGTTTTTTCTTGATACGTATTGCACAGCATTTGTTGCGTGATATATATCGTTGGGGGAGACGTGTTTTTTTTAGACATAAAATCTTGTCCAATGTCGATGTTATTGTTGACTACTATGATTTTGGCTTTGCAGCTGAATTAAAGCGTGTAAAGGCCAAAAAAATTGCATGGTGGCATTCGTCTATTACTAAATTTTTAAGCAAAAATTATGTGAAAAATTTACGACGCTATGATTTGTTTGTCACTTTGACAGATGGTTTTGTTGAAGAATTCAAAGAATGCTGGCCGGAATATGCACATAAAGTTGCACGTTTGTATAATCCAGTGGATGTGGATGGGATTCGCAATCGTGCCAGTATGGTAGAAACGGTCGATATTGGGGATTGCTTTGTTTGTGTGGCGCGTTTGTCGGCGGATAAAGATATCGAAACCGTGTTGCGGGCATTTGATAAATTTTGGGTTGATAATAATATGCCTGATGTAAAAATGATTTTTGTTGGTGGTGGTGATATTGCAAAATATCGTGCAATTGCAGATGGTTTTAGTGCTGCAAAAAATATTGAAATGGTCGGGGCGCAACCAAACCCGTTTGGGTTTATGCGTGGTTCGATGGCACATATTTTGTCCAGTAAAAGTGAGGGATTACCCACCGTATTAATAGAAGCGATGGCGGTTGGAACACTTAATATTTCGTCCGATTGTAAAAATGGGCCACGTGAAATTTTAATGAACGGTGATGCGGGATTATTGTTTCGGCCGGGGGATGTGGAACAATTGGCGCAGCATATGCGGGATGTGTGGCAGAAAAAAGTGCCGGTGAAAAAAATGATAGATGTGGCAACAAAATCTTTGTCACGATTTGAATCTGTTTTGATTGCACCAGAAGTGGTGGAAAGATTAAAGAAATAAAAACGGGCGCATTTGCGCCCAATTTTATACACCGGATTTCTTTAAGCGTTCTGGTATTTTTACAATCCATTTCATTGCCAACATATTTGGTTTATTCCATGCATATGGCGCACGTATATATGTTTGAATAAAGCGGGATAATTTTAACCAAAATTCGCCACGTGCACGACGGTGTGTTACATCGTTTATTGTGCCATTGCCACGACGTTTTAAATGATTTACCCAATCGGCCCCACGTTTGGCGGCTTTGGCAACCAACATATCCATATCTACTGCACCAAAGTGTAGTAAATATAGATTTTTATCAATATGGAAATTGTGATTTTTGACACGGTGAAAACCGCTGCCCCAGCGGGCAGGGCGATTGATTACAACAGGTTTTGTATAGCGTGTTGATAATAATGCATATTGGCGTTGGGACAAAAATGGTTTTGATGTGTCTAATGTTTTTTCATATGTTAAATGTTGACCAATATCTAAGCCCAATCCAGATAATGTGGTGTTGAAATCTTTTTGTGATAGGTATTGGTATAGGTTCTTTTTGCAATTTGGGTCAACCACCAAAAATTCGTCGCAGTCACAGCCGATAACTATATCGTATTCAGATAATAATTTATTTGCCAAATCAGATATTAAATTGATGCGGTATTTGTCGCCAGCACTGCGTGACATATCGGTATGTGGTAATTTTGTTATATGTGCGTTACCCGCATTTTCAGGTATTTCTTGGTCTGTGCCGTCTAAATAAATGTATAGGTTTTCTGTGCCGAATAAATCACCATAATATTTTATCCATCGTGATAGAAAAAATTCGTCATTGCGTGCCATCGTGATTGCAGCAATACGTTTCTTGGTCATTGCTATATCCCTTCGGTTCTAAGTTTATAAATTGTATATTTTATGTTGCGATACATTATTTTAAATGGATTGTGTGTCAATGTGTGTGACATATATTTGGCACCATATATGCGATTTGCATTTTGCATAATTGAATGGCGTATGTCGTTCGGGCAATGATTAAGTATGTATAATAATTGACGACCTAATGCGCCGTTGTGACGTGAAACGGATAATTTCTTTATAAAAGGCATACGCTTTTTAAAGAAATACTTTATGCAATTATAAATTGAACGACCGCTGGCCGAATATAGTGCCCCCCATTTCAGATTGTGTTCAATTAAGCGTTTCGTAAAACCGTGTTCGTATAAAATTGTGACACTGCCTTTGTCGTCGTGATGACGGACCGATTGTAATAAATCGCAGAACCAATCAGATAAAAATACCGTTGGGCGCATACCGATAAACCAAGATTGAATGTGTGGGGATGTTTTGTGTGGGTTTTTGACCATGCCAAACGCGTCCCAATCAGATGATTCCATTCGTTCGAAATATGGCGATAAATTAAATAGTGGCCCATACATAGAATCATTTAACATGTATACGAAGTCATATTTTGATAGGTCAAGATTTTCATTTGCCCAATTATACGCACGCTTGTAAGAACCGAAATCATATTCACGGTGACGTGTAGATATGGTGTGTAGAGTTATGTTTTTTAATTTTTTTAATTCTTTGCTTGGGCAATCTGAATCCATGCATAAAATGACATCACCAAATTTTGACACCGCCGATACGTACATTAGTAATGATTCATCGACTATGCCGTCTTTGTCGTAACCTGCGAACAAAAATAAACGTTTTCGTTTTTTCATTTATTGTTATTGTACACATTAAAAATATAAAACGCCATGATAAAAATTCATGGCGTGTGGTTTTATTCTTCAACGTGTTTTTTTAATTTTTTACGTGTGTTGCTGTCTAATTCTTTTTTGCGCAGACGGATTGTTGCCGGTGTAACTTCGACCAATTCGTCGTCCATAATGTATGACAGGGCTTCTTCCAAAGAAATGCGGCGGGGTGGGGCCAAGAATAATTTTTCGTCTGCCGTTACCGAACGCATATTGGTTAATTCTTTACCTTTGATTGGATTAACCTCTAAGTCATTTTCTTTGCTGTGTTCACCGATAATCATACCGGAATAAACTTCGGTTTGTGGTTCGATGAATAGTGTTCCACGTGGTTGCAGGTTAAACAGCGCATATGTTGCCGCAGAACCTTTCTCCATAGATACCAATACGCCGGGGCGATATTGTTGGATTGGACCACGGTATGTGTCGTATTTATCAAAGACACGGTTCATGATACCGGTGCCACGTGTGTCTGTGCGGAATTCAGATAAATATCCAATAAGACCACGTGATGGCGCAGAAAATACAATACGTGTTTTGCCGGCACCTGATGCCTTCATTTCCGTGATTGTAGCTTTGCGTTTTGTCATTTTTTCAATAACGACGCCGCTAAATTCATCGTCAACGTCGATAACAACGTCTTCGATTGGTTCCAATTTTTCGCCATTTTCATCCATTTGCATAACAACACGTGGGCGTGATACGGATAATTCAAAACCTTCACGGCGCATTGTTTCGATTAAAATGCCCAATTGTAATTCGCCACGACCGGATACTTCGAATGCTTCGTTGTTTTCGCTTTGTTCCACACGCAGGGCGATGTTTGTTTCGGCTTCTTTGAATAGGCGTTCACCAATCATACGGGATGTTAATTTTTTACCGGATTTGCCCGCCAAAGGTGATGTATTAACAAAGAAAGTCATGGTTAATGTTGGTGGGTCAATTGGCATTGCCGGAATTGGTTCTGTGACAGATGGGTCACATAATGTGTCCGCCACGGTTGCTTTGGAAAAACCGGCAACAACAACGATGTCACCCGCAGATGCGGTATCACGCGATACTTTTTCGACGCCACGATGTTCGATGATTTTTGTGATTTTTGCGTTTTCAATAAATTCACCGTTCATATTAATTGCTTTGACCGATTGACCGACACGAACGGTACCGGATTCGATTTTACCGGTCAGAATACGGCCAACGTATGGGTCGGCCTCTAATGTTGTGGCCAACATAGTAAATGGTGCATTCAATTGACAACGTTCGCCATTGCAATCAGGGGCAGGTACATGGTCGACAATCAATTGGAATAATGGTGTTAAATCTTTACGTTCGTCGTTCAAATCACGAACCGCCCAACCGTCACGACCAACAGAATACAGGTATGGGAAATCCAATTGGGAATCTGTTGCGCCCAATTTGTCGAACAAGTCAAAGGTTTCAGATAATACTTCGTCGGGGCGTGCATCGGAACGGTCGACTTTGTTAATACATACGATTGGACGCAGACCCAACTTTAATGCTTTGGATAATACGAATTTTGTTTGTGGTAATGGGCCTTCGGAACTGTCGACCAATAAAACCACGCCGTCAACCATAGATAAAATACGTTCAACTTCGCCACCAAAGTCGGCGTGCCCAGGTGTATCAACGATATTAATTTTATATTCGCCCCATTGGATTGATGTTGGTTTTGCGGAAATAGTAATACCACGTTCACGTTCGATATCACCGCTGTCCATTACACGGTCATCAATGCGTTCGTTTTCACGGAATGTTCCGGCCTGTTTTAACATATTGTCGACCAATGTGGTTTTACCATGGTCAACGTGTGCGATAATTGCAATATTGCGAATTTTCATATTTTGCCCCAATTTTTTGTTTAATCGGATACAGGGTATAATGAATTTTGTGAATTTTCAACTTTTTTGTCTTAAATTATGCGGTTTTGGCGGGGAATAAGAAAACGCCCAGATGGGCGTGTTTTTTAAGAGTTTTTATTTAAGAAAGCAATTGCGTCCATTGCGGCACTGCATCCCGTGCCAACGGCGGTTGCAATTTGCATTTTTAATCCGGAATATACGTCGCCGGCAACAAAGATACCGTCGGGCAGGGCGTCCGGTGCCAATCGACCCATTGCATCACGTTTGATATCTTCGGTTAAATAATCTGTGTTTGCTTCGTGGCCGATGGCGACAAAGATACCGTCGACCACAATTTGTTCGCCGTCGGTTGTGGTTACAATTAATTCGCCACAATCCGAATCGGGTTTTGATTCAATTTTTGCCAAATCTGTATTGAACAGGCATTCGATATTATCACGTTCTGCGACACGTTCACGCAGGACGGCTTCGGCACGTGTAAATGCACCTTTGCGGTAAACGATTTTGACGTTTTTTGCCAAGTCCGCCAAATACAGTGCGTCGTTAAGTGCGCTGTTGCCGCCGCCCAAAACAATGACGTTTTTGTCGGAAAAGAAAAAACCGTCGCATGTTGCGCAATATGAAACGCCACGCCCCATAAATTCACGTGCGCCATCGATTTCCAATTTACGTGGTGATGCACCCGTGGCGATTATGACCGATTTACCGGTGTATGTTTTATTATTGTCGCATGTGATGGTGAATTGGTTTTGTGCATCGCCCGATATTGATGTCGCAGATACGAATTCGACCGTTGCGCCGAATGTTTCGCATTGATTTTTCATAAATTCTGCCAATTCGGTGCCGCTGCCCGCCCAACCGGGGTAGTTTTCCAAAACAGCAATACCGGCCATTTGTCCGCCCAAACGATTCCCGCCCAAAACAATTGTTTTTTTGTTTGCGCGCGCCGCGTACAATGCCGCCGTCAAACCCGCAGGACCGGAACCCAAAATAATAACATCATACATGATGAAACCTTTCCTTTTTATATTAATACGGGGTCAGATTAGCATATCCAACCCCATAGTGCAAATTAAAAAGACATGCATTAAAACAACATTTGTCCCACGTGAAAGCAACGCAGTGTTGGGTCACAAACCAATGTTTTTCCTTTGTCACGCAGTCGTTCACAGAATTTTATATCTTCGGAACAGATGTAAAATTTACCGTCTTTTTTGGTTTCGACGTATTCGAACCAGTTATCTTCAAATTCCTTTAAATCTTCGAACACAGAATTTTTAACCAATGTGCAACCAAAACCGCAACCGCCAATTGGTACGATTTTGCCGCCCCATTTGATTAGTTCTTCTTCCATTATATTTTCAAGTTCGTCGTTAAAGCGTTTTTTTGCATAGATTTCAGTAATTTTGGGTCCGTTTGGAATTTTTTTGATGTACCAACCGGTTGCCAAATCGGCATTTGCACGCAGCAGGTTAATAAGCAGATTTTGTGGCAACACAACGTCCGAATCGACGTATAATGTGTAATCATATCCACCAAGTAGGGATTCGCGAACCTGACGATTGCGGGCCTGAACCACGGTGTATCCGGATTGATAGTTAAATTCGGCCTCTACATTATCGGGGATGATAAGTGTGTAAATCGATTTTAATGTTTCTTTGCAAATGCGTTCAAAGCAGGGCACAGAAATTAAAACACGAATTTTGTGTGTTCGCAACATACGTCCGAATTGGCACATTGGCAAAACGTCACGTCCGTTAAAGTAACGGTCACGTTGGTAAATTGCACGGTTTTCCAATTTTATATCGTTGATAATCTTTGCCAATTTGTCGGCGTTGATTTGTAATTTGGAAATTTCCGGATGAAAAATATTGACGCAATTAAAAGATACGATTGCATCATATTTTTCATTTATATGTTCATCGGACAAATCGTTCAAAGACACAACGGTTGCGGTACCGGACAAATCAGATTCGATGTATTCGATATCTTCGGGCTTTACCTGCATGTATTCAGGAAAAGAATTTACAATCAATATTTTCATTATTATTTCGACTTTGGTTTGTATCCCATCCCTGTGCGCCCCCCGTGAATATCATTAGAATTTGGCATTCATCAAGATATAGAAATCATTTAATGTTACGCCGTAAATTTGTCCGTTTTGAATAACGGGGAAATAAACAGTTCCGGTTGATGCGCTTAATTCGGCGGCGGTTTTTGTTTCGGTAAATTTGATTTCCGACCCCAAACCGGAAATTGCGTGCAGTTTCATTGTTGCGCCCGTGACGGCACCGGTTGTGTTTGTGCCCAATATATATGTTGGTGCGCCCGAACCGGTTGTGTAACCCGAAATTGCAGAACCTTGGATATGTGGACTAATTAAACTGCCGAAAGTTGTTTTTGGCATTTTTAAGTTTGTGCGTATACCGTTAGCTTCTTGGTTAACTAAAACATTATTGAAATCGCGAGTTACTGTACTGTATGGTGCGTTTAACACAATGTCAGTCACACTTGACCAAGCCGCCGTGCCGGATGTTGTACCGTCACCCACCAAAACGTATGAACCAGAACCGGTGGCAAAGCCAGAGGCATATGATCCTATAAAAGATCCGAGTGCTTCGGCGGCGTTCTGTATGCCTATCCATCCATCATTGCCCGATATTGCTAATGCTGGAAAACCCATAATTTCTGCGGCGGTCATACGCCGGCTCCTCACAGTTTCTGAATAAAGCCGACTGCTAGGTATTGCGTTAACAACGTTTTTACCACGTGTATATTGTAGCATATAGGTGTCGTAGCGTTCACTTACGTTACCGTCACTCTGGAACATATCGCGTATTGTATCTTCCACGCTTGACCAACCCGCCGTGCCGGATGTTGTACCATCACCCACCAAAACGTATGAACCAGAACCGGTCGCAAAGCCAGAGGCATATGATCCTATCAAAGATCCGAGTGCTTCAGCGGCTTCGTATAAAGATGCGAAACCGACATCACCCATGGTGCTGCCTAGGGTGGTGAAGCCATAAATCTGTTCGGGTAGCATACGCCCTCCGCCATACATTAATATATTGAACAATGTTGACCATTGTGCGGTGCCGGATGTTGTGCCATCGCCGACCAAAATATGTGAACCCGAACCGGTCGCAAAGCCGCCAATTTTCGAACCGATTGTTGACAATGATGCCCAACCAGCAGTAGCGTCTGTGCCACGTTCAACCAAAAGGCGCGACCCTACCTCTGACCCAGTTAAATTACTATAGTATTTAATAGTTGAACCACGGCTGGCTATCGCTTCTTCAAGATTTATCCAGCTCATCCTGGTTGTTATTGTGTTTAGTGTAGGTATAGCAAATCTGACTTTTTCAGGTGGGGTGTCGGAGATACCATTTATTAACATGTCTGTTACGGTTGTAAATCCGGCGTGATTTTTTTCGTGGTGTATGTCTGTTTTATATTCAACTAATACTCGGCTGCCAATGTTGGATTGTGGTAATTCACTGTAGTGAAGTCTATTTGTTCGAACTAAATCAGATACGTCGTCAGACCATATGACTCTTTCTGTGCCGGCGATGTAATACGGGACGGCCCCGGGGTTATTGATGTCGCCGGTGATAGGATTGTTTGTAAGGCCTTTAAGCAACATGTTTTGAACCGATGTCCATCCCGCTGTGCCGGTGGTTGTGCCATCACCCACCAAAATATGTGAACCCGAACCGGTGATAAAACCGGTTATTGCGGAACCCATTAAATTTGGGGTTAATGCCAATGCTAATTTTTCAACACTTATGGCACCATAGCTGCCCACCAATGAACCGCCGTTGGCGCCGGCCGTTGGTTGGTTTATTGCACCCAACATAAATAATGGCGATGCGTCGTCGGCCAATATGCCAAACTGTAACGCAGAACCAACAGCATGTGTTTGATTTACGATTTTATTAACGTATCCAGTCGTTGCAATGTTCGCATCCGATGTGGTTGGTATTACAACCATTACGCCAGCAATTGATGTGACAATCGAACTGATTTTTTTTGACATTTCCTTCCCCAAATTAATAAAAATTTATGCATAATTTATTTGTTATTTTAGACAAAAAAAAAAAAACGCAAGTGCGTAATTTTATTTTATTTTTATTGCGATTTTTTGTGGCTCATTCTATGATGTCAATTATAATTCAAAGGATTTTAATATGTTGGATATGAAGTTTATTCGTGAAAACCCAGATGTTGTTAAAAATGCCTGTCGGGTCAAAGGGTTCGATGAAAATATTGTTAATCAATTAATCGATTTAGATGTGCGGGTGCGTGAATTGAAAACAATCACACAATCAAAAACCGCAGAAAAAAATAAAATCACACGTGAAATTCCAACGGCAACAGACAGGGCGCCACTTATCGCACGTAGTAAAGAAATCGCAAATGAAATTGCCGCAGATATGGATGAATTGGCAAAACGTGAAGATGAATTGATGGATTTAATGCACCGGGTGCCACAAATCCCATCGGATGATGTGCCAATCGGACGGGACGATTCGGAAAATATAGAGGTGCGTCGTGTTGGTACGCCACGTGAATTTGACTTTACACCACGTCCGCAATGGGAATTGTTGGAAATGAATGGTTGGTGGAAACCTGAAAAAATCGCATCTGTGTGCGGAACACGTACGTATGCGCTGTTCGGTGAAGCCGCAGAATTGGAATTGGCGGTGCAAACGTATGTGCTGCAAAAATTAATATCACGTGGGTTTACTTTTGTTAATTGCCCATCAATTACAAAACCGCAAACTATATTTAATGCAGGACACTTTATGGGAACCGATTTGTCCGTTATGGCAAATGATGTTTTTATGTTGACAGATACGGATCGTTGCTTGGCCGGGACGGCGGAGATTGTGTTGAATTCTCTGCATGCGGATGAAGTGTTAAACGAATCGGATTTGCCAATTAAATATGCGGGTTATTCACCATGCTTTCGTAAAGAGGCAGGTGCCGCAGGGCGTGATACACGGGGAATCGTGCGTATTCATCAATTTAATAAAGTCGAACAATATATATACTGCACGCCAGAACAGTCGGATGAAATGCATGAACATTTGTTGAATAACCTTTGTGATGTTATGGCCGACCTTGAATTGCCATATCGGGTTATCGCCGCATGTACAGGGGATATGGGATTTAATAAAGTTAAAATGCATGACGTAGAAGCGTGGTTCCCAAGTGAAAATACATATCGTGAATTGGGGTCTTGTTCGTCAATTGGTCAATTCCAAGCCAGACGTACAAATACACGATATCGTGATAAAAATGGAAATATGCAGTTCTGTGCAACATTAAATAATACAGGAATTGCTTTGCCACGTGCAATCGTGCCGATTATTGAAAATCATCAAAACCCAGATGGTTCGGTAAATATTCCAAAGTGTTTACAACCGTTGATGGGGGGACGTACAAAAATTGGTGGTAAACATTAATCTGTCCCGCCATTGGCGGGATCTAATTTAGGAATAGAAACCCGTTGGTTTTTATTCCAACCTTGTTTATAATCCCAAGTGTTCTGATATATATATTTGGTTTTTTATTGATAGAAAGGAGGTAGCGATGTTAGATGATTTGAAAGTGCCAAAGGGTGAAGAACTTTTTTATAAAACAATAGGTGAAACTTTGCGTAATGCCAGAATTGCACGTAATATAAGTCAAGATGACTTGGCCGCAGTTTTGCAGGTGGGGGTGGATGTTATCGATGCGTATGAACAGGCAACGTTGGCAATACCAATATATCATTTTTTGGAAATTGCAAAGTTCATGGGATGGCCCGCAGAATTTGATGAAATGCAAAAGAAATTATAAAAATGTAAATAAACTATGGCAAAAATTATTTTTTGCCATAGTGTTTTTTTAGTATTTCATATGCCGTAGATATACGGGCGAATTCCGTTGCGGCATTTTTTTTGTCTGTGGCGGTGTCGGGGTGGTATAACTTTGCCATTGCGCGATATTTTACACCGACTTCACGCCATGTGGCGGATATGCCCAAACCGAATACCTTTAATGCGCCAACGACGTTCGTTGGTAATTTGCTTTTTGCAGGTATGCGGTCAAATTTGCTGCGGCCGGTGATGAAATCGTTGATGAATTGTTCGTAATTTTTTGCATCGGCACAGGCGGTTTCTTTGTCCTTTAATGGTGCGCCAAATGTTTGACGTTCCCAATCGTCTTCGATTTCGTCGGGGGTCATGTTGGCGTAATAATTCCAGTTTTTGTTGTATTCGGCGGCGTGTTCTTGGCAGAAAAACCAGTAATCTTTTAAATCACGTGATTTTGGTGCACGGCATGTGCCGGCCTTGGTACAATTTGGATGGTCGCATTTCTTTATCATTTATTTGTCCGTTTTGTTGCTTGAAAATGGATGGTGTTTGATAACAGTTTCTTTTAATTTTTCCGGCATTACGTGCGTATAGATTTGGGTCGTAGATATATCTTCGTGACCCAACATTGTTTGTATCGCACGTAGATTTGCACCACCAGATAGCAGATGGGATGCAAACGAATGACGCAAAACGTGTGGGGTTACACGGGCGGGTTCAATGCCCGATAATACCGCACATTTTTTTAATATCTTGAAAAATCCGTCACGGGTAATGTGACCGGATTTTCCGCTTGATGGAAATACGTATTTTGATTCAATGTTGCCACGTGCCATCAGCCATCGGTTTAATGCATCAATTGCACCGTCGTGCATCGGGACGATGCGTTCTTTGGCGCCTTTGCCGTGAATAAGTAGTTTGTCGCCAAGTAACCCCGTCATAGGTAATTCACATAATTCAGATACACGTAGCCCAGATGCGTACAGTAATTCAATCATCGCACGCAGACGGATTGATGTTTTTATGTCGCCGGCACTGGATATCAATAAATCTATTTCAGATATGGATAAAAATTTAGGCAGGGTGCGTTCACGACGGGGTAATTCTAAATTTGCAGATGGATTTGTAGAAATGATTTTTTCCAACATTAAAAATTTATAAAATCCACGTAATGCCGATGCTTTGCGGGCAATGGATGTGGGCTTGTCTGGTAATGATGACAGGTATTGTTGCAGTGTGGCCTGGGTCGCACCCATAAGGCCGCCAGATATAGCCGAATCGGCCAGACGTAAATCTGATTCATATGCCGATAGTGTTTTGTTGCTGCGTCCCTTTTCGGCGGATAAGGCCTCTAAAAATATATCTATGTAATTCATGGGTATAATACTACTTCGGTCATATGGGATACGGGTGGAAATGATATTGTCATCAATACGATAATGGCAATTATTGTCGCCCAAAATAAAAATTTATAAAACTTGTGTGATGTGTTCTTGCGTTTCTTTGGCATGATGATTACCCCGATTTATATACTGTCAAAACTGTTGATAAATATGCCGGCGCCCGCAATGATAATCAAAGGGGGGGCAATAATGGATAATGCCGGTGGTAATGTGCCGGTCGAACCCAATGCGTTAAACATATTAATTAAAAAATATACCGCAAAGCATGTGATTATGCCCAAACTAAATTTTATGCCGAAACTGTAATTACGGCGTTGCTTGGTTTGAGAAAATGCAATGCCCAATGTGGCCATCGAAATCATTGTTAATGGTAAAAATAGTAATGTCCATAACTGAACCATATGGCCACGAACAGGTGCGCCAATCGATTCCATTTTTGATATGAATTTCGGTAATTGCCAGAATGATATTTGGTCGGGTTGAAGATATCTATCCAATACGGTTTGGGGTGTTAATAGTGTTGTGGCATGCCAATCGGTGGTTTTTATGCTGCCGTCTTGGGACCATATGTGTGCGTTTTGGGTAGATAGGCCGTCAGATGATAATTTGACCGTTTCGGATTGTATGCGATTTAATAATCTAAAATTGCCGTCTTGGGTGTAAATTGTGGCGTTGTCAAAATATAGTTCGTTGCCCGATTTGTGGATTGCGGTGGCTGTTAATGTGATAAAACCATCCGGTGATGATTCACGTAACCATATAGAATTGTCGATTAATTGTAGGTGATTCGTGGTTATGTTTTGGGTGCTTAATGATACCGAGTATGGATTTATGACGGTTGTCGCAAAAATACCAATTAAAAATGCACCAATTAAAAATGGACGGGATGATTGATATGGGGATAGACCGGCGCTTGATACAATAACACTTTCAGACGATTTGGTTAGGTTATATGATGTCAATAGGGTGCCCATAAAGACCGCCAATGGTAAAAACATCGGTATGTATTCAAGTAAGCGTACCCATGATTCGTACAAAGCGGCAACGGCCGTTGGGTTTGACGGTAGACGTTCAACAAATGTAACCGCAAATATTATTCCGCATACAATTAATAATACTAAACCAACGCCCATAAAAAATCGGCGTAGTAAAAAACGATTTAAAATATTTAACTTGAACATAACTATACAATTATACAGTCATAAATTCACAATTGCAAAATTAAAATGAATGCGTATAATTTAGCAATCTAAAATAATAAAGTGCAGAGGTATAGGTATGGAAAAAAAGCCAATTTCACGTGAAGGTTTTGATAATTTGCTGAAAGAATTAAAAGATTTAAAGGAAAATCAAAGACCAGAGATTTTAAAAGTTGTTCAATGGGCCCGTTCTTTGGGGGATTTGTCCGAAAATGCGGATTATAGTGCGGCCAAAGAAAAACAAAGACAAATTGATGCACGTATTAGATTTATAGAAGGTGTTATTGAAAATGCAGCGGTGATTGATGTTGATTCATTGACCGGTGATCGTATTGTTTTTGGTGCCCGTGTTATTGCCGAAGATGAGGATGGTAATAAATTACAATGCAGAATCTTGTCTGATATTGAATCGGATGGACGTACGGTTATTTCTTGTACATCGCCTGTTGGGCGTGCCTTGATTGGTCGTTGTGTTGGCGATACGTGTGTGGTTCGGTTGCCGGGCGGTGAAAAGGAATATGAAATACTTGAAGTAAAATTTAAAGCTTAATATGAAAAGTTGGGGGGATTAAATGGCCGTTCGTGTGTTGCCAGATTTTTTAATTAATCAAATCGCCGCAGGTGAAGTGGTCGAACGTCCCGCCAGTGTTGTGAAAGAATTGGTTGAAAATGCCTTGGATGCGGGGGCAGATCAAATTGTTATAGATGTCGTTGATGGTGGGCGTACTTTAATAAGTGTGATTGATAACGGGTCTGGGATGTCACGTGATGATTTGGCACGTGCAATTACACGGCATGCGACATCTAAATTGCCAGATGATGATTTGTTGAATATCAATTTTATGGGCTTTCGTGGTGAAGCGTTGCCGTCAATTGCATCTGTGTCTGATATGACAATTGATACATGTAATGGGGTGGATGCAAATGGGTGGCAAATCGATTGCAGTACCGGTGAAATTTCTCCATCTGATTGGCAGACGGGCACAAGGATTCGTGTTAAAAATTTGTTTGGACGGACACCGGCACGTTTAAAATTTTTGCGTGGTGATAGGGCCGAAATGATGTCTGTTGTCGAAGTGGTTAAGCGTTTGGCAATGGCGCGTCGTGATGTTGGATTTGTCTTGAATAACAAATGGTTTTTTCCAAAGGGGCAAGATTTAATTGAACGTGTCGCTGCCGTTATGGGTGATGATGTTGTGGGACGTATGTTAGAGATAGAAGCAAAATCATCGTCGGGTGCGGGGTTGAGTTTGGTGGGGGTGGTGTCGGAACCAACTTTGCGACGTGCATCATCGGTTGATCAATATTTGTTTGTCAATGGTCGCCCCGTCAAAGATAAAGTGTTGGTTGGTGCATTGCGTGCGGCATATATGGATGTTATGCATGCGCGTGAATTCCCGCTGTGTGCGCTGTATTTGACTTTGCCGACAAATGCGGTTGATGTAAATGTGTCGCCGGCAAAGACAGAGGTACATTTTTTAGAGCCATCACATGTGCGTGCGTTTATGATTAAGGCTATGCGTGATAAATTGGGGCAATCTTTAAATCATTCGGTGGTGCAAAATGCGGCCAAGATGTCTGATGTAGGCATAAGTTCTGCACCAGTGTCACGTATGTTTTCGATGTCATCAATGCCGGTTAGACGTGAATCATTTGCGGTGCATGATAAATTGACAGCGACCGCAACGGAAATGTTTGTAAATGCTATGCCGGTTGAACCGGCTAAGGCAAGTGTTGCAGCGACGATGCCAATAGATGCACCGATTGTGGATGAATTACCACTTGGACGGGTCGTGGGGCAGGTTGGTAATAAATATATTATTGCCCAGAAGGAAGATAATATGGTTGTCGTTGATCAACATGCGGCACATGAACGTATAACGTATGAAAAGTTGCGTACTAATAAGATAAAGAGTCAGCCGTTGTTGACACCTATTGTTATAAATTTAAGGGAAGAGGATGTGGCGGCAATTGTATCAATTGCAGATGAATTAAAAACATCAGGATTGCAGGTGGATGCATTTGGTGATGCGGCAATTGCAATTTTTGAAAAGCCCGCAGATTGGGATTTGGATTGGGCGGAACTGTTGCGTTCGATTGCTGATGAAGTGCGTGAAAATGGCCATTCGTCCCAATTAAATGAAAAGTTACATTTGAAATTGGCGAACTATGCGTGTCATCATTCTGTGCGTGCTGGACAAAAATTAGATATGATTCAAATGGATGCGTTGCTGCGTGATATTGAACGTACAGAACGGGCGGGGCAATGTAATCATGGACGTCCTGTTTATAAAATTATTCCTTTGGCAGAGATTGACATTTGGTTCGAACGGTTGTGATTATAAGAAATGTATTTTCTCTTTACTTTTCTAGGTTTTTTTACTATTGTGCCATTATTAAAACAAGGAGAAATACATGGAACAAACAGCACAAGTTGTAGATGCAGTCGTAGAAACGGCCCCAGTTGCCGCCACCCCACAGGGTAGTGTTTGGGGATTGTTTTGGTATTGTGTAATTGCATTTGCTATTATCTATTTTATGATGGTGCGACCAAACAAAAAACGTATGGCCGAATATCAGAAAATGTTAGACTCTTTGAAAGAGGGTAATCGTGTTATGGCGGCCGGAATTTATGGCACGATTAAAAAAGTAAACGAAAAATCTATTGAGTTAGAAGTTGCAAAAGGTGTTGTTATCGAAGTTAATAAGCACGCAGTTGCAGGTGTCGAAGAATAATAAAGGGTGTTTGGTATGTTTAAGAAATTGGCAATTGTTTTTGTCGCAGTGTTTTGTATGTTGTTGGCGGTGCCAACTATTATGCCAAGTGTGGCGCCATATTTTCCAACGTGGATTAAACCGGTGCCATTGGGGTTGGATTTGAAGGGCGGGGCCCAGTTGTTGCTAGAAGTTGATACAACAACTATGTTCCAAGAAAAGACACAGCAGTTGTACGAAGAAACACGTAGTAATTTGATTAATCGTGAAAAAGGTGTTATTCGATTTTCAAATTTACGTAATCACGATGGTGTGGTGTCTTTGGTTGTTCGTGATGAAGATCAAGTGTCTGCTGCAAAGGGGCGTTTAAAAGCCGCCTTTGGTAATACGGTTGATATTGCATCTGATGGAAAAACAATTACGTTGTCGTATTCTGAAAAACAAAAACAAGATATGGTGCATGATGCGTTGGGACGCAGTATTGAAATTGTTCGTCGTCGTATTGATGCGCTGGGTACAAAAGAACCATCGATTCAAAGTCAAGGTGGTAAATATATCTTGGTACAGTTGCCGGGGGTTGATAATCCGGAACATATTAAGAACTTGATTGGTCAAACCGCAAAAATGACATTCCATTTAGTTAATGAAAGTGTGACCAGTGAACAAATGGCATCGGGGCGTGCACCAAGTGGTACGGAGTTCTTGCCATATATGGATATGCCAGGACAAATGATTCCTGTTTATTCACGTGTCGAGGTTTCAGGGGATTCATTAAAGGATTCTCAGGCCGAATTTGATCAAAATAATATGCCGGTTGTGTCGACGGTATTTGATGCGTCGGGTGCGCGTCGTTTCGCAAAATTAACAACGGAACACGTGAATGAAAGATTTGCAATTGTTTTGGATGGCAAAGTTTTATCGGCACCGGTTATTCGTGAACCAATTCCTGGTGGGCGTGGCCAGATTTCCGGTGGTTTTACGTTACAGGGGGCAAAAGATTTGGCTGTATTGTTGCGTAGTGGTGCGTTACCTGCGCCATTGCAGGTTATAGAAGAACGTACCGTTGGTGCCGGATTAGGGGCGGATACAATTGAAAAAGGTAAGGTTGGATCAATTGTTGGTGTAATGTTCATATTTATATTCTTGTTGTTTGTGTATCGTTTGTTCGGAATTATTGCGTCGGCGGCATTGATTGTTAATTTGATGATGATTGTTGGGTTAACTGCTTTGTTTGGTGCGACATTAACATTGCCGGGGATTGCGGGTATCGTGCTGACATTGGGGATGGCGGTTGACGCAAATGTGTTGCCGTTTGAACGTATACGCGATGAAGTAAAGGCCGGTGTACCAACGTTGCGTGCGGTAAATTTGGGCTTTGATCGTTCTATGAAGACGGTTTTGGACGGGAATTTAACCACTTTGATTTGTGCGTTGGTGTTGTTCCAATTTGGTGCAGGTCCAATCCGTGGTTTTGCCGTGACTTTGTCCATTGGTATTTTGACAACACTGTTTACATGCGTATGGTTGACCAAGATTTTGGTGGATTGGTATATGAACGGTAAAAATAAGAAAATTGGTTTTACAAGATAATGCAAAGGGGATTGTGATATGAAACTGCATTTTATGAAATATCGTAAATTATCGTACTTGATTTCGGGTGCGTTGTTATTGTTGACGGTTTTGTCGCTGTTGTTTCGTGGGTTGAATTATGGTATTGACTTTTCAGGCGGTATCGCAATGGAGGTTACGCCGGTAAATGCCGAATACACCATTGATAAAATGCGTTCTGAATTAGAAGCGTTTAGCCCGGAATTGCAACAGGTTGATGGAACGTCTATATTGATACGCGTTGGGTTGCCAAAAGGTGCAACAGATGCACAGCAAAATGAACGTGTTGCCCAAATTAAAAGTATTTTGGGTGAAAATGTTCAGTATGCACAAATTCAAATTGTTGGACCAAAAATTGGTGGTGAATTGGTGCGTGGTGGTATTTTGGCCATTTTGTTCGCCTTTATTATGATGGCAATATACGTTTGGATTCGATATAAAGGCGGATATGCGGTTGGTGCATTGGTGTCTTTGTTTTTGGACTTTATGTTAATGTTTGGGTTCTTTTCCATTGCAGGGTTGGAATTCAATCAGACCGCAATTGCTGTTATATTGACCGGTATTGGTTATTCCATTAATGACAAGGTTGTAAACTATGACCGTATTGATGAAAATGCAAAAAAATACCATAAAATGCCAATGGATAAATTGATTGACTTGTCTATTAATGAAATGTTGCGTCGTACAATGCTGACTAGTGTTTCAACATTGTTGGCAATGATTGGATTGTATTTCTTTGGTGGGGCACAATTGCAAGAATTTGCGTTGGCTATGGGATTTAGTATCGTAATGGGAACATTCACCAGTATTTATATTTCAAACGTAATATTATTGAACTTTAATTTACGTGACGCAGAAAAATAAAGGTGTTTTGTGCCACGCAGACAAAAAAAGGAGGGGCAAATGAATATGTTAAAAAAATTATTCTTTGTGGGATTTTTTGCCTGTGTGGCAACGCCGCTGTTTGCGGAAAGTTTGTTCTTTGCAGATGAACCGGTACAGGATGGATTGCCTGTATTTGAGATGTCTAAAACTTTTGCAGAAATTTATGAGAAGTTAGATGCCGTTAATTGGGCCGGTAAAAGTTTAAATGTTGCAATTGAAAGTTTAGAAAAAATAAATCCCAAGGCACATATTGCTGCAACTGATGAAAGGGTTGTTTTGGTTTGGGGGGATGAAATTGTTGGTAATTTCCCACGACCAGAATCAAATGATTGGTATGGGTTTGGTGAAATTACAACTGCTTTGGTCTTGAAAATGCGTGCCAATAATTCGCAATTGGCCGCTTTGACACAGAGTGAGGTTTATCGTGTTGTGGTTGATGCTTTGATGGCCGGGGTGGATGAAAATGGCAGATATATTTTTTCCAAGGCGGCCGAAATTGCCGAAGATGGTCGTTTGTTGACAAGTGTTGGTATCGAGGGTTTCCGTGATATTAATGGTAATTGGCGGGTGACGGGTGTTTATAAAGGGGCACCGGCCGATATATCGGGGGTACGTGCGGGGGATTTAATCGTTCAGATTAATGGTGAATATGTTGCGAATATGGATGATGGTGAATTAAATGCTGTTATGACTGGTTTTAATTCGGGTACCGCCAAGATGAAACTATTAACACCAAATGGTGAAAAAAATGTTGTATTGCGTCGTGCCTCTATCGTTTTGGCTGATGCGGATGTTATTCGTCATACAAATAAAGATTCCGGTGGTATGTTGGAATTTATTGTGCATAAAGTTTCAGATGGTGCGGTTAATATTATTGCCGAAGCATTGGCACAATATCCAGATGTATCGGGTGTCGTATTGGATTTGCGAACGGCAATCGGTGATGATGAACGTGCGGCGGCAAAGATGGCGGGTTTGTTTATGGGGGCTGTGCCGGTTATGCGTATTGTTGAAACCGCACGTGATGAAGTAGAGGTTGTCCCAGCAGCCCAAGCCGCAACCGATGTAAATGTTGTGGTTTTTATGTCGGATATGACACGTGGTACAGCCGAAGCCATTGTTGCGGCATTTTATGAAAACAATCGTGGGGTATTAGTTGGTACACCAACCGCTGGTGTTGCACGAATTGCGTCACGTATTGATTTGAATAATGGTGGGGCATTGGAATTGTTAAACAAGTCATTGAAAACGGGGGCAGGGCGTCAGATTGATGGACGTGGTGTTTTCCCGATTGTTTGTCTATCTAATATTCGTTCAAGTGCACAACAAAATGCATTCTTTTTAAATGTTGTTAACAATGATTTTAATGCACGTGATTTTAATAAAGAGGCAAATATAAGACCACAAGATGTTAGACGTGGCTGCCCCGTTGTGACCAGTGGTGTTGATGAAGACGCCTTGGCTATTGCGGTTGCGGCACAAATTTTATCAGATGGTAAAATTTATGGTCGGTTGTTGGCCGGCGATGAATAATTAATCGTGGGGTGATGGTATGTTTTTGAAACAGCATAATCAAATAAATTGGATGGCTATTGTGTTGGGGGGCGTGGTCGCCGCTGTGGCGGTTGCGTTGGGTATGTTTTGGTTGGATATGCCATTTTATTATTTCTTTACTGATTTGAATTATGGGTTGTGGACGTGGTGGTTTGAAATTATGTTTGATGGCCATGTGTGGATTGTGTTATCGGCGGCGGCGTTGGTGTTGGCATATATTATTAAATCTGTGAAAAATGGAATTAAATATAAAGATGCGGCGGGGCGGGTGTCTGTTGTTGCATTTGTAAAAGATGGAATTTATAAGGTTTTTAATACAAATGCGTTCTTTATTTTTATGTCCGTGTTGTTAACGGGGGTATGTGTAAAAATATTAAAGTTTATGATTGGGCGTATTCGTCCTTTGGTTGGTTTTATTGCAGATGCAACGCCAATAACTTTTGATCCATTATCATCAGATTGGTTGTATAATTCTATGCCATCGGGTCATACCGCAATAAGTTTTGCAGGTCTGGTTATGATTGGGTTGTTGATGCCAAAGTTTAAGGTGTTTACTTGGACCTTGGCGGTGGTGATCGGGGTGTCTAGATTAATGTTGGGGGTACATTGGTTTTCTGATGTTGTGTTTGGGGCCTTTGTTGGTATGGTAATGGCCGATATTGTGTATAGCGTATTGATTAAAAATAAGAAAAAATAGAAACAATAATCTATGATTTTTGTGCATTTTGTGATATTATAATCCTGTTATGGCAAAGCAATCTAAATTTCTGCCGGATAGTATTTCCGGTGCATTAAAGGGGCTAATCGCACGATTTGTTGGTGGTGCGGTGTGTTTGTTTGGTATTTGGTGTGCGTGTTCGTTGGTGTTTTATAATCCGTACTTGGACGGATTTGCCGTGGCCAGTACTTTTGGTAATCAATCTTTTATGGGTTATATCGTGGGTATGATGCGATATGGGGTTGGTGTGGTACCATCTTTGTTTGTGGCATTGTATATCGCCCGATGGGGGGCGATGCGTATGGTGGGCGTTGTAGATGAAAATGCCGCACCGGAATATGATATTTTGCGTGCTTTTATTGCGTTGTGTATGGGGGCGGTTGGATTTGGTATGATTGTGCCAGCATCAACATATGGTGGGATATTTGGTGCAATTGCCACCATGGATATGGGGGCGTTTGTTGGCCGTTGGGTTGTGTTGGTCGGATTGGCGTGTTTGGGAATATTTTTTGTGATGGCTGGAATGTTATTACATATAAAATGGACGCATGTTCGATTTGGAATTCGTGTGTGTGTACGTATGATTAAGTGGCTTGCAGGAGCATTCCATTTAAGAAAATATAATCAGATTATAGATGATGTTGAAACAGATGATACAGAAGCTGTGGAAGAAAATACCGAAGATAAATCTGAAGATGGTGTGACGGAAGATGTTGTCGAGGAAGCACCACAAAGTAAAAAAACTATCGCCGGATTGTTGCGTAGAAAGGCACAAAAATCTGTTGCGACGTCAACACAATCTGTTGCCAAAACGCAACATGTGCGGACAATGGATATGTTCCAATTGCCGGATCCAAAATTTTTGGAAAAATCATCGTTTAGCAAGTGTTCTGTTACACCAGAATTAAAGCAAAATGCACGGAATATGGAAACCCATTTTGCGGAATATGGGGTCTTTGGTCGGGTGGTTGGTATTAAACCGGGGCCAATTGTTACTCTATATGAATTTGAACCAGATACAGGTATGCGTATCGCTAAAATTACAGAGACAGTTAAGGATATGACACGTGCAATGGCAACGGAAAATATACGTATTGCACATATCCCACGTACGAATTTTGTTGGTGTTGAAATGGTGAATATTAAACGTCAAACCGTTCGATTTCGTGGCTTGGTTGAAAATGATATCTTTACAGAATCTAAATACAAAATTCCTTTGGCTTTGGGTGTAGATATTGGTGGAAATCCAATGTATTTTGATTTGGCAAAAATGCCGCATATGTTGATTGCAGGGCGTACTGGTTCGGGTAAATCTGTGTTTGTGCAATCTATTATTACATCAATTGTTTATCACTTTACACCCGATAAGTGTAAACTGATGATTATTGACCCAAAAGGTGTGGATTTTGGCTTCTGGGATGATATTCCACATTTGATAACGCCCATTGTGAAGTTGGACCCAAGTGCCGCTGTGAACGCATTAAAATGGGCGGTGCGTGAAATGGAAGAAAGATATAAACAATTGCAGGTTTTGAATGCACGTAATATTGAAAGTTATAATGAATTGGCGGCCCAAAAACGTGCTAGCGGTGAAAAGTTGACTAAACAGGTGGCGGTTGGTACCGATGATGAAACGGGTGAATTGTTGTTTGAAACCCAAGAAATTGATTTGTCGGATATGCCATATATCGTCATTGTTATTGACGAGGTTGCAGACCTTATGAGTTTGGCACGTAAAGACGTAGAGGCCTGTGTGCAACGTATAGCACAGAAAGCACGTGCGGCCGGTATACATTTGGTAATGGCGACCCAGCGACCAGATGCGACAACCATTACAGGTGTTATCAAAGCGAATTTCCCAACACGTATTTCGTTCCAAGCACGTAGTCGTATCGATAGTACCACGACATTGGGTGAAGGTGGTGCGGAACAGCTGCTATCGTGCGGAGATATGTTGTTTAGTGAAGCGGGACGAGTGCCGGTACGTATACACGGGGCATTTATTGATGATAATGAATTGGGTAGAATTGGCGACTTCTTGCGTAAGCAGGGTGAACCAGAATACGCATCCGGTGTTACAGATGGTGATGGTGGCGAAGGTGGTGGTGATGGTGGATTTTCTGGGTTGCCGGGGGCAATTTGTGGTGGAGGTGATAAAGATGCCGATTTATATGCACGTGCCAAAGAATGTGTGTTGCGTGATAAAAAACCGACTATTTCATATATTCAACGCAGGTTGCAAATCGGATATAACAAGGCCGCAGGGTTTATGGAACGTATGGAGCAAGACGGCATCGTTAGTGCCCCAGACGCAAATAATAAGAGACATATATTGTGATTATATCCGCCTACTGGGCGGATTTTTATTCTTGGTTATTGGGGTAGTTTATGATATAATTTAAGCCAAAAGGAGTATGTTATCATGAAAAAACCAATCGTTATTTTAGCAGGTGCGTTGGCTGTCTTGGCCGGCACCAATGCAATGGCAGAAACAAATTGGGGTACGCGTTCGGGGTCGGTTGCAAATTTGTCTGATGCGCCTGCAACACGTGCACGTCCAACCGTTAACTATGAAAAATATCAGACACGTACAAGAACACGTACCTTTGAACAGAAAGATGCAGGTGACTTGTATTATAGTCAGCCCGCAAATCGTAGCGCTTTGTATAAACAATATGATCATAGCGGTGCAACAAAAACAACCGTTCGTACAACACGTTCGGAACGTGTCGTTGATACAATGAAACGTAAGTATTATTTGGCACATCCATTCTTTCAGCCGGTAAAGGGTATGTTTGGATCAATTACAGATTTATCGTATAATATGGGCGGTTATGATTTTACAATCAACCAAACGGTTCCTGTGGTTGGTGCAGAAAGTGGTGTGCCAGAAACATTGTGGAATGGATTGGGTGGAGAATGGAAATCAAATACTTTCTCGGTCAAAGAAGATTTCAGTTATGGTATCACAGAACGTATTGCGGTGTTGGGTATGTTGCAATATGATGCATCTGAATATGAATATCTGTGGGATGATGATTCACCAGATGATAAAATGGATGACAATGGTATCAATTTGTTTGGTTTAGGTGCACAATGGCGTTTCGTTGATAATGCAGAATGGATTGCGACATTGTCCGGTTATTATCAGCATCAAAAAGATGTTTCAAATAACTTTGTCTTGGATTTAAAAGCAGGTTATAAGGTTAAAACATCTACTATCTATGGGTTGGTACGTGGCTGGTACTTGGATTTAGAAGGTAATTCATACGGCAATTATGTGTCGGGAAGAAATGCATTGGGTGGTGATTCTGCAATGTATATCCCATACCAAGTTGGTGATTCTAGTGCCACATATATCGAAGGCGGATTGGGTGTGTTTAGTGTTTTAAATGAAGATTGGACATTGAATGTAGAGGCATTGTATGGTGATTATGATTGGCATAATCAAGCGTCTATTAAGGGGGCAATTGGATGGCAGCCAAATGATTGGTTTGCTTTGAATCTTTATCTGAAAACCGCATTCCATGATAGTGCAGATGGCAAAACATTAGGTTTCTGGTGGCAAGAGCCAGCGGCAAAATTGGAAGATGGTACATATATGACTGACTTTACACAACTTGGAACGGTTGAATTGGATAATTATTCTGAAACATCTGTTGGCTTACAGGTTATATTCCAGTTCTAATTATATTGTAAATAACAATACCCCCGTGATTGCATGGGGGTAAAGTTTAATAGGGATGGGGAAGAGAGTATGAAAAAAATTTTATCTGTATTGTCTATGTGTGTTGTGATGATGGTGCCGAATTTTGCACGTGCGGAATTGTCACGTGATACGTCGGATCCTTTGTTTTTGTTGGGGCAAGAAAATATTTTATCAACATCATCTGTTGCGTATTGGGATCATATTTTGCGAATTGGTCAATCGGTGTCGTATGGTCTTAATGAACGTTTGTCAGCCGGTGCAAATGTTTATTATCAGCACGATTTTAATGGTGATGAAGATGGCTTTGCCGCCATTGATGTTGGTGGTGTGTATCGTATGTCCGCATTGGGTGATAATGGTTCAGATGTACTTGCAGACGTGTTGTTCGGGTTTAAGTTTGGTGGCTCATCGGATGTTCGTACACCCGATTATGCAGATTCAACATACTATGTTGGTTTACGTATGGGGCGTCAATGGTTGGGTATGACTTTGTCTGCAACGGTTAAATCAACATGGGTGTTTAATGATGAGCGTGGTGTTGCCTTTTTGGACTTTATGCCCGAAGCGTATTTCAGAATTGCGCCAGATTGGCGTTTGGGTGGCGGATTAACAATTCGTAAAGCCACACACAAAGACCCAATTTATCATACTGATTATGACCAAGAATGGTTGCATACTAAATTGGTTCGCCAATATGGTCGCACCCAATATATTGGACATATTGATTATGAATTCGAATCAGATGATGTGCAGGTTGGGGGACGTATCAACATCCTGTTCTGATTAAATTAAATCTAATGGTATATCTACGGGTGTGGGCGACATCTCATGTAGCGTTTGTACACTACGATGTCGCCCCCATCCCGTATCTATACCATTATCTTTAATTTATTCCACCGTCGGGGGTGTGGTCGACATCTCGTGTACGTTTGTACACTACGCAAACGGGTTTATTCGCATCTATACCATTATCTTTAATTTAATTCATTGCTAGGGGGGATTTCCCGTCTGGGGTTATTTCCCCAGGCACAGTTGGCCGAATGTCATATCCAATACTTCGGATGCGGTAATTGTCCCCAGTATTTTACCAATGGCATCGGAAGCACGGCGGGTGTGTTCGGCAAATATGTCGTAATTGTCGCCGGCGGTTAATGCGTTGGATAATTCGTTTTGTGCGTCGATTAATAATGATTTTGTGCGCGCATTGATTGTTAATGTGTTTTCGGATGTGTCCATTATTTCATGAATTTTGGCGCGTAATAATTCCATGAATTCATCCATGCCTTCGCCTGTTTTGGCGGATACATACAGGCCAAATTCGGTGTTAAAATCAATTGCGGTATCAGATTTGTTAACAATGTTTATATTTGGATTTGGGCCAATGCGTGAATCAAAGTATTGCATTTTTGGCAGGTTTTCCGGCGTATAGACGTTGATTACGATGTCGGCATTTTCTATTTCTGATTTCGTGCGTTCTATGCCAATGCTTTCTATTTTATCATCTGTTTCACGAATGCCCGCTGTGTCGGACAGGTTTACCATATATCCGTCAATGTCCAGATTTATTGAAATAACATCGCGTGTTGTGCCGGCGATATCGGATACGATTGCGCGTGCAGACCCCGCCATATAATTAAATATTGATGATTTTCCTACGTTTGTTTCACCAACCAATGCGATATTTATGCCACCACGTATGGCGCGTGATGTGTGATAATTGTTCAATGCGTTTGTAATTTCATTGGATAATTTTTGTGTGCGGTTATAAATTTTTTCGCCAATGTTTGGTGGTAAATCATCTGGGGTGTAATCCAGCATTGCCGCCGCATAGGCCGATATTTCAACCATTTGGTTGCGCCAAGTGTTGTATATTTCACTGTCGTGGCCCAACATAGATTTTAGTGCGTGTTGTCTTTGCTTGTCTGTTTGTGCATCCAACAATGCCGCCAGACCGTCAACGTCCGCCAAGTCCATTTTGTTGTTGTAAAATGCTCGTCTGGAAAATTCCCCAGGGGTTGCCATACGCATCTGTTTGCCGGATAAATATTCAAAGGTTTTATTTATTACCGCCGGTGCGCCGTGTGTGTGTAATTCGATAACATCTTCGCCCGTAAAAGAGTTTGGGGCAGGGAAATATATTGCCAAGCATTGGTCGATTAAATCATCGTTGTCATCGGTCAGGTTTATAAAATACGCAAAGCGATTTTTGACGGATTGTTTGTTGACCATTTTTGCAAAAGTGTCTTGTAAATCTGTGCCCGAGATACGGATAACCGCAACTCCGGATTTTCCATGCCCAGATGATAAAGCAAAGATTGTGTCGTTATTCATGTTGTGATGCCTGTTGTTTAATTAAATCCATTTCCATTTTGCGGGCGATTTCTGAAACACGTTCAACAATGCCCGACGGGTTGATTATTTTGCCACCATGTGGGTGTTCGATTGCGGTTGCGCGCATTATTTCGTTCAGTTCGTTTTGCCAATTTGGACGCGAACAAAATATGGTGTTGCCTTGTAAAGCGCATGCAAATACCCCCGCCAGATAAGGTGCGGCCGCAGAGTCGCCAGATATTTTTTTGTATGCGTATCCCGTTGTGATTGGTGTTGTTTTACAGTTTGTTGGTATGCCGATTACATCAGATGTGTATTCTATACGTCTGTCGCCCAAGACGGGGGTGTCGTGTGATGTTGGAATAAAGTCGTGTTTGGCAATAGAAAACGATTCGGGATAATATTGGCGTTTTTTTATTGTGTCACCGCATATGATAATTTTAATACCCATAGATTCAAGTTGTTGCAACATTTGTATAATGTTTGTTTCGGATGCGGTGCTGTTGTTTGATACACCTTGGGGGGTGCCGCTAAAAGACAATATATGTATGCGTTTGTGTGGTGGTTGATTGTTGTTAAATTCAATAATGTTTTTTAATACACGTTGCATTTCTTCGGTTGTTTCTTCGTTGGCTTTGGCACGTGTAAAGTAGTATATATTTGCATCTGGGGCGACGCCGGTTTGTTTGCCAACTGCACAACCTGTGACCATGCTGCCATGAAAATGGGGGGCTGAATTTTTCATTTTTAATACGGGTTCGGCGACGTATTTGATATTGTCTGTAAATTCGGGGTGTCTGAAATCTAGTATATTATCAATGATGGCAATATTGATGCCTGCGCCGGTTTTGTTCGTTGAACGAAGTTTTTTGATTTCGGGTGTTGTTTTTGCATCGTTTAATATTTTTTTTGGGTCAAAACCTGTGGGCATTTTGTCAGGGGAAGGCCATATGACAGTATCGGTCCAACCATTGATGCCAGGTACACTAAAAGGCCCCGTGGGTTTTGATAAAAATACATCTGTATAGGGGCGTAGGTCAAATTTTGAAAAATCTATGTAATCTAATACCGGATTCGGGTTTAATAATAAATCTTGAAAATCTTCATCCGATTCTATGACGTTGTATTTGCGTGTTGGCAATGTCATGTTTTGTATTGCGTTTAAAAAGATTTCACGAAATGGGGGCATGTTTTATTTCCCTTTGCTGATTTCTTTTAATGCCAATGGAACCAGTGCAGCAACGTCGGCGGATGGATTTTGATTTACCAATTTTTGTGCCATTTCAATTATGTCCAAACGGCGATATCCCAATGCCTCTAATGCCATTAATAAATCGGGCAGGGCAGATGACGCAGATGCGATGTTTTGTGCAGATGGTGCAAACAGTGTTGCAGATATGCCGCCGACTTTGTTTTTTAATTCAACAATGATTTTTTCTGCCATTTTTTTGCCGACGCCGGGGGCGGTTGCGATTGTTTTTGCATCGCCTGTTGCGATGGCAGACATCAGTGTGTCAGATTTGATTGTTCCCAAAATGGCCAATGCAACTTTTGGTCCGACGCCCGAAACACCGGTTAACATATTAAACAGGTCTTGGGTTTGAATGTTGGAAAATCCAAACAAACGAATGGAATCTTCGCGTACGACGGTTTCAATCCATAATTCAACCGTTGATTTATGTGTTAGATATTCGGGGGTGTAAACTTTATATCCAACACCGTGCGTTAATAAAATAACGTATCCATCGCCGATATAGTCAACAATGCCTTGCAATTTTCCAATCATTTGTTATCCTTTTGGGGTAATTTTAATCTAATTAAATAAAAAGGTCAAATATGAGTGGACACAGTAAATGGCATAATATCCAACATAAAAAAGGTGCAGCGGACGCAGCGCGCAGTGGATTGTTTACAAAATTGGCACGTGAAATTACTATGGCGGCAAAATTGGGTGATAAAAATCCAGATAATAACCCGCGTTTGCGCTTGGCGATTTTGACGGCACGTAAAAATTCTATGCCGAATGATAATATTAAACGTGCAATCGATAAAGCATCGGGTGCAAATACAGAAAATTACGAAGCAGTTCGTTATGAAGGATATGGCCCAGGTGCTGTGCCGGTTATTGTAGAGGCATTGACCGATAATCCACGTCGTACCGTGCCGGAAATTCGTAATATCTTTGGAAAAAATGGCGGTAATATGGGTGAAGAAGGTTCGGTTGTGTTTATGTTTACGCGTGCCGGTCAAATTATGTATCCTGCATCCATTGGTAAAACCGAAGATGAAATGATGGAAATTATTATGGAAGCCAATGCGGATAATTTAGAAGCATCAGAAGAGGGCTTTATCATCACCACAAAACCAGAAGATTTTGTAACCGTACAAAAATATTTGGCAGATGTATTGGGCGAACCAGAACAGGCCGAATTGACTTGGTTGCCAAATATGCCAATGGATTTAGATGATGAAGCGTATGCCAAATTAGAAAAGTTGGTTGATGCGTTGGATGCCAATGATGATGTGCAAAAGGTCTTCACAGCCGCAGCATAAATTAAATCTAATGGCATATCTATGGGCGGGGGCGACATCTCATGTAGCGTTTGTACACTACGATGTCGCCCCCATCCCATATCTATACCATTATCCTTAATTTATGTCACCGTAAGGGGGCAGGACGTTAATTTTTTTCGGAATTGATTTTTTTGCGCAGGGTGTCCCAATATTCTAAACGCTTTTTTATTTCGCGTTCAAATCCACGTTCGACGGGTTCATAAAAACGTTGTCTGCCCATTGATTCGGGAAAACAGTTTTGACCGGAAAAACCCGTTGCAGTGTCTGGGTCATATATGTAACCGGCGTTATATCCCAAATCACGCATCATTTTTGTTGGTGCGTTTAATATGTTTTTTGGTGGGGGTAAACTGCCCGTTGTGCGGGCGGCGGCGTATGCGGCCTTCATTGCGCGATAATTGCCTATGCTTTTTGGGGCCGTCCCCAGATATATGACCAATTGGGTTAATGCCAAATCGCCTTCGGGACTGCCCAGACGTTCGTATGCGTTCCATGCCGCAATTGCAACCTGTAACGCATTTGGATCCGCCAAGCCAACGTCTTCAACCGCAAAACGGGTCAGACGACGGAATATGTACATTGGGTCTTGGCCCGATGTCATCATACGTGCCGTCCAATAAAGGGCGGCGTCGGTGTCGCTGGCCCGCAGGGATTTATGAACCGCAGATATTAAATTATAATGTTCGTCGCCGTGTTTGTCAGACATTGGGGCGCGTTTCTGTACGGCGGAAACCAACGTGTCCGGCGTTAATGGTTCTGTGAAATTTGCGTTAAAAAGATATTCGACCGTATTTAATAAAAATCGTGCGTCACCATCCGCCATTTGCGCCAAGTGTATGCGTGCGACATCGTCCAATGGTAGTTTTTTGTTTGTGTATTCTTCGGCGCGCGACATTAATGTCATTAAATCTTCGGTTGCCAATGCGGTTAATACACCAATATGGCAACGTGACAATAATGCGTTGTTCAAATTAAAACTGGGGTTTTCGGTGGTGGCGCCAATGAATACGACCGTGCCATCTTCCAGATATGGTAATAATGTATCTTGCTGGGTTTTATTAAATCGATGAATTTCGTCGATGAATAATAATGTGCCACGACCAATATCATGATTCATACGGGCGGCGTCCATTGCTTTTTTGATGTCGGCGGTGCCAGAGAATACCGCAGACATAGGTACAAAGTCCATATCTACCGAGTTTGCCAATGCACGTGCAATTGTTGTTTTTCCACACCCCGGTGGCCCCCATAAAATTAAATTAGATAATTTTTGATTGTCAACCATACGGCGGACAAGGCCGTTTTCCCCCAACAATGTGGTTTGACCTACGATATCGTCAATTGTATTGGGACGCATTAAATCCGCAAGTGGTCGTGTCATATTATGGTAACTTTTATTTGTTGATTATTTATGTTATACTGGTAATTGTATTAAATAAACCAAGGATTGGCAAGTTGGGAAATAAAAATTCTGAATTTACTTTGGCGGTCGCAAATTTGGCGGCGGCGGCGATTGCGGCAAATCCTAAATTAACAATGGCGGATGCCGTCAAAGGTGCGCGTGAAGTGTTGCGTGGAACAACGGTGACACAACAGCAAATTGATGATTCTGTGCAAAGTGATAAAATTCAATGTTTAGAAGATGGAACGTGGCATGTGATGTTGCGACGATATATAAAACGTCGCTTTGATTTAACGCCACAGCAGTATCGTGAAAAATGGGGACTGCCCGACGATTATCCATTTGTTGCGCCGGCATATGCCCGTAAACGTTCGAAAATCGCAAAAAAATCAGGACTTGGCAAAAAGGTAGATAAAAAATGAATGTATGTGTTGATGTGCATGATGCACGTTGGAATCAGTATAAAATTAATTTCAAAAAAATCGCCTGTACGGCGGCGGGCGCCGTATACAAAGATTGTGAAGTGTCAATTGTCTTGGTTGATGATGCGGAAATTCATGAAATTAATAAGCAATACCGTAATGTGGATAAACCAACAAATGTGTTGTCTTTTGAATTGGGTGATGATGTGTTGTTGGGGGATATTTATATATCTTTTGATACCGTTATGCGAGAGGCCAAGCAATCTGGAATATCGTTTGAACATCATGTGACCCATATGGTTGTGCATGGGGTTTTGCATTTGTTGGGGCATGATCATATAACCGATGATGAAGCCGCAATTATGGAAATGAAGGAAGTTGCAATATTAAAAAAGTTCGGGATAAATAATCCGTATGAAGATGTGGTGTGTGTTGATGGGGATTGTTGTCCGGCGGCACGATTTGTTGCATGGTTTGATCGCTTAAAGGTTCGTAAGAATTCTTGGGTGCAATATGCGCTGTACGCATTGTTTGGTGGGATTGCGGCATTTGGCTTTGCGCCATATTATATGTGGCCAATGACAATAATCGGTATCGCAGGTGCGTATTGGTTGACGGTGCGTAACGTTAATGACGCAGGTTTTTGGAAAACATTATTACGGGTTGCGCCATTTGGGGCAATGTATTCTGTGGCTATGTTTTGGTGGACATTGCATTCGATATATGTTGTGCCAGAAATCGCAGCCCAATATGCAATTTGGACAGTTCCAGGTGTGTTGGGGTTGGCCATGGCGGGCGTATTAATATTTTCATGGCCTTTTGTTGTGGTTGCAAAAACAAAAATAAAATCCGTATTCGGACGTGTTGTGATGTTTGCGGCGGTGTGGGCATTGGTGCTGTGGTGTCGTGAATGGGTGTTGACTGGTTTTCCGTGGAATCCGATTGCCAATATAACGATTAATATGCCTGTCTTGGCGAATTCTATGTCTTTGTGGGGGG
>JAZONN010000021.1:0-8093 GCA_045654485.1 Candidatus Enterousia sp. | reverse complement strand
TGTTTTTGGTTGAAAAAAATGTAAAAAATGCCCTGCTTTGGCCGTAAAAAAAGCAAAAAATGGCGGATTTCTGCGGTTTTTTGAGTGTTTTTGGTGCCGACGGGGCGTATTTTTAGTGTTTTTTGATGGGGTGGGTGGCTGTCATTGTGCTTGTTTGTTAATTTGGGGTAATGCGCCCTGTCATATGTTGACGTGTTTGATTAACAAGTGATGATAATTGTTTGATTGTGGTTGTAAAATAAAAAACACGCCAATTGGCGTGTTTTTATCTGTGACGTTGGATTTTTGCAATTTTTTTACGGTATTTTAGTGCTTCTTTTTTATGCTGTTTGGCTGTTTTGGTTGCATAGTGTCCGCATACAAATAGTAATGCCGCCATTGCGCATCTGGTAAAGTGTACGTTGTCTGGTGTGGGGCTTTGTTTGGTTAATGCCACCAATGTTGTAACTAATAATATAGATGCATAGCAATAAGCAATTGCGCCGGCGATGTTAGAGTGTCTGGCTTGGCGCATGATATTTGATTGCAATGTGTCATATAGTTCGATTTTTGACATTTTGTCGTTATGTTTTTGGTATGCTTTTATCAGTTTATTTGTCATCGTATTGTCCAATGGATTGAAAATGGGCGCGAACTGTGATGATTTCCCGCCCTGCTTTTCTTGTTTTTCTTTTTAACGAGAATTCTGTTTGTATTTGTCGCACATTGTTGCGATTTGTGTTCCCAGACGTTGTGCCGATTTGAACGTTGGGCATGTGTATGGGAATATTACTTGGTGTGTGCCTTCGTGGTCGATATAGCATTTGATTACTTTGATGCCGATTGTTGGATATACCACACCGTAATCATCGCGTATTGCGGATATGCGACATGCATGTGTACAGCCCGTGCATGTGACGGGTGATAATGTTTCTTCGGTTTTTTTCAATTTTTCTTGTGTGAACATGGGGTGCTCCTATTTTGTGTTTTCTTTGTGTTTCAGACACAGTTTGCAGATTTGGGTAGCCAAGGCCTGGGCTGCTTGGAATGATGTGCATGTGTGGCTAAAAACGACTTCGCGTTTGTTGTTGATATTCCAGTATGTTTGGATTTTTGCGCCTGCGATTGTTGGATATATGACGCCATTTTCATATGTTGCGCGCAAATGACATTTGTTTAAACAGCCGTCGCAACGCATGTCGGACATTTTGCCTTCGATTGTGCGTGCCAATATGGATTGAGAGAAGCCATTGTTTTTGTCTTTTCTTTCCCATGGTTTGTATAAGACGGTGCGCATTTTGTGATGATGGTCGCATAGATCGGCAACAGATGCCGCCATTTCTGTGCCTGCTTCGTAATCTTCTGTGTCGGTGATATGTTTTGTACCATTTGTATCAATGTATGAATAAATTGGTGTGCCGGCAATTGTGGGTACAAATACATTGTAACCTTGTTGGGCGCTTAAAGTGCAATTTTTAGGACATCCGTCGCACACCGGTTTGAATGATATGTTTGGTTCTTGGACTGTCGGTTTTTCCGGATCTGTTTGTGTGAACATTGTTATTCTCTTCTTATTTTGTTTTTTGTTGTTGTTTGATGCGTTCTATTTCGTTAACAATTGGCAACAACTGTTTTGCAGTTTTATTCATTTTGTGGAAATCAGAGCAACTTTTTGCAACGGCCAACAGTGCGATTGCAATCATGGTTATGCGGGTTTCGCGTGTTGTTGGTGTTGAAATTGGTGAATATGCCAATGCTGTCGATACAGATGCCAATCCGCCTATCATTGCAAAGACAAAACTGGATATTTTGTGATACCCTGCTTTGCTTTGTAAATCGGATGCGCGTGTTGATAATTGTTCGATTGCATATTCCGGATTTAATACCGTTCCATTGTTTTCTGTCATTATAACTTTTCCTTTTTTTGTTTTTCTGTTGATTAAGTATAGACCAAAGCGGACTGTTGTCAAGTTGACTTTGTTGTATTTGTTTGTTATTATAAAAAGTATGAGATTAGATCAAGCATTGGTTCAACGGAATTTGTATTCTACACGTGCGCGTGCGGTGGCTGCGATTGATGCGGGGTTGGTGACGGTTAATGGCGTGTCTGCCAAGAAACCCAGTCAGCAGGTTTCTGATACGGATGTCATTGTTGGGGGTGATTTGCCCTATTCCACCGGTCGCGGCAGTTTGAAGTTGGCGCATGCGTTACAGCATTTTGGTGTTAATCCGTCTGGGATGGCTTGCTTGGATGTTGGTGCCAGTACGGGTGGTTTTACCGAAGTTTTATTGCGTAATGGTGCGGCCCGTGTGTATGCGGTGGACGTTGGTACGAACCAATTGGTTGAAGAATTGCGCAATGATGTGCGTGTGGTTTCTTTGGAACAGACCGATATTCGTGACCTGCCCCCGCAGTCGGTGGTGGATTTGGTTGTTATTGACGTTTCGTTTATATCATTGACCAACATTGTGGATGCGGTGGTTCGTTGGGGGGCGGATACAATTATTGCGTTGATAAAACCCCAATTCGAAGTGCCCCGTGATGTGGCAGCAAAGTTTAATGGTGTAATCAGGTCGGATGAATGGCATGATTGGGCCGTAAATCAAGTTGTTGAATGTTTTGCTAAATCCGGATTTCGATTGCGTGGGGTAACCCAATCGCCAATTATGGGCGGCAGCGGAAATGTCGAATTTTTGGCGTGCTTTTCAAAAAAATAATCAAATTTAATCAAATAGTTTCTTGAATTTGTGGCGAATTGTGGCTAAAATTCGCCGGCATATTAAATAATACAATAGGATGATACAATGGCAGAAGATATCAAAAAAGTGCATGAACGTGAAGCCAAATGGCAGAAAAAATGGCAAGAATCCGGTGTGTTTACACCAAAAAATGATGGCTCGAAAACGCCTTTCTATATGTTGGCGGAATTTCCATTCCCATCTGGTACGGGATTGCATGGTGGACATATGTTGAATTATACGGGGTGCGATGTTATGGCACGTTTCCGTCGTATGCAGGGCTTTGATGTTCTGTATCCATTGGGGTTTGATTCATTGGGGATTTCTGCGGAAAACTATGCGACAAAAATCGGGCGTCATCCATCGGTTGTTGTTCGTGAATTGGCAGAAAAATTTACAAAAAATATGTTGGATATGGGGTGGTCTATTGATTTAAATGCCCAAGTTGCAACGTCGGATCCGGAATTTATTAAATGGACCCAGTGGATGTTTATTCAATTCTTTAATGCGGGATTGGCGTATAAATCTATGTTGCCAATGAATTGGTGTCCAAAATGCCGTACCACATTGACCAACGAAGAATTAGAAGATGGAAAATGTAATCGTTGTCATGGTGAAGTGGAAGTGCGTGAAAAAATGCAATGGAATTTGGCGATTACTAAATATGCGGATAAATTGCTGGATGGGTTGAATTTGGTTGATTATCCCGAAAAAGTAAAACGTGATCAGATTAACTGGATTGGACGTTCAACCGGTGCAGACGTGGACTTTATGGTTGGTGATGATAAAATGACCGTTTATACGACACGTGTCGATACTATATTTGGTGTCACGTTCTGTGCAATTGCGCCGGAACATAAATTGTTGGTCAAATGGTTGGATGAAGGTAAGATTACAAATGCCGATGCGGTGCGTGAATATATTAAACAGTCGGCCGCAAAATCAGAATTTGATAGAACGGATGCGACCAAAGAAAAAACAGGTGTTAGATTAGAAGGTATTATGGCAAAAAATCCATATACTGGCACAGAGATACCTGTGTTTGTTGCGGACTATGTTTTGGTTAATTATGCGCATGGTACGATTATGGCGGTGCCGGCCCATGACGAACGTGACTGGGACTTTGCCAAGAAATTTAATTTGGATGTAATACCGGTCTTGGCGGGTGGCGAAGCCGATAAAGTATGGGTTGGTGATGGCGAGCATATCAATTCTGACTTCTTGAACGGTATGGGCAAAGCAGATGCGATTGCCGCTGCAATCAAGGTTGGAGAAGAACGTGGTTTTGCGCGACCAAAAGTTCGCTATCGTATGGGCGATTGGGGATTTTCGCGTCAAATGTATTGGGGTGAACCGATTCCATTGGTGTATTGTGAAAAATGTGGATGGGTGCCTGTGCCAGAATCAGAATTGCCATTAATGCAACCGCATATGGAAGATTTTCGACCAACCGAAGATGGGGAATCGCCATTGGCACGTGCAACAGATTGGGTTAATACAACATGTCCACATTGTGGTGCGGCCGCAAAACGTGAAACCGATACTATGCCACAATGGGCGGGTTCGTCTTGGTATTATCTAAGATACTTGGATCCACGTAATAACGATGCGTTTTGTTCGGCCGAACAAATGGCAAAGTGGATGCCGGTCGGGCATTATAACGGTGGAAATGAACATAATACCCGTCACTTGATTTATTCGCGTTTTTGGCATCGTGCTTTGTTTGATTTGGGGCATGTTAATACGCCGGAACCATATCATAAACGTACGACCAATGGTTTGCTGATGGGAACCGATGGTAAAAAAATGTCAAAATCTGCCGGCAATGGTTTCCAAGTTGATGAAAAATTGGCTGAAGTTGGTGCGGATGCGGCACGTACGACGGTGCTGTCTTTGGGGCCATGGGATTCCAATGTAAATTGGTCCGAAGGTGCATTGGCCGGTGTTCAACGTTTCTTGAAACGTGTTGAAGGTTTGGCAGACAATTTGACCGATGATGCAATGACGGCAGATCAAGAACGTTTGGTGCATCGTTTGATTGCCGATATGACAGAGCGTTTGGACGGTATGAAGTACAATACGGCAATTTCTGCAATGATGGAATTTATCAATGCGTTTTCGGGTTCTATGCCCCGCCCTGCGTATGAAGTATTGTTGCAGATGTTAAATCCATTTGCACCGCATTTGACCGAAGAAATGTGGGAAAAATTGGGAAACACAGATATGTTGGTATTTCAACCATGGCCAACATTTGATGCCGCAAAATTGGTTGAAACCGAAAAGACAATTGTTGTGTCTGTGAACGGAAAACGTGCGGCGGATTTTGTTGTGCCGGCCGATGCGGATGAAGAAACAGTCGTTGATGCGGCCAAAACGGCGGCGGCCCACAGATTGGATGGGACAACGATTGTGAAAACGATAGTTGTGCCAAATAAATTGGTTAACTTTGTTATTAAGAAATAATGTTCGAAACAAAAAACCCGCAATCGCGGGTTTTTTGTTTTTGTTTGTTGTTTTTCTTTATTCCATGCCTTCGGGTGTTTGTGATGTGTTGCATCCGGTATCAGATGTGGTGCTGCATGTGGTAGGTTGTACCTGATTTTCTGGGGTGAGTACGACGGTTTCCCATTCGCCAGCCTCATTCGGTATTGTTGCAACACATTTTGCAGACGTCCCATTATTGCTGCGGCGGCCACCGTTTTCCCAACATAGGCATGCGCCCCATGATTGGGTGTCGACACTGTCGCTGTATGTTGCAGGACACATGTTTTCGCCTGTTTGGATGTTGTAGTCGTCGATTGTTATGTCCGTATTAAATTGACAAAATGACTCAGGATTATAGGTGTTGGTTTTAATCCATTGGTATTCAACAAAGCGACCGGATAAATTGGTGCATTGGGTTGTTAAGATGGACAGAATCTGATTATAAATTTCGGTTGCGACACCAACGGGACGTAAATAACGATGATGTAATAATTCTTCGCTGTTTATGGTGCCATATCTTTTCAGTCCTGGTCCGTCATTAGTATTAAAATTAGTAGCGAATGTTAGTGGGCTTGTTGAATCTGGGTCTGATTTTGTGAATTCAAGGTCAAAGCCACCAAATGCCTGTTCGATTATATCGGGGTCGCTGCATGCGTCAATGTTTTGTAATTGTCGGGCACATTCTGATTTGATTGCGCCGCCATTGGTGTAATCGTACAGTGTAAACCAATCGGGGGCGTTGCCTGTTGTGAACAAGCCACTATATGGATAATAGAAATTTTCATAGTTGATGCCGCCGTATTTGTCGAAGCATTGTTTTACAACCGCGCGACATGCCGTTAATGTATCGGTGTTTTGGATTTTTTCCATGTATGCTTGGATGATATTGGCGTCAAACATATTATTGCAGGATTGGACATAGTCGGCACACATTTGGGCGTTTAATGCCAAGGCGTTTGGTTTTAATACAATTGTTGCGTCGCCGGTTAGTTCCGCCATAGCATTGGTTATTGCATTATCATTATTGATATAGCATGATGAAACGAAGTCAAAGCAGCCCTGCTTGATTTCTTGGACTTTGTCTTTTTGTGCATAAAATATATCCAACATTGCTTTGTCCAAATATTCGGCCCATACAATGTCGGCGTCTTCAACACATGTGTCCAATGCGTCTGTGGCAAATTTTTTTACACGATTTTCAAAGTTTTGCACAAATGCACGGTTGGCGGAATTTTTGGTTAATTTTTGATCGGCTGCCTCTATGCCACTTTGGAATGTTAATAGGTTTTCAAGTTGATAGAAATCTTTGACACCTGCGATTGGGGCGCCGGTTGATATGTCGATGTATCGGCCGTCGTCCAAGCATTTATGATAATTTTTTCCGCATACTTGTTCGTTAGTTATGGCGGCTTCGACCATATTGATACATGTGGTTATGTCGGATGAATTGTGCTTTTTTCGGTTTTCGATGCGGGCTAAATCCAACATTGCGCTGCCTTCACGGATTGATGCCTTCATATCTTTGCGACTATTTTCAAATGCGGTGGCGACGGTATTACAGTCCTGCTCTATTGCCATAAGGTATGCGGTTACGGCACGTTGTAGTGATGCGTCGTTGCAATCTGCGGCAACGGCTTTGCGACATTGTGGATACACAGCGGTATATAAAGATTGACCGTTGTATGTGCCGATGATTTGTCCGGTGTCCGCCGTGCCGAATGCGTTGGCGGTATCGAATGATAATTTTACACTGTTTAAATTAGAATATTTTCCGTCGACGTGACTGTCTGCGCCACGGATGGAATTCATAATTGCCTGTAATAATGCCTTGGATGCGGATGTGTCTTTGGTTAATGCGTTTTCACCTTCGGATGCATTAACCATTGCGCTGGCTTGGGCGGCGGACATTCCGACGACGTCAAGGTTATCTGAAAATGTGGTTAATTTATCGCCGGCATTTTGGATTGTGTTACGAATATCCATTAATTCGTATACACGATCGCTACATGAGCATCGGCGATAATCGTCACTTTTTAAAGAGCAAAACTGATCCATGCACGTGAAGTATGTGTTTTTGCATTGTTCGTATTCGGCGCCTGTTCGGGTTTGCGACATGTCGAATTCGGTGTTTGTTGTGGCACGTGCGGCAATGCGTTTTTGTGTTGTGTCATTTGCTGTGGGGGTGCGTGTAATGGTGCGTTGGCTTGTGCGTGCGGTGGCTGGTGCAATAGATTTACGTGCGGTTGCGGTACGTGTAGTTGAATAAATACGGCTTTGTGTCGAAGGGGTGGATGTGGATTTGGGTGTGCGTGAAACCGCCGTGCCGTCACGTACAGCAGCGTTCGTGACGCCTATACACGTTAATATGTTTGCAGCAAAAATCAGAATTTTCTTCATCTCTGAATGAAATGATATCAAATATTGTCTTTTTTACGCAAGTGAAAATACAAAATTATTACAAATAAAACACCCCTGTGGGGTCTTTTGTGTTTATGGTGGATGTGATTGGACTCCCTCGCGCGGCGTGTGCCGGCTGTGGGGCATTCGTTAACACTCGAACTGCGCATGGCTTGTTCTCGCTTACTCATTGTCGAACTGGCAATCTATGGATTGCATGGTTCGTGTCCGGGTATCACATGCTGACGCATAAACAAAAAACACCCCTGTGGGGTCTTTTATGTTTATGGTGGATGTGATTGGACTCGAACCAACGACCTCTTCGATGTGAACGAAGCGCTCTAACCAACTGAGCTACACATCCGTATAAAAAAATCGCCATTTGCTGGCGAAATATTGGTGGGGATAGTGGGACTTGAACCCACACGGTCGCAATGACCAAAGGATTTTAAGTCCTCAGCGTCTACCATTCCGCCATATCCCCGAAGACTTTT
>JAZONN010000020.1:0-14743 GCA_045654485.1 Candidatus Enterousia sp. | reverse complement strand
TGTCGATTTCGCCTGTCGATATTCCTGCCTTGATATGTGGCGTGATAAAATCAAAACAACGCGCAACAATGTCGCCAGATGCACGCAGTCGTTTAAAGTCTTTTGGGGCATATACTGATGCTAACATTTTAATTCCTTCGTTTTGCAGCAAATTTAGCCGCACGAACAGATAATTTTAAAGCGAAATCACGCAATAAAACCTCAGCCGGCATACCTGTTGTGCGTAATTGACGTTCAAGTTCGTTAAGACGGGTTAGTACCGCAACAATCTCTGATTCAGGCCATATCTTAATCGCCATGTTGAATTTGTCGCGAACCTTCCAGAATAAATTAGGCAACTGACCATCAACAACAGCTGTCTGTAACTTCTTGAATTGGCCCGTCAACATTCGAACCAACATATTAGGTTCTTTGTTATCATAAAACAAACGATCCAACGCCATCATCGTTTGTTGAATATGACCCGCCGTCAAAGAAAATAAAAAATCATCTGTGTCGGCCGCACCTGTATCGGGCAAACACTTTTCCACGTCAGACAATTCGACAATACGTTTATCATGGACATATAACGCAATCTTGGCCAAAAAACCACGAGTAATTCCACGATCGCCACCCAAGTGCGAAGTCATATACGCCATCGCATCAGGTGTAATTTGCGCAATACCGGATGCCGCAGATAATTCGTTACGTATCAAATTTGCCAATGTGCGGGCGTCATCAGTATAACACGCCATAGCCGCCATATCATCAGAACCTTCGAACAAAGCACGCAAACCGCCACCGGCACGCAAATCACCCGCCGCAACCACAACAGTTGCACATAACCCAGAATGCGTCACCAATTCTTCTACCGCCTTGGCACAGGCATCGCCCGCATTAGATATCAAAACCATTTTTTGGCCGCCGAACATTGATGGACTGCATGCTTCGGCAAACAGCGCATCTTGCTTGTCACGCAATTCGTCCGAATCCAGCGCAAATAAATTGTCTTTTTCAATACCCAATGTAGATATGGCCAAATCACAATATTCATCAACTTGGCCGGCGTCGGGACCGTATATCAAGACCGCACGGATTTTGCCAATACCGGATTTAAAATCTACATCTTTCCATTTCATTATTTCGTTGCCCCTGCCCCGCTGTTGGAATAGCGATACGTTTCGGCAATAACACGTGTGCCAATCTTGTCCGCCAATACACGGATAGTGTTTTGTACGGCGTTATTGTACGATGCATTCGATGCAACCAAATAACGTACAAACGTATATGATTCGGCCGCACTTTCCGTACCAGCGGCAATTTGGTTGCCATTATGCGACAACGTATAATCGGCCGTTAATGAAATCTGTTGCCAGGTGGCGTCACCGGTGCGTTCCAATGCCTTGTACTGAGTGACCGGATCATTTAGTTTTACCGTCAATGTGTATGTCGCCCCCGCTTCACGACGGCCACCAAAACGACCCCATAATGCGTTGCGTAAATCTATGCCATTAATGCCACTTATTGGCGTGACATAGATATCCGTATCATTACCCGAAAACATCGGCGTAAAACCACAGCCGTTTGTAATTAATAATGCGATAATTAATAAAATTTTTTTCATTGTAATATCGTATTTCCTGTTGCAATTTATTTGTATATTACCTAGAATTTTTATAAATCGCAAGGGGGGACGATGAATATTTTTATTATGATTTTGTTCGCTATGCTAATGGCAGGTTATTATATAATTAGCAGCCCCAATCAATATATCGAAAAACATGATACACAGTATGCCGTTACTATGTCTGATTTGCGTACCGTGGCGCAATGCGCAACCGCAATGCATAACGCACAAATTAACGGAACAGAATTTCAAGATGTGTGTACCGAACAATATAATGTGCGTAGCCAATTTATATGCTTAGACAAAAAATTTAAAGTCACATCATGTGATGAAACTTCGAAAAACAACAAACCAACGGCAAACTTTATCGTCACTGCAACCGATGCATTGGATATAGAATCACATAATAAAATTATGGAAATATTGGAACAAAACTATGCGGACGCCGGCACATTTGGGTTAATGCAAGAAAATAAAATTATGTCTGGTGGCACAACATCTAAACCAACTGTGCCCGCCGCAATCATAGAAGAAATGGAATTAACCGATGGGCAATTGGTGTATTTGACCCAATACGAAGTGCCAGACGTTGGAAATATAGATGCGCCAGCCGCAGAAGCGAATATAATATGCCCACCCGGTTCGGCAAAAACATATAGATTTGGTCGGTGGCAATGTATCGCATATAATTATAAAACAAACTGTGCCGGTGATATGGTGTGGGATTCAGATACTATGCAGTGTGTACCGGACAATTCACGAAAACCATTGTGTGCAGACAAACAAACAGCTATTATCGTTGATGATGTATGGGAATGTGTTGATCCTTTCTTGGAAAAACAATGCCCCGACAATATGATTGCACGATTAAACTATAACACATTGGAATGGGAATGTGTGGTCGACCCATCAAAAACACCCAATGCAAAAAAATGCGAAAAAATATTACGCAAGGCCGTTCATGGCGGTATGGGGACAACACTGCGTGTCCCACAAACATCGTGCACAGATTGTGAAAAAGAAATGTTAAATACAGACACATGCGAAAGCATATGTGTACCAGACCCAACAAAAATTACAAGTCCGGCGTGCTATGCATCTTGGGCAACAGAGTGTAGTGGGAGCAACCGTGCATTTTACTTTGGTTTTCCAAACAAGAAATATCTGGCACAAATACCAGAGCTTGAAAATATCGATGTACCATTTGATGCCACACATTCACAAAATAGACGCTTTAATTGCCTTGATTGTGGAATGGGTGAAATTGATACAGAAAAATCAAAACCGCCATATACAGCGGTATGCAAATAAAAATCCCCACATGGGGATTTTTTTATTCACGCCATACAACCGACGGAAACATTGTTTCGATTTCTTTACGCAATTCAGTATCGTTAAATATTGCATCACGCATAGCAGGGGTTGTTTTGTGGTCTTCGTCTTCAAAATGCGGTATGTATTTTTGCACCGCCAAATTTGTAACGCCACGTGCCACCAAAATTTCCGATATTTTTCGTAAATCAGCCGCATTGATAAAACGGGGATCGCAGGTTATACGAACTTCGTACCCTTTGCCGGTTGCCAACCATATATCCAAAGAACGCATCATATTATCATATGCAATATGCTGCCCCGTTAAATCAGGATACTTTTCACATGTTGCTTTAAAGTCCAACCCGACCCAATCAACAACATCTGATGCACGGGACAAGGTATCGGGATAAAAACCATTTGTGTGCAATCCAATTTTAAATCCCAATTCACGCACACGTCGCATGTAATCAATTGTGGCATCGCCCTGCATCAATGCTTCGCCACCAGAAAATACGACGGCCTCTAATTTACCAATACGTGATTTTAACCATTCAAATACACGTTCAGGGTCATATTCACCATCGCCAACACATAATAAATGGGGATTGGAACAATATGCACACCGTAATGGACATCCAACCAAGAACAACACACATGCCAACTTTGTCGGATAATCAATTGTGGTGAACGAAACCAATCCCCCAATTTGAATGTCACGCATTGTATTATGCCGCACGCTTTAACAATTCACAATGACGTTGTCCCGCAGATAAACAATTTGCTTCGGTGAATGTTTTACGTTCACTAAATTCAGAAAATTTACCAATGTTAAAGTTTTTTACAGGACGAATAAAGCCCATTGAGCGTGAAAAAACTTCGCATTGTGTTCTGTTGCAATTTGTTGTCATATCTGTCTCCTTCCCTTTTTTTGTTTTTATGACGTTATTGTTCTTTGACATCCGTGTTTGCGGCATTTTCTGCATCGCACTTCGGACAAAATTCGTGTTTACCTGGCAAATATCCATGCTTTGGACATATAGAGAACGTTGGTGTCAATGTCATATATGGCACTTTATAGTTTTCAAATATCGTACGCACGATTTTCTGAGCCGCTTCGCCAGATGATACAGGTTCACCCATATATAGGTGCAACATTGTACCACCAGTATATTTGCGCTGTAATTCTTCTTGGTGTTCCAAGGCGACAAATGGATCGTCTGTGAAGTTCACCGGTAACTGTGTCGAATTAGTGTAATATGGTGCTTCTTTGGTGCCAGCCGTGATAATATCTGGGAAATTCTTAACATCCGTTTTTGCAAAACGATAAGAACAACCTTCGGCTGGTGTTGCCTCTAAATTATACAAATTACCCGTTTGTTCTTGGAAATTCGCCAAATTTTCACGGATAAAATCCATTACATCCAATACCAATTTTTTACCCATTGGGGTCGCAATGTTTTCACGATCGCCGGTGAAGTTACGAACCATTTCATTCGCACCGTTCACACCAATGGTGGAAAAGTGATGATTCCAATCACCCAAATAACGGCGTGTGAAAGGATATAGGCCACGTTTCATATTCTTGGATATAATATCACGCTTGATTTCCAATGCATCACGTCCCAAATCCAATAAACGTTTTAATTCTGTGAATAAACCTTCACGATTGCCACGGTGGATATATCCCAAACGTGCCAAGTTAATTGTAATAACACCAATTGACCCCGTCTTTTCCGCAGAACCAAACAGACCGCCGCCACGTTTCAACAATTCACGAACGTCCAAACGTAAACGACAGCACATAGAACGTACATCCGTTGGGTTAAGGTCAGAATTTAAGAAATTCTGAAAATTTGGAATACCATATTTTGCCGCCAAATCAAACAATGGCTTCACATTTTGGTGTTCCCATGGAAAATCCGGCGTAATGTTATATGTAGGAATTGGGAATGTAAATGGACGGCCCAATGCATCGCCTTCGGTCATAACCTCTAAGAAGGCCTTGTTAATCATATCCATTTCCGCCTGCAAATCGCCATAGGTGAAATCAACCTGCTGACGGCCGATGAATGGACGTTGATTTTTCAAATCATTTGGACAAGTCCAATCGAATGTAAAGTTAATAAATGGTGTTTGTGTCCCCCAACGACATGGTACCGCACAATTAAATATCAAGGTCTGCATAGCATTTTTAACATCTGCATATGTCAGATTATCAATACGTACGTATGGGGCCAAATATGTATCAACCGATGAAAACGCTTGGGCGCCGGCAAATTCGTTCTGTAATGTGCCCAAGAAGTTTACCATATGGGAAATAGCCGTTGCCATATGACGTGCAGGTTCGCATTGCAAATAACCTTCGACGCCATTGAATCCTTCGTATAACAATTCACGCAATGACCAACCGGCACAATATCCCGTCAACCAACCCAAATCATGAACATGAATTGCCGCGGTCTTATGGGCTTCAGCAACCGCCCGCGGATAAAGGTTCAACCAATATTCCGCGGTTACGCGTTCGCTGGTACGCAATATCAAGCCACCGATGGAATAGCCGACATTTGCATTTTCTTTGATACGCCAATTCGAACCACCGACATAACCTTCGATAACTTCGACCGCATCAACCATTGATTCACGAATTTCTGTACGTTTTTGACGATAAATAATATATGCCTCGGCTGTTTTATAAGCACGGGCATCCATCAAAGAACGTACAACAACATCTTGGATTTCTTCGACCTTGGGTGTTTTGTCGGCAAATTTATCATCCAATCGTTTTAATACATCTTGGGTGATTTTTACAACTTCGACATCTGATACCTCGGCTGTGACGGCAACCGCCTTCTTGATTGCTTCGTATATTTTTTTAACATCAAACGGTACAGTTTCGCCGCTGCGCTTTTGCACGGCAACCAAACGTGTCGTTAATGTTGGTGTAATTTGAATTTGAACTTCATTTTGTGTTTCTGACATCTTATAACTCCAATACTTGTAAAAACACAACATATAGTGGTTGTTTGTTCGTTTCGATATCAATATATAGTTTTGTATAAAAACTATCAATCTATAAAAGTGCAAAAAAAAATTATTTTTTGCTTTACTTTTAAAAATCCATATATTCCGCATTGTACAGCCAGAAAACAGAATCGGTAAATCAGCACGAAATATGTGTTTGTGTCAACATTTGATAACTTTGGCCATAGGAAATGATTCGTTTTCTAGGCAAAACACAAAATATAGTAATTGATTCGCACGAATTTACTATATCTGGTGTTGCCAATAAAGTTGCCAAACAAGAATAAATCCCTATTATTCGATTGTATTTCATAATAAAAACAGCTATATTCAATATAACCATATCATGGTGATATGGTGTTAAGTATAATCAAACAAGAGCATAAATATGATTGCTAAAAATATATATGAAATGCTGCATGATGTATGTTTGCGGAACAAGGACCGTATTTTCTTTGTACGCCAAAACGAAACATATGCAGATTTGTTAAAGAAAGTAAAACAACGTGCCGTTTTGTTGACTAAACGTTTCGGTATCAAAAAAGGCGATACGGTTGCTTTGTTGTCTGGAAATACACCTGACTTCTTGCGTTCGTACTTTGCCATTACGTCTTTGGGGGCACGTGCATTGATGTTGGATACAGGATTAAACACAATCGAACACATCAATATGATGAAAAGAACAGAATGCAAATTGGCGTTGGCACAGAAAAATCTTTTTATAGAAAATGCGCCCGCCGAAATGTTCGATATTGAAAATATTGACGATACAGATGAATCAGAATTTGTAATGGGCGACACAGAACGTGGCGATATCGCACAGCTGTCCTTTACATCCGGTTCGACAGGCAACCCAAAAGTCGTCGGATTAACACACGACAATCTGTTGTCTTTGGCGGACGGAGCACAGTTTTACAAAGATGTGATTTTACCAGGGTATACATTTTACGGATTCTTGCCACTTTACCATATATATGGTGTTGTAATTAATATCATTGTACCGGTGGCTTTGCAGGGCAAGTTGTTGTTGCAGCCCATATTAAAACCACAAGAATTTGTCAAAGATTTCAAACAATATAAACCAGAAGTTATCCCAGCTGTTCCACGTATTTGGGAAGTGTTCTATAAAAAGATAGTGGATTCGGCACGTGATAAACACGTTTGGACACTAATGCGCGTCATTGTGTCTATGCGTAAAATACTGCGTGCAATTGGGTTGGGAAAGCTGGTTGAAAAAGTCACCAAACCTGTTCATGACGCATTCGGCGGAAACACCAAAGTATTGGTTTCAGCCGGCGCAACCTTGAAACCATCAATTCGTAAATTCTATGAAAAAATGGGATTTGTGGTTGGTGATTGCTATGGTTTGACAGAAACAACGGGGCCTGCGAACTTTAACTTTGCGTTCCGCCGTTCAAATGGCTCGATGTATTACGCCGGACCATTGCCAGGAAATGAAATACAAATTCACAATCCAGACAAAAATGGTGTTGGTGAAATTTGGGTTCGTGGTAATATGGTTATGACCGGATATTTGGATAACGATGCCGCAAATGCCGAAGCATTTGAAAACGGATGGTTCAAGACGGGTGATATTGGTTGTCTTGATAAATATGGGCGTTTACAGGTAAAAGGTCGCCAAAAACAAGTTATCGTTTTGGATAGCGGTAAAAACGTCTATCCGGATGAATTGGAAGACCTATATATGCAAAACGACGAAATTTTAAATGCCGCCGTGTTTGAATATGTAATCAAGGACAAAGTTGTGCCTTTTGCCGTATTCCAAGTAAAACCGGGTGTAACGGTTGAACGTGTGGCATTTATGTTGAAAAAATCAAACATGGCAATCGCCCAATATAAATGGGTTAAACACTTTGCCATCACCGAAGAAGAATTGCCTTCAACATCAGCCAAAAAGGTGAAACACTTTGCGGTTCGTGATATGTTGGATGGCGGTGCATTTACACGTTCGGAACAATAATAAAATCATTTAAACATATGAAAAAACAGGGGTTATTCAAATAATCCCTGTTTTAATGTCTTGACAAACGGCATTTTGTGTACTATATGAAATTGTGTAAGTTAATGGGGGATAAAAAAATGGATAATAAAAAAACAGTTTCTGTCAATGTGTTCCATATATTAAAATCTGTTATGGATGCAAAGGCAAAAAAATTAAATGATACTATTCGTGAAGGCGCATCGGCCGAACACGAACACGAATTAATGAGCAAGCATATTTCACATCTGCAACAATATGCCGGTCAAAATAGTCGCTTTGACCCATCAGAGGCACATGATGCCGAAGAATTGATTGATACATACGAATATCAAATGAAGGGTATTGGAAAAAAAATTGCACGTGGAAAGGATGCACGCAAACAGATGGAACACGTTACACAATTTGATAAAACATATGCATTTGCATGCGCCACCGCCCAAACAAAACGCAATATCATGACATTAAATAAAGAACGAGAAGAAATCGAAGCCCGTATGGATTTTGTATCAAAATGCATCGAAGCATGTGAAATTAATATGATGACAGATGCTTATAGCGACGAAATCGCCACACAGGCCCGTGATGCATTAGAATACTATATGGCAGAATACGATCAATTAGCCAAACATTTGCAAGATGTAAACAAATCTTTGCAAGAACATAAAACCAGATAAAGTTCCCCCAAAAAATCCCGCCATTCGGCGGGGTTATTTTATTTATTGGCACAGTTGTAATATTTGACGACATTATATATGAAAAATACAATGCCCCCAAAGGGGCATCTGATTTTTATGACGGACTAGAATTCTGTTGCACAATTTCCCATACATAAATGCAAAAATCTATAAATTCCACATAAACCACTTGAAAATAGCAAATTTTATTCTATAATCAAAAGTGAAAGCCGATAATCCACTAACAATGGGGAGGCGGAAGAAGAACGGTGGCAGATGACTGCGCTTATTAGAACTTCCCGGGATTGCCCGTTATAGCAAAGGACTCTTTAATGGTATGGCGAATCCAGCGAGAGTTAAAAACGCGGCATTGGCGACAATGCTCGCGAAACAAGGTGGCACCACGTTGTGTCATGTATTCTGAAAAATGATATGCATGATATTTTACGTCCTTGTGTTCTTATTGAAAACAAATAACGAAACACAAAGGAGGTTAAAATGTCAAAAATAAGAACGCATATCGCCGAAATTCCACAAAAAATTGGCGAAACAATAACAGTCAAAGGTCACGCGCAAACAATTCGCGAACAATCAAGTATTGCGTTTATTGTCCTGCGCGAAATAACCGGAACCGTTCAATGTGTTATTGAAAAAGGTTCGACTGCCTTTGAGAAAGTAAAAGAAATCACAACAGAATCTGTTATATATGTAACAGGTAAAGTTGTGGAAACAAAAAGCACAGAATCCGGTTTCGAGATTCAAGCATCCGAAATTGAGGTTATGTCTTTGGCCGAAGCGACACCGATACCCGTTACACAAAAAGGCAGCGCAGAAGTAACCCCGGAAAAATCGCAAGATTGGCGTTTCTTGTCGCTGCGTTCACCGCGTGGCGCAACAATAATGCGTGCAATATCCGCGATGACCGCCGGGTATCATGAATATCTGACCAAACAAGGGTTCATCGAAATCCAGACACCAAAGATAATGGCGACACCATCAGAATCCAGGGCAGAATTATTCAAGCTAGAATACTTTGGTCAGACGGCGTACCTGGCACAATCACCCCAGTTATTCAAACAGATGGCGATTGCATCGGGTCTGGAACGTGTGTTCGAGGTTGCGCCGGCATTTCGTGCGGATAAATCTTTCACGACACGTCATGCGACCGAATTCACATCTTTCGATGGCGAAATGGCATACATTGAAAGTTTTGAAGAGGTTATGAGTGAACTCGAAAAAACAATTGGTTATATGCTAACATCCATTAAAAAGACATGTGGCAAAGAAATCGAAAAATACTTTGGTATCACTGAATTCCAGTTGAAAAAGCCAATTCCACGCATCACGATGGCAGAGGCGAAAGAAATCCTGCGTGAAATGGGATGTGCATCTGAACAGCCGGACATCACGACTGCGGAAGAAAAAGCACTTGGCGATTACGTCAAAGAAAAGTACGGATCTGATTTCGTGTTCGTGACCGAATGGCCATGGGAATCTAGACCTTTTTATCATAAAAAAGCGATAGACAAACATGGACACGAAATATCGGTATCCGCTGATTTGCTGTACAAAGGCGTTGAAATTGTAACCTGTGCCCAGCGTGAAGAATCCTATGCCAAATTGTGCGAGCAATTAAAAGGCAAAGGATTGCATCAAGAGGGGCTGCAATGGTACCTGGAATGCTTCCGCTATGGCATGCCACCACATGGTGGTTGGGGCTTTGGTGGCGCACGATTCATAAAACAGCTGTTAGAATTACCAACAATACGTGAATCGACATTCTTGTTCCGCGGACCATCACGCCTTATGCCTTAATAAACAACCGCCCAATTGGGCGGTGTTTTTTTGTTTTTCTCAAACCATTGACTATCGGGAAATGGGGGTTGTATAGAAAGCAGGATATTATGGCGTAAAAAGGGACAGTTTTCGCCCATACCGAAGTCAATGCATAAAAAATCCCGCAGAAGTGCGGGACTTTCAGATGGGATGCCGTATATCCCAGAATCCTGGCGGATGGTGAGGGGCGCCTTGACAAACAATAAATAAATTCAAAAAAATCTTGTGAACTGCGATTTTTTAAGATTTTATTAATTGTTTATCTGCGTATTCCCTCGACACGTTGTGTCTGCGGGGCAACCGTGACGATTTTGCCGCACTGCGTTTGCAAAATCTACTTATTGTCGAACCTTGGCAACTGCGTTGCGATTACGAATCCGATGCCATACGACGGTAATAAAAAAACACCCCTTTGGGGTGCTTTTTTATTACTGGCGGAGTTGTAATAAATGACGGTATTGGATATCCAATTTACAGGGATTTGCAGGGAATTTTTGAAACTTTTTGCCATGTTTTTATTAGTTTTCTAGGGTGCCTATCAAAAAAAGAAAAAAATAACAGGGAAATAAAAATTAATACTTCCGACTTTTTTACATGAAAAAGCGATAATTATACTTCTGGCGCATTATTTCGGGCACGTCTCTTACTACTTGAGCAAACAAACTCGAATACTGTAAAGTTATAGGACTTGATTTATACAATGTATTATTATTCCAATCAACTTTAGTTAACCCCAAGATAGAACAACAAGTTTCATACCAACTATTTGATCCTAAATATTTTTTTACTATTACAGGATGCGGTATAGGAGTTAAAGCCCCTTCTTTAAAAATATTTTTCCCATCAATATTAACATTTCCCTGAAGCCATAAAAGACATTCGTTGTTTTTTAATGGTATAAAACAGCCTCTATCACAAGGATAATTATGTGGACATTTTTTTGCGGCTATTTTAATACCTTGCCAATCAGTATTTTGTATCTGTATAAGTTCTAAGTCGATACCTTTACCAAAAGCCTTTCGACAGCCCCTTATTTCGTCTTCTGAGAAAGGTATATTTTTATGTACAGTTATTTTTTTCGGAACTTTTCCAGAATGAGTATTTTGATATATTTGCAAACATTTAGACATAATATTCATTATTTCTTGTTCACTCAAATATGGATTTTTATTATTTTCATCCATTTTAAAATCAGAAACATCATATGCAATAAATTCAAACCCGATACCTGCCGAATCAAATATTTGGCTACAACATGTTATGTAACTTATTCCTTCTGAATGCTTGTTCATTGCGTAACTTAACCCAACAAAAGCCTCATCGTTGTTCGAAACATCTAATTTCCATGGAACACCACCAGCTTTTGAGTATGTTGCTATACTAATTCCCCACATGACATTGGCTCTACAATTGTTATTAGATTTGTCTGTAATTATTTGAATCGGGATTCCTAATGGGGCCGCACTAGCTTTGATAAAGTTATGAAGATTAAAATCTGTTGTTCTAAAAATCATTTGCCACTCATTTGGCAAATAAATGAACAAGACATCAAAAGTTGTTTTTTGCCTACTCACAGTCAAAAGATATTCTTTTAATTTATACTTAAAAGAATTTATATTTAGACTCTTAGCCAACGCCCCCATTTCGGCATCAAATTCAAAATTCAGAGTTTTATCTAAAATAATCTTGGTTCTAAATATATTTTCAAATCCGGTATAATCCGGATAATACTCTTTTGCATATTTTGGAGAAATATGTGAAGAAAGTTCTGTTATAAGTGCATTGACTTTGCTTGTACATCCAAGGGGGGTCAAACTTGCTATACGTATAGTATCCAAGTAATTAAGATCCAGACCATATGGTCCATACATCTTGAGGCCCAAGAGAGGATTTTTACTTTTATTGCCACCAGCAAATACTAACAGATGTTCTTGTATCTGTGAATATGCAGATAAATTCGAAATGCTCACCATGTTTACAGCCCCCCTTTATATGAAAAAGCAGTTATTGGTGATATGATAAACTTGTCTTCATCATTTTCAGAAAAAATTGGAAATTCAACTTGATTGTTCGTTTCTCCAAATATTATTCTCTTCCAAATATCTAAAATGGTATTTTGTTTGTTATTATACCTGTTTTTATTCCTGATTCTTAAAAAACCAATGTTTTTTTCTCGTTCTGCAGAAGGTTCTATCCATATTTCAGGTTTTACAACCAACCAAAAACTATCATTTTTAAAATCAATTTTTACCTTTAAACACTCCGTCCATGATGCTGAAGGAATTAGTGTTCCTGCTATTGAGCCAGTAAAAGCTTTCAGTTCTGTAAACAACGGATCCTTAATATGTTCTTGTTTTGGTACAATATAATATGTGTTTCTGATTTTTTTAAAGCACAAAGGTTTATCTTTACATAAAGCTGTCACTAAGCCACGATATACAAAGTCCTTTAGATAACCATGTCTCACAATATCTTCTGTAGAAAACTCATAATCAGAAATTATATTAGGTACCGGAACTACCTTCTTTATTTCTTCCATTGTTCCCCAAACCAATATATTATTTGTTTTTGTCATTATTGCATGACTACGTGCAATTCTGCATTTTTCTTTTAATTCTTTAATACTAGAAATAGCATCCTCTTTTATTTGAAGTGCTTTTTGTGGTATGCCTTCTATAGGAAAAGCATTAAGCCTGATTGCCGGAAAATTCTTCCCCGGCTGTGGCAAAGGAATATTTATGCGTTGCTCATCAAGCTCAAGTTTTTCTGATAAATCCAAAAACTTACCGGGAATACTTGCCCATATTAAATTCATAAAGCTATCAAAGGAATCTATTTCTATAATTTGCGCTTTAATTCCTTTAGATTTTGCTTTGTCAATAAAAGCATGTACCGATGGTAAACATTTTGATTTGTCGTTAGTTGTCCAAAATATTCCCTGTGGGAAAGGGTTCGGTGTTTCAATAGCTTTATCTAGTAATGACATTACATTTACATCTCGACCACTGTAACCTGCTACGATAAGCCCAAATTTTACTGATGCTGTCAAAAAACATTTTTCCAATTCTTTATTATTATTTAATAAATCTTGTGATAAATTTTTTATACTTTGAAATTGATAATCTCCGTGCAGTTTCACATAAAAAGGAAAAGCATTGTTATTTATAGCATTTACAGCACCCTCAGAACCTTCTAAATGAAACACTCTTAAATTTTGACCAGTTATATTCGCATAAGATTTTTCAAAAATATCATCAAAGTTTGTAGTGAACACTAGCTTGCTTTGATCCATGTACATTAGCGCAGACAGAATTTTAAATCCTATATTCGGTTCAAAATTTTTCCCTATAAGTTGTCTTGTTAAATACTGGCGCTGTAAACCATGATCGTTTCCAAACAACAAATCAAAGTAAAAAGAATACTCTTCTAAAGAATCTTCAGGAGGAAACCCCTTAGAATCCATATAATTTTGAATTTTCCTTTTTATTCCGTCGTTTCCAATATTTAAATCATCAATATTAACGTGCTCTTCATTGGCATAATATCTCTTTTTTAAATCCCAAACTATATCATATGCGGTGGGCAAACCAGAAGATCGTGGTGCACCAGCCCCCAATAACCACATAAAGTTTGGGGTGTAATTATTAAAGTGTATAAGAAACTCTGTTATGCTCACCTGGTTATTCCTTTGCTATCACGCAATAATATAGTATTTTTTTGAGAAAAATCAACATGTATGTGGCTCCTTTCAAATGAATAAACATGTTTTACTGTGGACATAAAAAAATTTTTTCGGAGTGGGTGTTCGCAACAATGTATATTATTATGAATAAGGATGGTCCTTATTCATAACCAAGGGGGCCCAAATGCCTAATTTAACAATTGTTGATAAAAACATTAATCAAATTAAACCATATAAAAACAACCCAAAACTTCACAGTAAACATCAGATTAAACAGATTGCGAATTCTATTAAAGAATTTGGATTTGTGAACCCTGTGTTGTTGGATGGAAATGGGGAAATCATAGCTGGACATGGACGATATTTGGCTGCAAAACAGTTAAATATGGAAAATATACCCACAATAACACTGTCTCACTTAAATGATGAGCAGAAACGTCTGTATCGCATTGCCGATAACAAACTGACCGAATTAGGCAAATGGGATATATCTTTGTTGCAAATGGAATTTAAAGAACTGGAAAATTTAAATCTGGATCTAGAAATTACAGGGTTTGAAACCGAAGAAATAGATAATTTTATTATAAATAAGTCTGGTCCTACAAATC
>JAZONN010000019.1:0-9284 GCA_045654485.1 Candidatus Enterousia sp. | reverse complement strand
AAAGAATTTGCAATGGATAAATTAAAGATAATGGCATAGATGCGAATAAACCCGTTGGCGTAGTGTACAGACACTACATGAGCCACCCAACCCCTAGCAATGAAATAAATTAAAGATAATGGTATAGATGCAAATAAACCCGTTGGCGTAGTGTACAGACACTACATGAGCCACCCAACCCCTAGCAATGAAATAAATTAAAGATAATGGTATAGATGCAAATAAACCCGTTGGCGTAGTGTACAGACGCTACATGAGCCAACGGGTTTATTTGCAGATATGCCATTAGATTTAATTTATTATCTGGTCCTGCATTTGGAACGTCCCCAACACCACCCATGCAATTATCACGGAAACCAAAACTATACCCAAACCATTCAAAATATTGGAAATCTTTTCCATTTTACGAACGGACTCATTTAAGTAATCATTTGCAATACGGGTTAAATTTTCATCAAACCCATTCATATCAGCGTATATAATTAAGTCACCAATAATTTCAGAGTCCGGAAAATCCATCTTGGTATTTGTTAATGCAACACCCAAATTATCACCATTGGCAATATAACGCAGGGCCGAATCCAAAATGCGACTAACATATTTATTGGAACTATCGGACAACATACGCATTGCATCTGGGATTGTTACACCGGCACTAACCATTGCGGCTAAACTCATCAACCAACCAGATGAAACCTGAATTTTATAAATACTCCAAGGTGCAAATTTATCAAACATCGAACGAACACGGCCCGACCAATTTGGCAAACTAATCCACACAACACCAATGACAAATGCCGCCACAACCAAGAACACATACCAATATTTAATCGACACATCAGACAGCCATATTAACGAGCGTGCACTACCCCGCCACACAATATCATTTGTTGCGATTTCGGCCAATGGTGGCACCAAATACAATCCAACCATAATAATTATACCGAATGTCAACGCCAACAAAAACAAAGGATAGGCAACCGCCGTCGTCATTGCACGACGAATACGTTGCATACCATCAACGACACGACCAACGTTTTCCAACGCCACAACCAAGTTAGATAAATTTCCCGACGTCACCAATAATGTTTCATTTGGCGGAACCCATCCACGTGTTGCTTCGGAAAAAGTCATACCACGTTCAAGATTTTTCTGCCATTGACGCATAACAATCGCAAATGGTTCATTTGGCTTTGTCCCATTTTTTGATTCAATCATTTCGATACGTTCCAGCGCATCGATTAACGTAAAGTCATTACGCAACAAAGACGCCAACTTTCGACAAATTGACATACGTTTTTCGGTATTCAACCGAAACATCATTTTTGCATACAATAATTCCAACCGGTTCATATTAATACACCCCTGGCTGATTTATTTGACCAACCCAACGTTCCAATTCATCAATACTAATAACACCCTGCAACATCAAAGACACCGCCGATTCTTTTAATGTACGCCCATCCATTTCTTCCAACCAGTATTGCATTGCAGCATCTGTATTGCCCGACAACGCCAATCGCAAAAACTCACTATTTGTGATAATAATTTCACCCGCTTTGATACGACCAAAATTTCCCGTACCATTACAATGCGAACACCCCGCCCCACGTTGATAAACCTGACGCAGGCCAATTTCACCATACGAATCCATTACACGTTTATACGCACCACGTTCCGGATGATTCACCAATGGTTCACGGCAATACGGGCAAATCTTTTTAAACAAGCGCATCGATACCAAACCACGCATCAAAGTTTCTTCTTTTAATTTAAACGACTCAATTCCCAAATCCAACAATCTTGTCAAAGCCGCCATTGCAGAATTCGCATGCAATGTGGTCCAAACATTATGACCCGACAAAGCTCCACGTACCGTTAACTGCGCCGCCGCCAACGTACGAATTTCACCAACCATCAAAGTATCTGGGTCACTACGCAATGCGGCCGCCAACGCTTCTACATACTTTTCTTCACGTTGTTCTTCATTTGTTGTATTAACCACAGGCATTTGACGTGCACCAAATATTTTTTGTTCAACAGGATTTTCCACCGTAATCATATTAATTTCATAATTACGTTCCCGCAACATCATGGACATATTGCGCACCAAAGTCGTTGATTTACCAGAACTTGTCGGACCTGCAACGATAACCAATCCGGTTGGAAAAGAACGCAAACGTGCCAACAACCTTTGTTCATACGGACCAAATTCTTGCTCTGTCTTGATACCTTCTGATGGATTATCATACAACAATCGCATAACAACATATCTGCTGCCAAATGCGATTGGATTAAATTGCATACGCACACCCAAGACACCAGATGGCAAATACAAATCTTTTGTGCCACGCAATGGCGTACGCCCATCCTTCTGTGCCGACTGATATTCATTCTGGGCATAGTTTGCATTTGACATATCCGACGAAGCAAATGCCGCACGAACAAATGATTCACCCCATTGTGAATTATATTCCATAACCGGCTGCATACTGCCATCTATACGAAAATATATCGTAGTTTGATCTGCAACTTCTATATGTACGTCTGATACTTTCTGTGCTGCGGCCTTTGCAATAATATCAACAAAGTCCTTTTGCATTTGGTTATCAAAATCCGAACGTCCACGACCAATACCACCAAGTTTTGTTTCATACGTTTTATATATATTCGAAATCAAGCTTAAATCCGAATAATATGGCGTATTGATTTTACGTCCCTGACGATGTAACAAATCCAAAAAAGCCAACACACGACCATCATAACGATGCGTACGTGAAATAATAATTTCACCACCTGAAAAATACGCAATCATATTTTGTGTATCACGTGGCAATTCGAATATCGCACCGGTCACGGTTAATAATTTATTATTATTTGCAAACAGATAATCAATGATGTTTTTTGACTCTGCACCATCCAACCCCGCAGGCACAGACGGCTGCAAATTCTTTTTTTCATCAAAGATTTCTTTTGCATCAACCATGATTATTTCCCGTTACTTACATTCAAATTTTGAACTTCACCATCTGGCCCAATAAATTCAACCCCGTCATCCAAAGAAATTGATTTTACCTTAAATCCATTTAAAGATTTTCCAACACCAATACGTTTGGTCTGACCACTGGTCAAATCCGCAACTGTTGCCTGCAACTGGGAACCTGCCCCTGCAACACTAACCAATCGATACATTTTTGCAATATCCATTTCAACCGCTGGTGCAGATGCATTTACAACCGGTTTAGACACCGCTTTTTTCTCTTCTATTTCGGCCAACCAAGATTCTTTTTCTTTTTCGATACGTGCTGCTTCGGCCTCTAACTTGGCTTTTTGTGTTTCTATTTCTTGTTGTTGCTGCTCGGCACGTCCGGACAGTGTATCAATTTCCATATGCAATTTGATTTTCTCTGCCGCCAATCTATCTAATTCCAAATCTAACTGGGCACGTTCTTTTTCCAACTGCATTAAAATCTTTTCTTGCTCTAAATCAGTTATCTGTTGAAACAAAGAACCTTCCACTTGATAATTATCAATTGCATCTGCGGCGACCTGCTCCATTTCCACTTCTATATCAACAACCTGTTCTGGGGCCGCATTAACACGCCCCATCATCGCCACAACCCCCAACACCACAAACATCAACATTTTTTTATTTTGCATAGATTATCACCTCATAGTTCCATGTCAAAGACCGCACATCCCAACGCGTGCGCATCATATAAACCCCACCAAAATCCGAAAAGATTTCCATAAACTGTGTTGGTATTAATTTTGTTTTTACCCCAACCTCTACCAAATTTACATTTGCAACATCAACACCATTGGTTAATGTATCTGTCACAATTTGCGTCTGTAAATCCATATCTATTGATTGAAACAATGTCGTCACATCACGAACAATCGTATCCACATCACGTTCATCAACCGACGCAACCGTTGGCAATTCCGGCAACTTGGCACGAACACGCACAACATCTTCATTTACCTCTTGGACAAATGCCCCCGGCATGATACGCGCAACAATTTCATAAAATTCGCCCAAAGTTCCCGATTTACGCACAAATTCTGTTGTAACATATTCTTCATCACATTCGGCATAAACCTGATTCCAACCGGCGACAATCTGCATTACAAAGCCCGTCGCACGATAACATAACTCTGCACGCGCCGCCGGATTCGGCAACAATTCATACGGCATAACAATTGGTTCCGGCGGGATTGGTTTTTCAATTTCAAATTGCGCATCCAATTGTTTATTTTTTTCTTCTAATTGTTTTTTATATTCCGCCACCAATTCTGGATTAACCTGACTTAATTTCGGACGTGGCATCAAGGCCTGAACAATTGGTTCACGAAACAAAACCAACATCCCCAACACAAACAAACCAAACATCATCAACGAAAACAAATTCACACCAAAGTGACTGATTGAATGCATAGTCGTTCTGTTAAAGCCACTTAATATTTCCGAAATATCGCGTTCTGCGGCCTTTGGCATTCCCCACGCCCCCGGCGCAAAGAAGGCACCCCAATCTGGGATTTCAGACAACTTTACATATTCTGCCCGCGCTTCTTTTTCTGTTTCAAAAACCTTGTCGGCCAAAATAACACCATTACGCGCCGCAACCAAATAGAATCCCGAATTCACACGAAACATTGCCAAGAAAGACGTATATTCCGCAAACCTTTCCATTACCGCCGCCGCCGCCACAGGCATACCGACACGCACCCCCATACGCGACGCACCCAACCCAACCATAGAACGATATTCTGTGAACAGGTTTAATTTTTTATCAATTGTACGCGCCAAAGTCCGTGCATAATTTCGCACAACAACACCGGCACGCACGGGTTGCCACAGCAATCCGACCGCGTACTTTTTTCTGTTAACATATATATATTGACTGGCCAAAAAAATTCTCTCTCTGAATATTCAAAATGATTATAACAAAAAAATCGCCCCCGTGGCAACATTTTTAACACCCATAAAAATACAAATCGAATACATTGACAAACAATCCTATGGTGCTAACATAACCATAATGTTAAAGAAGCCAAAAATAAAATACATCACAATTACAGTAAACGACAAAAACGTCGAAGATTTTATGCGCCTTGCATCATCTGGCCAATTTAACACCGCAACAAATACAATTGAAATATATTCATATAAACTTGACCCAAATTTTTCACCCGCCCATCTAAACAACATAAAAGAAATGATAAAAATATTGGCGGATGCAAAAAAGTACACTATTAACCACGAAATGCGTCATTGGCACAATCATAAAACATTGGGCGACTTTGGGGACTTTGCACGACACAATTATTTCCAAGAAACATCTTTATACTATCTGGACGAAATATCCGCATTTTCCGCCGGCATATTGTATTCGGATAAAACACTATTACAATTTGACACAACACCCGAAAGCATAATTGCTGCCCTACAATGTGGCACAGACGAATTTATGCACCCCGAAACATTTGGATTTTATTTATCCGATATAACAGACCACGTCACAGAATATATTCTTGACGATTTACACAACAACGACATAACTTTGAACAAATTAAAGCGTCAATATCACACATCACTTACTGCACTCGACCGACTGTTTTCAAAACGCTTTCATCGTGCGGCAAAATATTTACTGACATTCGACAACCAATATGTATTGAACAAGAAAAAACTACCACCACACGCAATGGACGCACTACAAGATGTCAAAAGCAAACTTGAACAAATAAAATATCTGTTCTTAACAAAATTGCAATGCAGATTACACGAAATTATATATTAAAAACACCCCATTTTCATGGGGCTTTTTATTACATACAATTACCATATTCACAATCAACCGGTATCGACCCAGTCGCCGCACCACCATCGCGCGCGGTACGAACATGATTTGGATATGGACAATCATAAACATTTGCAACCAACACAAACGCACGTTCCGGCCCAAAGATTACCCATTCGTTTGGTTTTGTGCGTTGACTGGTAATCCAATATGCATTACCCGGTCTTGCTTGATCAACTATACGATTTTCCAAATATCTACGTGCATCATTTGCATCATAGACAGACACCTCTGATTCCAACTTATACAAAAATGTACAACCGATTGGCTCCGCATCTAATTGGGTTAAATATTCACTACCGTTTTTATTTTCAATCAAACCACCACATGCTGCCAACGACAATACAGATAACACAGCAAATATTTTTTTCATCCTTGTATCCTTTTTTATTCTGCATCAATTATATCATAATTGTCTGGATTACTGAATAATTTTTTCAGCACCAAATTATTTAACGCATGACTACCTTTATACGATTCCATTTTTGCAACAACGAAACCACCACTTGTAAACATATCACCAACCGCATCAACAATTTTATGACGCACAAATTCGTCTGGCCAATAAGTTTTATTTAAAGTTCCATCACCCGCATCATTTAATGCGATAACATTACTTTCATTTGCACCATGTCCCATACCGTGTTTTTTCAAATATTCCCATTCAGAATACTTACCAAACGTACGTGCACGTGCAACATTTTCAACAAAATCTTTCACCGATTTTTTTGTTCCATCATACACATAAGTATACGATTGTGTTCCAATAATTTTTTCCGGATAAACCAAAGTCGCCTTTATTTCCAACGCATTATTTTCATTTGGCAACAAAGAAACAAACCCATCACTTTTACGTCCCGCCAATTTATTCATCAACCAAATCTTCAACCGCGCAACCAATGGCAATTGTTTTAACACCTCACTCGCACGAACAACAACCGGCTTTTTCACAACAATGCGTTTAAAATTCCCCACACCAATACCGGCTGCCATAAATGCATCTATAAATTGCGCCGCACTACCATCTAAAATTGGTGTTTCAACAGAATCAATTTCAACAATCGCACTATCAATTCCGGAAATAAATAAAGCCGCCATCAAATGTTCAACGGTCTGCACATGTGCAGAATCCATTTTACCAATTGTTGTATTGCGCATTTTTGTTTCACCCACATTATCATAGACCGCGGGAATCGTTTCAGAATTCGGCATATCAACGCGCTTCCACACAATACCTTTTTCATCACTGGGGCGCACAACAACGGTCACCGGTTTTCCCGAATGAATACCAACACCGGTCAAGACCACATCTTTTTTCAAAGTCGTCATTTCAATTTCTCCTTTAACCAATCATAAAATGTATTTTCAATAACTGTATCCAAACGTGCATATTTAATTTCATCACGAATTTCTATCGGCAAACGCACCCAATCTTTTTCCGTAGTAATCAACTTTGCATTTTTTTTCTTTGCAATCGCGAACAATTTTTCAATATCCTGTTGCGTATATTCATAGTGATCCGGAAACGCACGACGCGCCACAACATTTTTCAACGCCGCAAAGAATTTCTTTGGATATCCAATTCCTGCAAACGCCACCAATTTCACATCATCAGCATATGGTGACACCGTTTGATTTTTCGCCCAAAACACAGGCACCCCAACCGGCAATTTAAAGTTCTTTTTCGGATGTTTGTTTTCAATCACGATAACCGCATCTGCTTTTTCAACCGATTTTTTTGGCACACGCAAAGGCCCCGCCGGCAACATCAATCCATTTCCATATCCTAACCCTTGGTCAAAAACAATAATTGAAACATCTTTTTTGATAGATGGATTTTGCAACCCATCATCCATAACAATCGGACCGTTATCATCTTGCTTATTTAACAAAACAACATTTGATTTTCTGTCACCAACATGCACCGCCAAACCGGTTCGTGATAACATAGTTGCTTCATCCCCAATATTTCCGGTTTTTGCACTTTTTTTATACCCACGCATAACAACCGGCGCACCAAAGTAATTTGCAATCGCACGTACAATCGGTGTTTTACCAACCCCCCCAGCAAAGATATTACCCACGCAAATAATTGGTCGTCTGGATTTTATTGCGAACAAAGCACGCCACACGGCAACAATACGCCCCACCAAATAATAAACCCAAGAAATCGGTATCAACAACCACGCAACCGGATTTTGCTTCAAAAACCACCATGGTGTTTTCATTTTATGCGCCCCTCTTTTTTTTCTGTTTTGCCTCCCGCACAGCACGCTTAAATTCCGTTGCCGTCAAATCTTGTTCTGGCGACACGATACCGCACTCTTTATCCAAATCATACATTTGCTTATTCATAATTTTTTCTAAATCGGCACGTATTTTTTCAAAATCCGCCGGCGTTGCATCTTTTGGCACAAAATATGCATTACCCACATTACAAACAATTTTATTAAATGGCAACGCAACCAAATATCTATCCCAACGCTTTTGAATCCACGAACGCTTTGCGGAATAACAAACCGGAATAATTGGCGCACCACTCATTTTTGCGAAATACAATGCCCCATCGTGAAAACGCAAAGACGGCCCCCCTGGCCCATCTGGCGACAAACAAATCGCATGTGTACCACGTCTTAAAATCCGCAAACCTTGACGCAAAACCGACACACCACCTTTGGACGAAGACCCATAAATTACACGCAACCCAAACAACATTTGTAATTTTGCCATCATACGTCCGTCTTTGTGACGACTTGCCACCATGTATGCACGCATGCCACCAAGACACACAATTGGCGCCAACATCATAGACCGCCCATGCCAAACAACAAAGATTGCCGGTTTATTTCTATATTTACGAAATACGTCGAACCCTGTTAATTTTTTCACCGATGTCAGATACACAAACCATACCGGAACGGCCATTAATATCGCCATAATCCATTGTAAAATCCCACACCCCAATACAGGTTCCCAGAATTTTTTCCACGCTTTTCTAAACGTTTTATTTTGAAACACAATCATCCCTTATGATATAACGACAAATATCATAGCAACAAAAAAACCACATTTCAAGACCGACGGCAAAAACACCGACCAACGAACCCAACGACATTTTTTTATTGACTATTAAAATAAATCATATATAATACACAGGCCTTATCGCGGGGTAGAGCAGCCCGGTAGCTCGTCAGGCTCATAACCTGAAGGTCAGTGGTTCAAATCCACTCCCCGCAACCAAGATTCCGCCCAGTTTTCTGGGATTTTTTAATACTTTTTTACACCATAAAAACCACCCCACTTTCACCCTTTTGCTACCTATTTGCTACCACAGAGAATAATTAATAGATATTTTTATCCTACATTATACAATGATATTTAAAATAACAACAACTCCAAGGATTAAAGATGTCTACTGCA
>JAZONN010000018.1:0-14126 GCA_045654485.1 Candidatus Enterousia sp. | reverse complement strand
AACATAGTCAACAACAGTAGATGACGTACCCAAATCACCAATCTTACCATCAGTATAAGTATTAGCATTAGATTCAGCCGTATTTGCATAACCTTGTGCTGTTACCAATTTAGCGGACGCATCTGTTTTTGTTTCATATGTGGTTGAAGCTTCAGTTTTATGGGTTTCCAATGCTGCTGATGCATCTAAACCAGCTTGTTTTGCATCGGTGATTGAATTTTTAACATCTGAGGCCACTTTATCCAAAGTCACAGCACCATTAACAATATTATCTGTGTTAACAGCATCCGCACCCAAAGTCAAACCTGAACCCGAAGCAACTTGACTCAATTTTGTATCCAAAGCTGTAACCGCAGCTGTTACGTCTGCAGCATCCTTGGCAATCACAGCACTTTTAAAATCTGCACTACCAACTTTTTTATTAATTGGAGCAACTGTAGATGTATTATAAGTAGTAATTTCATCACCAACCTTACCATCTACATAATCTGTAGAAGCGATTTTCGCGTGAGCAGCGGATACAACCATAACCGCAACCAACGAAACTGTTAATAATTTTTTCATTTTTCTTTCCTTTCTTTCTTGGTTTTATTTCGCCACAGATTGGAAAACCGCACCGTGACATTTTGTTTTGCCAAAACCGAATCCAAATCGATTATGACTGTTTTCAAACTGAGATACTTAACGTGAAATATCTTCCCACGAATAAGTATATGTTCCATCACCCTTTGGTGTCGCCGTCAGAACCAAAGTACCCGACGTTGTCGCCGCATATGATTCCGGCGCCTGCAATGCACCATTTAATTGATTCCGAACCGCAATCGCTAATTTTTCAGCATCAACGGCCTCGTCATCAATTTTATCACCCGTGACCGAACCATCACTAAGTTTATCACCGGTAACCGCACCATCTGCCAAAGCACGTGCATCAACTGCACCATCGGCCAAGTGTTTATTTTCAATCTGTTTTTCGGCAATCATACTGGATGTGATTGCACCATTACGGATTACCAAATTTTGCAAACCACTTTTTGTTGCAACCAATTGGATTGAACCTTCGGTATCCGCCAACATCTGCATCAACGTGCGCCAATCTGTACCATTCTCGATACCAACCTGACTAAGTGTAATTGTTGGGATATCGGACTGTTTCAATGCACGACGTTCAACAGAAATCTTTCCATTTGTTTGTGAAACCAATGTCACAAATTCACGATCCTTGGCAACATCGACCAAAGACATTGCCTGAATAGAATCAGCAATCTTTTTCGCAACCGACCCATCAACAGATTCATTACCATTCAACGTCGCAATTGCGTCCGCATTCGCACCAATATCGATTGACTGTTTTTCATTTGTCGCCTTGGCCGCATTAATTGTTTCATATATAGCTTCGGCTTCGGTCTTCTTTAAATAATCACCCAAAGCGGCCGTAACATCACCTTCGAACGTACCCTTTACCGCCTCGGCAATTTTCGTATCTGTTTCACCTTTGGTATACGAATCCGTAATACCATAGTCGGATAACTTTGTACCTTTATCCGCTTTACCCGATTGCAAATTTGAAACAGCCGTATCATTCGCATCAATACGTGCCGCCAAACCCGCATGCGCATTTTCAGCATCGGTTTTTACCGTATAGACCAAACCGGCCGACGCAGGCGTAATACTATTTGCCGCCGCCGTATCGGTTGTTTGGACACTAATTTTGTGATCTGATGAAATAGTTACGTTTGTTCCGGCATTTTTTTCATTGGTCAACAAATCTTGTTTTTTTCCCAATTCTTGGTTAACCCATGCCTCAGACGTAACGGCAGCATTTGCACCATTAATGGACACAAGACCCACCAAAACTGCAAAAATACTTGCTGTCAAACGTTTCATAAAATCCCATCCTTCCTTTCGATGATTCTATAATATCATTTTTTGCCCAAGTGTGTAAAGTGCAAAATTACACTTCACACACTTTTTCTAAAAAATTTTTTTCAGGAAATAATTATTCCGCCGGTGCAGTCAAAGAAATCCAGACATACATTGGTTTTCCGTCTGTTCCGGTACGTGCCGACAAAATACAATTATTTGACGGAGAAGCCGCAATACATTCACTTGCATTGCTATAAATTGTTGTCAAACCTGCATCTGTATACGCTTTGGCTTGGGCATAAATACCGGTCGTACCATTATTAATTGTATCAATTGCGTTTTGCAAGCCCTGCTCTACACCCATTGCACGGGATTCTTCCGCCGTTACCAAACCTGCAATTCTTGATTCTTCACCCTTTGCACGATCCGCTTCGACCTTAATCGCCGCAGTAACCGTACCATTTGTTTCGTCCATTAACTTTGTTTCCAATTCAGAAACTTCTGTATCTGTATAATCTTGTGCCTGTGCCAAGATACCATCTGTTCCGTCGATAATATCATTAATTGCAGTTTGCAAACCTTGTTCGGCCAATTTTGCACGATCCGCTTCGACCTTAATCGCCGCAGTAACCGTACCATTTGTTTCGTCCATTAACTTTGTTTCCAATTCAGAAACTTCTGTATCTGTATAACCTTTTGCCTGTGCCAAGACACCATCTGTTTCGTCGTTAATATCATCAATTGCATCTTGCAAACCTTGTTCGGCCAATTCGGCACGTTGTGTTTCTGCCGTTAGCAAACCTTCAATTCTGCTTTCTTCACCTTCGGCACGTTGTGTTTCTGCCGTTACCAAACCTTCAATTCTACTTTCTTCACCCTTTGCACGATCCGCTTCGACTTTCACTTGATTTTTAACAGAACCTGGGGTGTTTTCATCGGCAGCCAATGTTTCCACCGTAGATGCAATTTCCGCCATTTCACCCGCATTGCTATCTACTTTCTTTAAAACTTCACTTGCTTTTGCGTCGGCAATTTGAACGGCCGCCGCAACTGTTGGGAAATTTGTATTATCCGATACCATAGATGTCAATGCACCATCTGCAACTTTCCCACCTGTAAAATATGTACTATCTGTTGTTGCAATTTTATTCGCGGTATTTTCTTTTGCGGCCAATGCTTTGGACAGGTCACTATTGCTGTCTGCCAAATCCATTTTTCCGGCCAAAGTATCAACATCTAATTGGGCGGCATCTGCGGCACCTTGTGCTGCTGCAATTGCCTTTGCAACATCACCACCTTCTTTATTTGCATTTTCCAAAGCCGTAATTTTTCCGGACAGTTCGGTATCTTTGGAAGTCAATGTTGTTACTTTTGCATCAACATAACCTTTTGACGCAACGACCAAAGCATCGCCCGTCATTTCCGCAGCACTTGCAGCGCCACATACACCGGCCAAGACCACCGCCATAAAGCCCGAGAACATAATATTTTTAACTTTCATGTTAATTTCCTTTCTTTCATTATGCCCCGCCCCAAATGGGCGGGGTCCTGTCCGTTATGTATTATTTTGCATCATCTGCTGTTGCAACAGTAACCGCAGTATATTCAATACCATTGTCTGTTTTGGTTACCATATATGTACCATTTGCTGTCAAAGCAGAAGAGTCCAATTTCTTGGCCAATTCATTGTTAACAGTTGCCTCAACCGCATAACCCTTAGCTTCAACATCAGTCATTGTTGTATAGTTTTCAGCAGCCAATTCTTCAGACGTTACATATTCTGCAGGCACAGCTGTCAAATAGTTCTTTGCTTCAACATCAGCCATTGTTGTATAGTTCTTTTCAACCAATGCCGCTGCAATCGTATTGGCAACAGAACCCACTGTGTTTGCATCGCCATTCAATTTTGCAATATCTTCAGTTGCTTTATTTACATCAGTTCTGAGACCTGAAAGATCCGCAACGTCTGCACTAATCTGCGCCACAGAATCCAAAGCAATCTGTTCTGCAACACCAATGGTTGGGAAAGCTACAGCTTTATCGGCTGACTTCCATGCTTCTTTCGTAGCATCTGTAAATTTATTGGCAGCATTTTCTTTCTTGCCCGCTTCGGTTGCAACTGCTGCAACTTTTGCATCAACGTAGCCAGTATTAGCCAAGTTATATGTATCTGCACTGACCACAGCGTTTGCTGCGCCAACGCCCATCAAGATTGCTGCTGCAAATCCTGAGAACATAATGTTTTTTACTTTCATTTTTTCTTCCTTTCTTTTTTTGTTTTGTTTTTTTGTTGTGACCCGTGGGGCGGGTCGTCTTTACTTTCCAATCTGTTTACTGTGCGTCTTCGGCCCCCATGACGTTTACCAATACCCATTCGCCAACGCCATTATAGTTCATGAACATCGCCATTTGTCCCGGTTCAAAACCGTCAATGCTCATTTTACCCGACGTAACCGCACCATCTGCCAACTTTGCGGTTGTAATCGACCCGTCGGCAATTGGGATTTTAATTTCGTTTTCGTTTACCAAATTCTGAACCGTGGTTGCCAATGTCTCACTGTCAACCTTTTTCGCAACGGCCGAACGCAATTCTTCAATTGCCGTTTCATTTACCGAAACACGGTTACCCAAACTTTCCATTGTTGTGGTCAAACGCAATTCCGCCGCCGTCAATTCTTCCTTGGTTGCGTAATCTTCATAGATTGCCTCCATCTTATCTTGCAATTCGGAAATTGATTCCGCCGACTTCTCTACACCGGTCTTTAAGTTACCAATTTCTAAAACGGCCGCACTCAAATCCGCCGCCTTGGCAAAGTTACCATCAGCAATTTCTTGGGCAATCAAATCATTCAAATCATCCTGCAATTCGGCCAAGTCATCCTTGGTAACCAAAGTTGGCAACTGCTTATTAATCAAATCCAACTCACCCGCATTTGATGTCGCCAATTCCAATGCAGAATCCGCCGTTGTTTTTACAGCCGCAATATCCGTCGCATTTTTCGCAATCGCAGATGTATTTGCATCAATCAAATCCTGCAATGCATTCTGCGCCGCTTCGACCGCACTTGCCACTTCATCATCTGTGGCATAGACCGCTTCGATGCCAGAAACCTTGTCTTGCAAATCTTTAAATGTAGCATCCGTCACAACACCATCGGATTTCAATGCATCCAATGCATCCTGTAACGATTTGATATCTGCATTATGTTTTTCTGTAACGGTTGTCTGTAAATCTGAAATCGCATTTGAAAATTCTTCTTTCGCCGCATTCAATTCAACAATTGTTGCGAACGAAGACAAATCAACATCGGCCAATTTTGTTTCCAATTCAACCAAACGTTCCGTGATATTGGTCGTGATTTCTTTGGTTGCAAATGTGTTTAACGCTGTTTGAACATCAGTCATTGCCGTTTCCAATGCCGCAACATCATCGATGATCGCATCAACCGCCGCATCAATATTTGTATCGGCCGATTTCAATTCTTCGATTGCCGTCGCCAATTCGGACAAAGACGTTGTGTTTCCACCCTGCAAATCTTCAATCATTTGCTTGATTTGATTATCCGCAGCCGTCAAATCCTTAACCGCATCCGCAACCGCAGAATCAACATATGTGCCTTCTACAAAATCTTTGGCCGCCAAACCATCAACAACGGTCTGCAATGCATCTTGGGCGGATTTCAAATCTTCAATCTGTTCCGACAATTCGGTTGTTGTCGAATCCGTACCACCCTGCGCCGATTCCAACGCATCAATCGCATCTTGCAATGCTTTGTCCGCATCGGTCAATGTAGAAACTTCGGATTTGATATCTGCAATATCTTGTTCAACAATATCCAACATATCAGATGTCACAACACCATCAACCGCATCATTTAATGCAGTTTCTAAATCAGCCGCGGTCACAAATTTTTCCGAAACAATCGTTTCCGAACCACGTGTAATTGTCAAAACCCCATCCGTGCCATAAACAACGTCAATTTGCGCCCCCAGCATTTCGGACAAATCTTGCTTTAATTTCGCAACATCCAATTCCATTGCGGCAACACCGGCCTTCAATGGCGCATCACCTTCGGTATAGCCCAAATAATCTTCCAAAACTTCAATACGATCTTGCAAATTACCCGCAGACAATTCCGGATCAACCGGTTTTACGGTACCACTAACGGCCGTACTACTGCCCGACAGGTATTTACCAATTGACAAACGTGGCGAAGACGACGCACGGGTTGACGACACACGGGTTGACGCAGACGTACCGCCCGACGACGGATTCACACGCATAGAACCACCACGAACCGACTTGACCGACGTTGTCGTTGCAGGTTTTGCCCCCCCCGTTGTCTTGGCCGCCGTCGCCCCAGCAGAACCAACATAGGTTCCCGCACCACCAAGCGAACGAACCGCCGGCGCACCAAATGCAGGCGCAGACATCGCCGCACACAACACACAAACAATCGATAAAGTAGATATTTTAAATTCGTATTTCATGTTCTCTCTCTGATGCTTTATATAATATCATATTTGCGAATCGCCACAAAGCACTTTTTTTATTATTTCCTATTTTTTTTTAAAATTCGTATCTAATACCCACAGATATCGAATTGTCAAACACCATACCGGTATCGGCACTAATATCATAAATTGCTAAATCATCCTTATGACGGAATTGGCGCTCAATCTTTGGGCCCCAGAACATACCCAAACGATAACGCAAATCTAACAACAGGTTATAATCCAAATGATATGACCAACCACCCATAAAGCCCAACATTGGCGAAACACTGCGTTTTGAACTATCACCACCTACAAAATGAACACCTTGCAAACGAACCTTTGGCATTGCCATACCCAATCCCATACCAACATAGAAATCATTTGCAAAATCGTAATAACCATTGGCTATCAAATATGGAACCGTCATTTTGAACGAAGTACCAGAATCTTCTTCTTCGAATTCCGAAATAACACCGGCTTCTAATTCTGCACGCCAGAAATATTCAAATGTATGACCAACAAAAATATTACCACCCAACAAAACTTCGGTAAAAGAATCATCAGACAACAAATGCGCATCAGGAGCCGCCGCATCAACTTCGTTTTTGTTTGTCCAACTTAACAAATTCATATCCAAACGACCACCCAAATACCAACGACCAACTTCGGACCGATCTGTGTAATCATATGTAACCTTATAACCACCGTCATTATTGCGTTCCAATTGACGTGGCGCCGCATCCGCCATACCCGAAACCAGCGCAGACAAAACCGCAACAGACATAATTTTTTTCATGATAAAACTCCTTTCCATTTTTAATATACTATATCATAAATCCCCCCCTATTCCAAAAGCAAAAATTGTTCATTGACAACTTTTTGTTATTTTTGGTATTCTTGTCCCATACTTAAACAATAAAAAGGAAAGGATAACCATATGAAAAAATTATTAGTTTGCTTGTCTGCTTTGGCAATTGCCGCGTGCACTCACGTCCCCAACGAAATCGAAGGCAACCAAGCATTCTTTGCATTCGATTCCGCACAAATATCTAAAGACGCACGCAAAGAATTGGAATCCCAAGCATTATTCTTAAAGAAAAACCCAGACACATATATTGTCTTAGAAGGCCGCTGTGACGAACGTGGCTCATCTGAATACAATTTGGCCCTTGGCGCATTGCGTGCCGGAAACGCCGCACACGTTATAACCCAAGACGGCGTTGAATCCGAACGCATCAAAACAATATCTTACGGCAAAGAAAACCCAATCTACACCGGTACCGGCGAAGAAGTTTGGGCAAAAAACCGTAACACAACAACACGTGTTCACAAATCCAAAACAGAAGAATAAAAAATCGCCCCAAACGGGGCATTTTTATTTGACCATATAAAAAAATTTTACTATATTCCAAGCATGGAAGAAAAGACAGCTATATCATTCGCAAACGTCGCCGCAAAATATGACGGAACACCGGAAATTTTGACGGACGTTTCTTTTAACATCAGCAATGGCGCATTCTATTTCCTATCGGGCGTATCAGGTGCCGGAAAAACAACATTGCTGCGATTAATATACCAATTGCGCAAACCTTCACGTGGACAAATCAAATTATTTGGACGTATCACAAACGATATGACACGTGATGAAATCACACAACTGCGCCAAAAAATGGCAATTGTATTCCAAGAATACTCATTGTTGTCACACCTATCGGTATTTGATAACGTCGCCCTACCCCTACGTGTACGTGGCGTAAGCGAAGACAAAATTAAGCAATTGGTGACCAAAGTTTTGGACTGGGTCGGCTTGGGCAAATTTGCCGACGCAAACCCCAAGACCTTGGCCGGCGGTCAACAGCAGCGTGTTTCCGTTGCGCGGGCAATTATAACCCAACCGTCTATATTGCTGGCCGACGAACCAACCGGCAATTTGGACGATGAAAACGCCAAGCGTCTTATGGAACTATTCATCCAAATGAACAAAATGTTCGGAACAACAATCATATTGGCAACACATAGCCGTGACATTATGGAAACATACAAATTTCCAGTAATCCGTGTGGAAAATCATCGTGTGACCTTTTCTGGGACACAGCCAAACACAACCAGTTCGGACACAGAAACAAAAAAAATGTGGAAAGGCCCACGTCCAAAAAACTATTTCACAGAACTTTCAAAACAATTTGAAGACATCGGAAACGCACAATGAAAAAACCAATTGTATTTTCTTTAATCCGTGAACAATCCTTGTTTATGACAATAATTATGTCATTGTTAACATTTTTATCGGTGTTGGCATTGGGCATATGCCTATCAATCGGCACCGGCGTTATGCGTTGGAATAATCAATGGGAATTATTTGCCACGGTCCAAGTCACAGATACCAATAAACAAGACATAGTAAAACAAATCTTGAAAAATAACGCCGACAAAATCGATACTATTAACGAAATATCAGACGAACAAATGAACAAATTAATGGCACCATGGATTTCAGGTGGCAACGTATTGAAAAATTACCTGCCAAAAATGTGGGAAATAAAATTCACAGACAAAGATAATATGAACACCATTGGCAAAGAAATATCTAAAAACGCTAAATTCTTAACCCACGCAGACGCATTAAAACCTTCGACCGATGCCGGATGGCACATGATATTAATGACGGCATTAATATTAATTATGACACTATCGGTCATCGGCGTATGCATATCGTATATCGCCAAAAACACCGCCATGCTACACCGCCGTGAATTAGAAATATTAAACCAAATCGGCGCATCCGATAATTTTGTCGCCCGTCAAATGCAAATTATCGTTGGCCGCATATGCATTGTTGCATGTGGCTTAGGCTTTATATGTGCCACACCAATCCTATTATTAATATTATCCGCAGCACACAGCACACGTGTTGGATTAATAGCAACGATGGGACTATCTGGAACCGGTTGGTTAACATTGACTCTTCTACCAATCATAATCATTGTATTTGCAATATGGGTCACCCGCCGCACAACAATCAAGATATTAAAAGTTTAATATGAACGCCCGAATATTAACCCCATCATTTATATTATTTGGCTGCTTTATTTTGGGAGGCATGATATTCAAGGCCGCCGCCCCAATTCGCTGTGGCGAAATATCCCCAACCGACAGCATATTTGTATTAACCGGCGACGAACGCCGTATCCCATTTGCGATGAAAAAGACCCAAGAATTTCCAGACGCAAACCTTTATATAATCGGCGCAGGATCTTCGGGATATACACTTAATACCAGAACTGTTACAGTCGAATCTAAATCCAAATCAACATACCAAAACGCATTGGCAATTAAAGACATCGCAACAAAAAACAAGTTAAAACGATTGGTTATAATCACCACCGAAGACCACATAAATCGCGCAAAGTATTTGATAAAGCACGAATTACCCGACGTAAACATAATCGCATGTCCGGCAATCTTGGCGGGAATGCCGGTCGGTAAAAGATTAGAACGATGGACAACCGAATATATAAAATACATCGTCACATTAATGGGAATAAAAGAAAGTTAATAAAAAAAGGAAAAAACATGGTAAAAACAATACTATTCAAAATCACATTAGGAATATATTTTACGTTATGGTCACCTATTTTATTGGTTGGTTTAATATCAAAGAAACTAACACGAAAATTAGTATTTGCAGATGCGGCTGGCGTATTGCTATTAGCACGCATAATTTGTGGAATTAAATACAACGTCCACTATCCTGCCAACGAAGAAAATGGCATTCCCGCAATGCCAGACGGCAATAAACGCAACGACGGCAAAGCCGTAATCGCCGCCAAACATATGTCTATTTTGGAAATTGCAATTATATCACGCGTTGTTCCAAAATCATTTTTTATATTAAAGCGCGAACTGCTGTGGATACCTATCTATGGGTGGGCATTTTGGCGTTGCGGTATGCTGGGGGTAAATCGCGCACGCGGTAAAACAAACCTGAAACAATTGGCAGACGCAGTAGAAAAACGTATCTTGGACGGATACACATTGGTAATATTCCCCGAAGGCACACGTGTAAAACCCGGTCAACGCATACCATTAAAACGCGGCCTGCTGTTATTGGCCCACACGTTAAAATTACCGATTTTACCGGTCGGCACAGACGCAGGCGTATATTGGCCAAAGCACGGTCGCATGCAATCCGGCACAGCAAACGTATGGTTCGAACCATTATTGCCATGCAACGCATCTCTGGACGAAATATCAGAAGCAATCAACCGCCACAGCGCATAAATATAGCGGTGAAAAAAAATTAAAGATAATGGTATAGATGCGAATAAACCTGTTTGCGTAGTGTACATGACGCTACATGAGCAAACGGGTTTATTTGCAGATATGCCATTAGATTTAATTTTTACACCAAGACATACGTTTACCACCATTATACCTACGTGCCAAGCCATCCGAAACCAAGACATCGCCTACATCTCGACCATCCGATATAATTACGTTCGCATCAATCCGCCCCAGATATTTATCATCTTTGATATTTTGCAAATCAACAACCGTACCAACAGGCAACAATTCGGCCAAGCGTTCTTTAGCAATATTCGCCCGACGAATTTCATCGTCACATGCCCCATTCATTTCAGGCGTATCTACATTTATCAATCGAACACGAACCGTAATGGCAATATCTGGCGCAATATTTACAGCCGCCGAAAAAGTATCACCATCAAATATATAATCAACCACCGCCGGCACCGCATGCGCCGCCACAGACATAAACACCCCAAAAGAAGCAACCAATACCTTATTCACTAATAAACCCATTTGTTTGCATAGACCACAATTTCTTGTACAATCCACCACGCCGCAGTAATTGTTTATGAGAACCATATTCTACTATACGTCCATTTTCCATAACAATAATTTTATCCATGTTACGCAACGTTGACAACCTATGTGCAATCGCAACCGTTGTACGCCCTTGCATAACCGTTTCCAAAGAACGCTGAATCATAACCTCGTTTTCCGAATCCAAAGCAGATGTCGCCTCGTCCAACACCAATATTGGCGAATCTTTTAATATTGCACGAGCAATTGCAATACGTTGACGCTGACCACCGGACAATTTAACCCCACGATTCCCCACCAAAGTATCATATCCGTTTGGTAACCCAGAAATAAATTCATGACATCGCGCCTGTTTCGCTGCACGAATTACGGCCGCACGCGATGCCTTTGGTTTGGCATATCGTATATTTTCCAAAATAGTACGATTAAACAGCACGGCTTCCTGTGGAACAAACGATATTTGTTTATGCAGCGATTTTTGTGTTACATCACGAATATCAACACCATCTACTTTAATCGCACCCCCTTCAACATCGTATGCACGCAACAGTAAATTAACCAAAGTGGTTTTGCCCGCCCCAGACAATCCAACAATACCGACTTTATCATGGGATTTCACACACAAATCAAAGCCATGAATAACATCCCCCTTGCCATAGCCGAATGTTACGTTATCGAACTCTATATCCCCCTTAACTTTTTTTATATCTTTGGCATATGGCGCATCCAAGACCGTACATTCACGAACCGCATCGGCATAGGCCCGCTTTGCCGACGCTTTATCTTCGGAATAGTCAACCAAAACAGTTACAAATTGGTCAAATTCACGGGTAATCGAACGTCCCGCCGTAAATATGAACATAGCATCCGCCAACCCTATTGTACCATCGGCAATAAATCGCCAACACATTACAATGACGGCCAAATTACTAATAAACCACATAAACAAAGCAGGCCTGTCTTGCACCCTGCGCCAAAACCCAATTTTTTGTTCATGGGCAACAATCTCGTCTTGACGATGCCACATATAATCATTTTCATAGTCCGCATTACCCAATAATTTAACCGTTGTCGCATTCGCCAAACTGTCGGTACGCATACCACCAATTGCGGCCCGCATTTCTTGCAACTTGTCAATCGCACGATTAATCTTTCTTTGCCATACAAAACGCCACCCCGTGCGCAACACCATCGCAACAAAAACAACAACCGCAATACGCCAATCTAAAACCATAACAGATGCTGATAAAATCAGTATTCCCAACACAACCTTGACCACATTGGCCCAAAACTGTAACGTTATGGCCTCTAACTTGCCCGCAATTGTCGACAAATGATTGGTAATCTGTCCGGCCGGATGGGTAATAAAGAAATCCACATCATTCTGATACACCCGCCGATATAACACATAATTTGTGTATCGGGCAACAATCGGACGAAAGCGCAATTGCACATACTGTAAAATACTGCCTGTTACAAATATAGCCACATAAACCGCCAACACCCACCATATCTTATACGACATCACCCCGGTGGACGCACTTTCAAAAATCTGTATGGCCCATTTACTGGTATACGGGAACGTCACATTATCCACCAAATATCGCAGCACCATCAACACAAAGAGCCCTGCGAAATAAAATGGAAACACCCGTATCACCGACCAATAAAAACCACCAAGCGATTCAGAAAAGAAATTCGTATTATCAGATTTCTGTGATTTGTGAAATATATTAATTATTTTTCTTAACATAGCACTTCCTTCTTTTGGTTGCACATCGTATATAGTATATTCAAACACTTACTTCTATATAAAATATTGACAAAAACAGATTTTTTGTGCTTGATTTTTGATTATTTTCATATATACTGATAGTATCATAAAACAAAAGCGAATAAAAGATTTAAAAAACCGCCCAACGGGCGGTTTTTTATTGTAATCTGGGCGACCAAGTCGGCTCTAACCCATTAATCCCTTCGGGCAATTCTATATCATATATATTCTGTCCCGTTATATCAACACTACGAATATGACTCATACGTTCAATACCATCCATTGCACGTTCTGTTTCATAATACACAATTCTGCGCGATCCTGGGGCCCAAGATGGTGCCTCCATAAACCAACCACCGGCCAAAATCTTTTCATTACGCCCACGGGTATCCATTACCCCAACATAGAAAGTATCATCTGCAATTTTGGTAAACGCAATCAATTGCCCATCTGGCGACCACGCAGGCGTCGCATACCGCCCCGCCCCATACGTTAAACGTTCAACTTCACCCGACTCTAAATCCAGTACATGAATCTGTTGACGCCCCGAACGATCCGAATTAAAAGCGATTTTTTTACCATCTGGCGAATACGATGGACTTGTGTTAATCGAATGACCAAATGTCAACTGACGTAATTCTTTGTTTTCTATATTATATTCATAAATATGTGTTATACCATTTTTAACCAAAGATATAGCCACCCTTGTGCCATCTGGAGAAAAACGTGGCGAAAAATTCATCCCACCGAAAGCTCCCAAACGACGTTGTTCACCGGTATCTAAATCCAAACTCCACACCATCGGATCATCATTATAGTACGACAAAAATACAATTGATTGCATATTTGGTGAAAAATGTGGCGACATGACATAGTCATCTTTGTCCGACAAATACCGCATACCATGGCCATCTTGATCCATAATCGCCATGCGCTTGTGACGGTCATGTATGGGCCCCGTTTCTGCAATAAAGACAATCTGTGTATCGAAATATCCGATTTCCCCGGTTAATCTTTCAAAAATCGCATCCGCCATAATATGTGCCAAACGACGGGCAGATTTCCGCGATGCAACCAGTGACTGTGCCTCGATCTGTTCTGTACCATCAACATCCCAAACATAGAATTCCAAACGATACATATCATC
>JAZONN010000017.1:0-25100 GCA_045654485.1 Candidatus Enterousia sp. | reverse complement strand
AATAAACCCGATAATCATACCGATACCCTTCTTCTTAACATCATCGAACTTTACTTCACCGGCCGCAATAAATCCCCACGCCCATCCAGCAATGATAAAACCCGCACCAACAAAAGCCAAGATGCTTAACACTTCAAAAATTGGTTTTAACGATTTAATCAAATCCAGGACAGATTGTACCGCAGAACTTCTCCCCCCTTCTGAAGCAAACGCACTTGACGAAATCAATGCCGACATAACGAACATCGAATAAAAACGCAAACGAACAATCAAATTTTTCATATTTAAACTCCTTACTTTCATGCACACATTATACCACATACCCAAGACACATTCAAACAATTATTTCACAATCAAAATTAAAATATGCGCCATTTGGCGCATCAAATTTTATTTTACAAAAACATATTTTCTTTTCTTACATTTATCGCATTTATCACACACCTTATTTGTCACCGGCGCAACAACCGCACGTTCAACACGCACATTTTGTGCGCCATTATCACGGGCATACAAATCAGCACAGCGAGTATTACGATAAACGATTTTTTTATCTAAATCCAAAGTGCGAATATCTTCGGAGTAATGACGGCCACGTTCAACCGAATAAAATACACAATCGTCACCGTCTTGGGTATAACGTACACCACCTTTGTAATAATCGAAGTATGACGAACACCCTGCCAACACAATCGACACAAAAATAAAAACAAACATTTTTTTCATAAAGACCACCTTGCTTTTCAAAAAACCATCTCTATCACGCCCCCGATTTGTGTTATTGTTGCATAAATAAGCCCCCTGTCAAGAACCACGTAATTTTTTCCGCCACAAATCCATCAATTTATGCTATAATACCCCCATACAAATTGGGGTTAGATATGAAATACACAAAATTCGGATTGGTAAATACACAAAAAATGTTTTCCGATGCACTAAGTGGCGGCTATGCAATACCCGCATTTAATTTTTACAATATGGAAACATTAACGGCAATTTTAGACGCCGTCCGCACAAAACATAGCCCTGTAATCTTAGCCGTATCAGAATCCGCATTAAAATACATGGGCGACGATATGTTAATGGCATTAATATCCGGCTCAAAAATTTCAGCCGACGAAAATATTGCCCTACATTTGGACCACGGGTCAACATTTGACGCATGCAAGCACGCAATCGATTTAGGATTTTCGTCCGTTATGATTGATGCCAGCAAACAACCATTCAACACCAATATTGAAATAACTAAACGCGTCACAGAATACGCACATAAATTCAACGTATCCGTAGAATCAGAACTCGGCACATTGGCCGGAATCGAGGACGAAAACACATTCGGCACGAATTCCAGTTACACCAACCCATCAGATGTCGAAAAATTCGTATCCGAAACCAACACTGATTCTTTGGCTATTGCGATTGGAACAAGCCACGGCGCATACAAACGCACACACGATGATGCCGAATTACGTTTTGACATACTGGCCGAAATCGCATCACGCATGCCAAATTTTCCACTGGTATTACACGGGGCATCAAACATACCACAAAACCTTGTGTCAAAAATTAACAAATTTGGCGGCAAAATGACAAATGCACGTGGCATAGATGAGCAGCAACTACGTCGTGCAACCCAGATGAACATTTGCAAAATAAATGTCGACAGCGATTTGCGCATTGGCTTTACCGCCGCCGTCCGTGAATTCTTGGCAAACAATCCAGACAAATTCAATCCTCGTGACTTTTTATCGACCGCACGTCAAACAATGACAAACGTCTGTATATCAGAAATAGAAAATATTATGGGCTCTGCAAATCGCATAGAAGGTTAATTTTTATTCATAACCTTTTCTAATTTAGCACGCAGTTTCTTCATATCATCATATTTGGTGAACTTTCCTTTTTCAGCAATTGACACATCACCACTTTCTTCGGACACAACCAACACAATGGCACGAGAAACCTCACTCAATCCCAATGCCGCCCTGTGACGTGTTCCATACTTCCAATTCAAATTATTTTGCGACAAAGGCAAAATAGCCCCCGCATACGCAATTCTATCACGTTCAATTATCATCGCCCCATCATGCAACGGTGTTTTATCAAAAAATATAGTCAGCAATAATTCCATCGAAATTTTTGCATCAATCGCAACACCTTTTCTATCAATCGCACTTTCATCCAAAATACTTGGAAAAACAATCAAAGCCCCCGTATGTTTTTCAGACATAAATTCCACCGCCGACACAATCGCATCCAACGCTTTGGTGTCACGACGTTTCACGCCACCGTTTTTCAATACACGACGCCAACCATCTATATTCCCCAACAATGCCATAAACTTACGCAGTTCTGGCTGAAACACAACAATCAAACTAATCGACAAGAACAATGCCACCCAATGCAAAAAGGCCGCCAAAATATCCAATCCTATCCATGACAACACAAAACTAAAAAACCACAGTAACGCCAAACCAAACAGTCCACGCACCAATTTTTCAGATTGAGTATTTTGAATAAAACTCTTATAAAACATCCACATCACTACAGCAACAATTCCAACCTGAAACAAACCAATCCAATTAAACATATCAACCAACCTTTATTCTTGTCCCAAAACAGAATTAATCAAAACTGTCAAATCCTCGCCCATCCATTCCGGATCATTATCATATAGCGGCGCCCCACGTTTCATCGCTGTTTCACACGGATGGGTATCAGCCAACCAATTTTCCAACAAATCCCCCGCCAACAAACCAACACCCGTACCCGCAACCAATCCAATTCCACCTGTAAAAGGTGCCAACAATAACCCAAGCCCAGTCGCAGACGCAACCTTGCCCGCAACGGCGGCACCACTAATCTTGATTTCAGGTTCGGCCAAACTGCCCGTTAATTCAAATGAATTCACAACATTTCCAGTCAAAGACAATTTTAACCCACGAACAGGAACGGTGGTTAATGCCAACTGCATTTCTTCACCACCTAAATCCAACATACCCGCCAAACGAATATTAATTGCATTGGTTTCAATCGCAAATCCATTTTGTGTTTCAAACGAACCGTCACGAAATTTAGCATTCAATGCAACACAAGATATTTTAATTTGATTATGCTTTTTATCCGATACAAACAAATCTTGAATCGAATGACGTAAAGACGTTAAAAAATCCGTCCCATACATATACGCTACAACCGCCGAATACGCATATCCCGCCCCCATAGAATAAACCCGTATCGGACCGGTCATCGTTTGCATTATTTGACTTAAATCCATACCATTGGCTTGAATATAAAAATCAAAACCCATTGGTAATTCAGCAATCAAATTATCTTGATTTATTTCATGCAACAATCGACCAATTTGCACATTTCTTGCACGTGACGCCACCTGCAACCCAATCCGACCGTCAGATGCAATATCTAAATCCACACCGACATTTATATCACCATTTGCCACATTTGATTTTACATCAATCCGCCCCTTTGCATTTGCGACATTAACAGCTACTTTGGTATCTTTTAAATTCAATTCTTTATATACAACAAAGTTATCAAATCCAACCCCCAACTTAACGGTCTTGTCATAAAAAAATTCACCAAACAAAGGAATATCATGAAACACATTAAGTGCCCGATTTGGTCGAACACGTCCACCGCTATAAAGCCCCGGAAAAACTTTATCCAAACGCACATTCTTAGAATACACATCCAATTGAATTAAATCATTTTTTTTACCCCAATCATATTCACCAGAAACGACAAATTCCGTTCCCCGCAAATTTATTTTTGATTTTCTAATTGTAATTTTATGCACATCCATACCACCCGAAATATCCAAATGCATATGCGGTACACCCATCAGGTTCCAATTTGCAACACGCCCCAACATCGCAACATCCGGCAAATCGCCTTTGATAATAAAATCGATTGGGGTTTTGCTTGTACCTTCCAACGCCAAATTTGCAATCAAAGCATCACCACCAGTAGACAAAGCCACACGTACCGGATAAACCTTACGCTTGGCATTATATTCACCCATTGCGATAATAAATGGCAAAACATCTGTATCTACTTTTATCCAACCGGTATATTCACGCCCTTCGGCTCTACCATTTAAACGAATATTAAATCCAGACAACTTGTATTTTTCACCAAATATATTTGCCTGAATTTTCTTTATCTCTATCCCACCAAGCCCCATATCTTTTACCGGATATTTTTCTGGCACAGCATCCTTTATCGCAACACCTACATCCTGCACAGGCCATGACGACACACCATCTGCACCACGTTCCAAATTTATTTTCGCATCATAAACACGAACATTTTGAATTGTTGGACGATTCCTAAACAAAGAAATCAAATTTAATCGCACATCCACCCTATCAGCATCAAAGGCATATTTATTTTTTGCCCAACTTGGATTTTTTACACGAACTTGGTTTAATTCAATATGTGGCCGCAAAGACAATTTCCAAGACACAGGCCCATCAATTTCAACCGGCATCCCCGTCGCATCACGTAATACCGCCACAACATTTCCACGCACCGATTCCAAATCAATTTGCGTTAACGCAACAACCACCGCCACCACCAATCCCATCACACACAGCGACAAGACACGTACAATCGAAAAAAATATATTTTTTCTTTTTAATCTCATGGCAGCTTAAATTCCAACAAACGCATAACCGGCAACATAAAATCCGGCACCGTTGCACGCAAAGTCATCATCCGTCCATTCGAAGGGTGCTGAAATGTTAATTTATACGCAAACAAAAATAAATTATTTGTTTCCAACATCGCCCCCAACGCACCATCAGTCGCCACACGACCACCATATAAAGCATCGCCAACAATCGGCGCATTTAAACTAAATGCACTATGCAATCTTAACTGATGCGTACGTCCCGTCTTGGGTGAAAATGCAACCCAAGAAACACATCCCGCCGCATTTGACAACACAGAATATTCTGTTATTGCACGTTGTGGACGTGGCCCCGCACCATTATTAATCCGTGTTGGCGTATCCAAAACCTGTCCTTTGACAACAAAATTATCAATCACACCACTACGTGGATTAACATCGCCATGCAACAACGCCAAATACTCTTTATGTGCGGTCTTTGTCTGAAACTGAGCCGCCAAAGATTGTGCCGCTTTGTGATTTTTCGCAACCACCAACAATCCACTTGTTTCACGATCCAATCTATGAACCAAAGCAATTTTATCATACGGGAACATAGCGGCCGCCATTTTATCAATGGACTTTCGAATACCGGTTCCGCCCTGCACCGCCAATCCAGCCGGCTTGTTAAACACAACCACATCTTCATCGTTATAGATAATACACTTTCGTAACGACTCTAAATCCGACAACGAAAAAGCATTTCCATCTTCGGTCTTTTTGACACTTGGATTTGCATATTGGGCAATTGTTGGCGGAATACGTACGGCATCGCCGTCACGCAATATTTCTTGACCACGCACACGCTTTGAATTTACACGTATCTGACCACCACGACACAATTTATAAAATTCACGTTGTGGCATAGACGGATACATACGCAAAAACCACCGCAACAAACGTGTACCGTCATCAACTTTGGAAACCTGAACAAAATCCGCCATACTGAACCCCCACTTGGCCCAATTAATAACAACGACTATTCACCATATACAATCTGAACAGAATTTGTTCCATTCACACCAACACAGCTCCCCGTTGCGCCACCATTTTTACCTTCGGATTCAATATACCCCACAGAATCAGACCAGGCCTTAACCACCAAAGATTCGCACTCCGAACGGTCTAGTCCATTAATCGAAACGACAAACTGACGTGAATTTGCGGGATTAACCTGTAATTCGTACGTACCACCATACGGATGCTTGTCCGACATACCAATGGCATTAAATATAGTATTGCCATCTAAATTTGAAAAATCATCATATTCACCATGCAAATTTCTAACCATAGTGACCATCTGAACAACTTCATCATTAATCGCGGTTAATTTTTGTGTTCGCATTGCCGCCGAAATCATCCCAATTGCTCCCACTGTAATAACCCCCATAATGGCCAACACACCCAACATTTCAATCATAGAACGTCCAGATTCATGAGTCATTTTTCACCCCTGTTTGCTATTAGTTTGCTATTTGGTTTATATTATTATAACATACCTGATATGAATTTTCAATTTTCCGATTTAATCGCAAATGCACCTGCCTCACCCGGGGTATATAAAATGTATGACACGGACGGCAACCTGCTATACGTGGGCAAAGCAAAAAATTTATCCAACCGTCTACGCCAATATACAGACATATCAAAATTAGAATTACACAAACAGGTTATGCGTTCTTTGGTCACGCGCGTTGAATGGGAAACCGTTGCAACCGAATCGGATGCACTAATACGTGAACAAGAATTAATCAAGAGTGAAAAACCCAAATATAACATTATGCTAACCGATGGAAAAATGTATCCTATGTTGGCATTAACAACTGGTGACTTTCCACGATTGTTAAAGTTTCGTGGAAAAATTTCTCAACGTCGTGACGTATACGGCCCATACCCGTCTGTTTCTGCATTAAACGAAACAATCAAAACAATTCAACGCGTATGCCAAATTCGCACCTGCACAGACACACAAATGCGCAACCGCACACGACCTTGTTTATTACACCAAATTGGCCGATGCTGCGCACCGTGCTGCTTTCCAAACAATGAAAAATACGTAGAAAACGTGCGTACAGCGCGAAAAATATTAACCGGAGACAGCGCACCTATTATCGCAGATTTAACACAACAAATGAAAACATTTTCTGCAAAAATGGACTTTGAATCCGCCGCAATTATTCGCGACAAAATCGCTGCATTAACACACACATCAAATCGTGGTATACAGCGAAAATCAACGTACACACCAAATTTGAATTGGGATAAAAATGTATCAGAATTGGAAAATTGGCTGGGCATAAAAATAAATACCGCGGCCGTTTTTGATAATTCACACCTGTTCGGCAAACAGCCCGTCGGTGCAATGATAACCTTTGGCCATAACGGCTTTGAAAAATCGGGCTACAGACATTTCAAACTGCGTGACAAATCACGTGCCGGCAACGATATTGCAATGATGTCCGAATTTGTACGTCGTGCCGTCGAACACAAACCGGCACCCGATTTAATCATTGTTGACGGTGGCCCCGCCCAATGGAACATCGCAAATCGTGCCGCAAACGGCATTCCGGTAATGGGCGTAACCAAAGGCGAAGTACGTGACGGAGACGAACATTTCATACTACCCGACGGCACCATATCACGTGATCTACCAAAAGATAGCGCACTATTTTTAATGCTGCGAACTGTACGTGACGAAGCCCACAGATTCGTTATCACATATCACCGCAACGTACGTGCAAAGCAAATGACAGCATCTGTTCTTGATGAAATAGACGGCATTGGCCCAAACCGCAAACGTGCATTATTACAACACTTTGGTTCAGTTCGTGCAATTATGGATGCAGACATAAACGCATTAAAACATGTATCTGGCCTTGGGATAAATGCGGCCGAAAAAATATATGCCCATTTTCATTCAGAAATGATATAATTGACACATAAATAAACCCAAAAGGAGAAGCTATGAAATTTTTTGTAAACTTTTTATCCGCATTCCGCATTTTTGCGGCATTTGCGATTATTCCAACATTAATGCTACAAATGCCTTGGACAACATTCATACTGTACTGTCTGGCGGCCGCATCCGATTGGTTTGATGGTTATCTGGCACGCAAATATAATGTATGCAGCAAAATTGGTGGCGTAATGGATCATATTGGCGATAAATTATTGGTCGTTAATACTATGATTATGTTGGCAATATTAATGCCGGCTTGGTTTATCGTTGTACCCATCATTATTATGATTGCACGTGAATTATATATTTCCGGCCTACGTGAATTTTTAGGCACACAAAAAATAGAAATGCCTGTTCCAAAAGCCCGCTTTTCAATGGGAAAAATCAAAACAACACTACAAATGATTGCGATTGGCGCATTACTATTAATCTTTGCAATTGCAACATTAATCAGCCCAACAACCGACAGTCGCTTCTTAATGGTAATGATTTACATTTTACCAAACATTGGCAAATGGGGATTATGGTTGGCATTGATTGCATCAATATGGTCTGCGGGACAATACACAATGACATTTTTGGGCCACTTAAAAAAGATAAAGTAAAAACACTCTATACGCATAAAAACCGGCATATTTGCCGGTTTTCATATTTCATTAGAACCAACTTTTCTTTTCTGTTTTGATTCCCGCAAATTCGTTTAACAACTTCTTTTGCTTGTCTGTTAATTTGGTCGGGATTTGTATCGCAACATCTATATACAAATCACCAAACGTACCACTTCGACGAACCGATGGCATTCCATGTCCACGCACACGCAATTTTTCACCAATCTGGGTTCCGGCTGGCACTTTTACTTCTAACTTCCTATCATCAATTGTTTCAATTTCTATTTCTCCGCCCAACGCCAATGTTGCAAACGGCACATCAACACGCATTATCAAATCGTTTCCCCGACGTTCAAACCGTTTATCAGGTCTAACATGCACATCTACATAAAAATCACCCGCAGGCCCACCATTTGCACCTGCCTCGCCCTGACCCGCTAACCTTAAACGTGCCCCGTCTTCTATACCAGCCGGAATTTTTACCTCTAACGTACGTTGTTTATTAATTGTACCGGTGCCATCACAATCTTTGCATTTTTTAGAAATCTTATGCCCCAACCCATTACATTCCGGACAAGGCTGCTCCATCGCAAAGAACCCTTGACGCATCTGAACAAATCCCGTTCCCCGACAACGTTCACATACCGGCGCTGGTTTGCCATCACCTGTACCATATCCATGACATTTTTCACATGCAACATTACTTGAAAACTTTACTGTATGGGTTTTACCAAAATAAGCATCTTTCAAATCAATTACGACTTCATCCAACAAATCCCGTCCGCCACGTTGTGATGCGCCACGTCCGGCACCACCACTAAAATCACCAAAGCCAAAACCACGCATTGCCTCTCTTAAAATATCTTCCATACCGCCGCCACCACCCATATTAAAGTGAAATGCACCATCACCAAATGGGTTCCCGCCAAATCCCGCACCGGCACCATTACCACCGGCAAATGCGGCATCACCAAAACGATCATATGCGGCACGTTTTTGTGGATCTTTTAAAATATCAAAGGCGTTATTGCCTTCTTTAAACTTTTCTTCAGCTTCTTTATTATCTGGGTTTCTATCGGGATGATACTTCATCACCAATTTATGATACGCTTTTTTAATATCAGCATCGGACGCATCACGTGCGACACCCAGAACTTCATACGGGTTTTTATTCATTTCATTCATCCATATATTTAAAAGGTTAATTGATATATAAATAAGGCACAAAAAAAATTCAACCCCAAAATTTAAATTAGGCAGAAATTCTTTATACTTGCCAAAAATCGAAAAATGTTTTAATAATATTGCATTATGACAGAGAAAAAGACAAACACATACGATGCATCAGATATTCAGGTCTTAGAAGGCCTTGAACCGGTCCGTCTTCGCCCCGGCATGTATATTGGTGGCACAGATGAGAAGGCATGGCATCACCTACCCATTGAAATTATGGACAATTCAATTGACGAAGCGGTTGCGGGTTTCGCAAAGAAAATCACGGTTCGCCTAATTGATTCTAAAACAATTGAAATTACCGATGACGGTCGTGGAATTCCGGTTGACGAACACCCAAAATACCCCGGCAAATCCGCATTAGAGGTTATTTTAACAACCCTGCATTCTGGCGGCAAATTCAATAATAATGTATATAAAACAAGTGGTGGTCTGCACGGTGTTGGTTCTGCGGTTGTGAACGCATTATCTTCTGAAATGATTGTTGATATTGCACGTGATGGATATAATTGGCACCAGACATTTTCACGTGGCATTACAACATCGCCAATGACACGTGGCGACGCCACAAAATCCCACGGAACAAAAATACGTTTCACAATTGATGATGATATCTTTGGTACAAACGCAACATTTAAACCGATTAAGATTTATCGCATGGCACGTGCCAAAGCATTCTTGTCACGTGGCGTAAAAATTGATTGGCATTGTAATCCAGAATTGTTAACCGAAGATATGAATATACCGGCCACGACAACATTCTTTTATCCAAATGGTGTTGCGGACTTTCTGGCCGAAAAAACAGATGCAAAGCCACGCATATTACCCCGTATTTTTAGTGGCTCGGTCGATTTTCCTGATGATTGCGGTCGCATAGAATGGGCATTAACATTTTTAACCGACGAAAATGGTGCGGCATCTGACGATGGATTCTTCTCGTCCTATTGTAACACAATTGCAACAATTGATGGCGGCACACACGAAACCGGATTTAAATCTGCAATCACCAAAGGCATCAAAGCATACGGTGAAAAAGTCAACAACAAAGCCGCCGCAACAATTATTGGCGAAGACGTATTTGATTCCGTTGCTGCAATTGTATCTGTTTTTTATAAAACACCGCAATTCTTGGGACAAACCAAAGAAAAATTATCCAACCCCGAAGTTGCCCGTTTTACAGAAAATGCACTACGTGACCCATGGGAAATGTTCTTGGCATCGGACCCCAAGACGGCAAATGCGTTGTTGGAATTTGTAATTAATTTGGCAAACGCACGTATAAAAACCAAAGCAGTCAAAGACGTTGCACGTAAAACCCCAACAAAACGTATAAGAATGCCGGCCAAATTGGCGGACTGTTCAAAACACGGCATTGCAGGCACAGAATTATTCATCGTCGAAGGTGAATCGGCGGGCGGTACCGCCAAGCAAGCACGAGATCGTGCAACCCAAGCAATTATGCCACTACGTGGAAAGGTATTAAACGTTATATCTAATTCCGACGAACGTTTCGGTGCGAACAAGGAATTAAATGACTTAATCGATATCATTGGTGCAGGTACCGCCAAAGATTGGAACGAAGATAAATTACGTTATGAAAAAATCATTATCATGACCGATGCTGACGTAGACGGCAGCCACATAGCATCATTATTAATGGCATTTTTCTATCAATATATGCCGCAATTAATTTACGGTGGCCATTTGTACTTATCATGTCCACCGTTATACAAATTAACATGTGGCACAGAATCAATTTATGTTGATACAGATGAAGAATTGGAAAATCTAAAAGCAACAAAATATAAAAACAAACGTATCGAAATCTCACGATTCAAAGGTTTGGGTGAAATGATGCCAAATCAATTAAAAGAAACAACAATGTCACCAAAAAGCCGTCGCCTAATCCGTGTCGAATTACCACCACGCACCGAAGAAGGTGCCGAAGACACAGAAAAAACACGCACAATCGTTTCTGAATTAATGGGCAAGAAACCAGAGTTTCGTTTCCGTTTTATAACCGAACACGCCCAATTTGTAAAAGATTTATTCGTATAAAAAATCCCCAAAACGGGGATTTTTTATTCAAATCTGTAAATTTTTATATAACTAACACTACTGCTGTTAACGGCACCACTGCCACCGGCACCACCATTTGTGCCCTTGCCCGTACCAAACAAACCACCCGTCGCAACCGCGCCACCGCCACCACCACCGTATGAATATGCCGTCGTACCACCACACGAATATGCAACATTGGCACCACCGGCACCACCGGGTGCAGATGACGAACCAAACAAACCACCCATAGATGCATCACCACCATTGCCACCACCTGTGGATGATGCCGCCACACCCGCCAATCCATTGTACAAAAATCCCGACGACGCCTTGCCCGCGGTACCACCAACGGCACCACCGCCGCCGGCACCACACACAAACCCATTAGACAACCAATCGTCCGAACCAACAGACCCCGCGCCATTTCCGCCGGCCGTCATACTGCCTTTACCACCGGAACCACAATCTCGTGTCGCACCAGTGGAATCTTTTGCCTTGGCGCCATCGCCACCTTCACCACCATTTGATATGGTCGCCACGCCATTAACAACAAATATACTGGGTGCGCCTGTTGCACCGCCACCGCCGCCGGATGCGATACTGCCACTGGTATTAACAGAACCATTTGCACCATCACCACCACGCAACATATAAACCGTTGTATATGTATCCAAAGAAAAAGTATAAACAGCGGGCTCTGGATTTTTCCCAGTACCCGCATTATTTCCACCGTCGCCACCGCGTCCACCCATCACTTCAACGGTATAACACCCCGGACGCAATTCCAACGTTTCACAGGTATTCAAAGATGTCACAGTATGATACAAAGACGATTTACCAATAGTATAAACAACACCATCTTTTTTTACCTTTAAAGAATCCGCACATGCACCAACCGATGCAGGCGCATAATAAACCGCCCCCGTAGAATCCTTTATCCCCAATGCAAATTGAGTTGTCCGAACACTATCCACGGCAATTTGAATATCTGCAACATTTAACACCGGCATTCTGCACCCCGTTAATTAAACCATATATAAACCTGCCCTTCTGGTGGCGTACCAGATGGCTCTGCAGATGGAATAGTTGAAAATCTAATATCATTTACATTTGCTTTGGAATCCAGCAAACCATCAACCTGATTCTTGGTATAAACATCTGGTTTATTTTTGATATAATTTGATGCATTTACATCCGTTTGATTCCAATCGGGCTGTTTTAATGTACCAACAATTGCATCAACATATTCCCGTGATGCCAAAACAACCTCGGCACGCGCAACAGACGCATTCAACGATGCCACAGCAACAAGCACAAATAAAATCGCAGAAAAACGTCTAATAATTCCCCCCCATACAAAAGTACGCTGTATACAATTCCTCATAGAATATTATACCATATAACGACTACAAAAAAAACAGAAATTCGGCGCAAAAAAAAAAAAAAAAAACGAAAAATCAATAACTTACACCAAGCAAAATTCAAAACCACCCCCTGCGCACCAAAGAAAATCAAAAATAATAATTTAGATAAAAGTAAAATGGGCATCAACAGAGACCATACGAAACACAAACAAACCCCTAGTGGTGAAATAAATTAAAGATAATGGTATAGATGCGAATAAACCCGTTTGCGTAGTGTACATGACACTACATGAGCAAACGGGTTTATTTGCAGATATGCCATTAGATTTAATTTAGTGGCGCACCCCAGTGCTGCTGAATACTACGTTCAACATCCATCGGACTTACCAATACCTGTGGTGTCAAGATAACAACCAATACTTCACGGGTGGCCGACGTTTCACGTGAACCAGAAAGCGCCATAAAGTCCGGATCGCCCAAACCATAACGTGTATCTTCACTGGTCTGTTTTTCAAAGCCGGAAACGACCAACATTTGTCCCGATTCCATAATAACTTCCTGCATGAAACTGCGTTCTTCTACTTCGGGCAATTGTAATGTTACTTCACCAATCGTTTGTGTGGACATACGCAACAATTCACGAACCGACATACGGAACAACAATAAAATACGACCATTATCCAAGACATTTGGCAACAATTGCATTGTGAAACCCGTTTCCAAATCGTCTTGGTCAACCGTGCTTGATTCAACCGTTGTAAAGTTACGTGATTCAAAGCGCTTAATATAACCTGTGGTACGTGTATTGCTAACCGGTGCGACACGATTGCTACGTGTTGTCACACCAACATTTGTCACCAAAGAAACTTTACCCTGTTTTGCCAAGGCCTCAATCAAAGCATTACTACCGGCGGCACCAGCCAACGAACCATTCATAATTTGGTCATTTGTATACGCACCTTCAACCAAAGAGCCATTTTCCATATGTGTTGCACCAGTCAATGCAGACACTGAATTTGATAATACTGCGATATTCATAGAACTAGCTTCGGTTGATGCCAAATTATTCTTTGGATTCGCAACAATGTTCAATCCAGACGTAGAATTAATTGCCGCCGCCAAGTTCAAACCAAATGCAGAATCATTTGAAATAGTGACCTGTAAAACCTTGACATCAATTGTAATCAATTGGCTCAAACGTTTATTTTGACGTTCTATATATTCACCAACACGGGATAAAATTGATGGCGATGCAGTAACGGTAATTGTTCCCAAACTTCTAGAAACCGTGAAATCAGCATTACTACTATTACCAATAATAGATGCAATGGCCCCCTCTACTTCATCCCATTCTTTTAATGTAGACGCCAACGATACTTCATTTGCATCGTCTGTTGAAACAGATGTTTGATATGCAACTTCTGTCCCCAATGCATACAATGTAAATGTACGAGTTTCTGTTTCATAAAACACAATTGAATTTTTATCATAATACCACAACAAATCTAAATCTGTTGCAACCTGCGATAACAAACCAGACAATTTGCCAGTATAGGCAACATTAACCTGCTTTCTTAATTTATCTGCGGCAACTTGACTATCAATTTTAACCGGTATTCCCGTAATGGAATATATATCATTTGCCAAGACCTGTAATGACACAGGTTCATTTAATAATATTGTCACCCCCGTATCCGTTTCAAATTTAGATGGCAAATTATTTCTGTGTTCCAACACAACTGATTTATTACCCAACCAAACACCTTCTGACATAGAAACGGTATCACCGGTCGCAACTTTGGCACGTGGATTTTTCGCCATTTCAAATGCATCGTACGCATTAATAAAATCTTGGTCAACCGATGCCGCAACTTGGGCCGATTCACGCTTGGCACACCCCGTGATACACGCCACAACTAATGCGATCACAAAAATACGTTTAAAAATATTTTTCATTTAATTTCTCCTACGGCATCTGTCCGATAAATTATTCTTCGGTGGTTGAAATCACCAACACTCTATTCCCTTTATAGAATTTTGCATATGGGATTGGTGTCGCACGTCCAAAATTACGCACCAAAGCCGACGCAACATCAACAAAACGACCTTTAAACACAGCGCTGGCCTCTATTGGATATTCACGTGCAGTCGTCCAAACCAAATCCCAACCTTCTTTATCACACCAAGATTGCAAAACTTCACGCAATGTTTGACCATTTGCCACAACCCAAGAACGCACCTGATCAATTGCCTTAACTGACGCCTCAGCATCGGCAGATTCATTGACAGCAATCATTGTTTCTTCGGTTGTTTCAACTGTTTCTTCGGTCACAACAACCACATCACCATTATCGGCACGAAATGCGACCGAACGATTACCCGCCATATCTTCAACAATCATACCGCTATTTTCCGCAACAACAATGGTTTGACCATTTTTATCGGCAATTGCCAACATTGTTTCACCGGCTGCATTTTCTATTACCTGACCCACATCGGCTGAAACAACCATCGTTTCACCATTTTGATCACGAACTGCAACAACACGCCCCCCCATCGGGTCATCTACGACGGAACTAGCATTTTCTGCAACAACGAACATATCACCCATACCGTCATTTAACGCTACAACCTTATTTCCCCCCATATCCTGTTGCATTGTACCAACAGAAACCCTTGCAACAGTCGATAGAGCTTTTCCATCGGCCGTCACACCAGACACCTTCATATTATTTCTTGCCGCAAACGCTTCATACGTGTCCGCATAACGACCACAGTTTTTACGACCGCCACGTGAAACCGCCAAAACACTACCACCATCATCCTCTAAAACTTCACGATGCAACAATGGCATTTCAGAATTACCATTACACTCATCATCAAAACCAACCGGTATTTGGTTGCCATGCAACATATTTGCACCACCAGACCAACCTAAGAATTGACCACGTGTACCCAAATTAAAATTATTTTCCACAATCAAGTCCGGCCCAACCTTGGAAACAACACGCACCGTTTCATCCATAGATTTTTTTGAACACAAACCGTCCTTACACCCAACCTCTACATCAGCATCAGAACCCGCCAGAGGCCATGCCGGAACCGCACGATCAATCTGTTCTGTTTGCACATCAACCGTTTCATCAATATATCTTTCTTGGTCATAAAACACTTCGGACGTAACGGCCTGAGGCGCTTTTTGCGCTGCATAACAATAACCCGCAGCCGTTGCAAACATTGCAGCAATGAAAATTTTACGGAACATGATTTAGCTTCCTTTCCCTAGTATTATTCCTATTCTTATGTATTATTATAACAATTTGACCGAATCTGTGCAAGACCTAAAACACACCAAAATCAACCTTTATTTTTATCATCAGATAAAATCAAACGAATCGAAAAAAGTATGTTATACTAACACTAATAAACGAAACAAATTTATAGGAAACCTGACATGCAAAACATTATTTTTTATACCGCTTTTGGACTATTAACAATAATTTGCGCAACGATTGCATTTTATATACATCGTATGCACACCCATATAACAGACATTAACAAAACTTTGGAACACCAATACAACCTTATCGTTAAAATGCAATCGGTATTAAAAAACAAATACGCAACAAACGCCATTGCCGAAAACGCCGAAATGATATACCAAGATTTATTACAAAACTTAATCCCAATTATGGCGGCCATCGACATAATGCCACGCAACACCCCCGAACACCCTTTGTGGCGTGCATTAGGTGGAATTATGGACGAATATGCAAAAAATCCTTTTGCATTAGAAAAATTACGCCGTGCAATCAAATTAGATTCAGAAATCGCACGTGGCATTGACAATTATATGCGTCGTGCCGACAATTTCTTGCACCATTTAACAACCACCGAACCAGACGGATTGTTATCAAACACATTTACAGACGGCTTACTTGGACAATCATTAACCTTCTTTGCCCAGGCCAAACAACTGGCAACCCAGGGTTCATAACAAAAAATGTCAAAATTATCGCCGGATCTTATTCGTGAAATATCACACAAACGCAACGAACCGGATTGGTTACTTCAATGGCGTCTGGACGCATATAACACATGGCGGCAAATGCAAGAACCACATTGGGCCGAAATAGATTACACACCAATTGATTACGACACATTAAACTATTACAACGAACCCACCCCAGTTGATAATTCAGACCTTGGTGCTATATACGACAAAATGGGATTACCCGAAGGTGAAAAACGTGCATTAATGGGAATGGCTACAGACACCGTCATAGACAGCCGTTCCGTCCACACATCATACACATCAGAACTACAGCGATTAGGCATTATATTTATGCCATTATCCCAAGCCGTAATCGAACACCCAGAACTTGTAAAAAAACACCTTGGCACAATTGTTCCCAAGACAGACAATTTTTTCGCTGCGTTAAATGCGGCCGTATTTTCCGACGGAACATTCGTATACATTCCACCGCACACAAAGTGCCCAATTGATTTGGCCAGCTTTTTTAGAATAGAAACTGCAAAAATTGGACAATTTGAACGCACACTAATAATCGCCGACACTGGTTCTGAACTAACATATATGGAGGGCTGTAGCGCCCCCCGTCGCCCCAACCACCAATTACACAGCGGCGTAGTTGAAATCATCGTAATGGACGACGCAACCGTTAAATACGCAACCGTCCAAAACTGGTTCGCTGGCGACTTTGATGGCACAAACAATATTGGCGGCATTCTAAATTTTGTTACCAAGCGTGGAAAATGCGCCAACAACGCAAAACTATTATGGACACAGATGGAGGTCGGATCCGCCCTAACCTGGAAATACCCATCTACCATTTTATCCGGAATCAATGCGTATAGCGACTTTTATTCTCTATCAATTACACGTGGCGCACAAATGGCTGACACCGGCACAAAAATGATTCACATCGGCGATAACACAAAATCCAACATCGTATCATATGGCGTTGCTTTGGATTCATCCACACAAACTTTTCGTAGTTTGGTCTCTTTTTCTGGCAACAACTGCACAAACGCATCAAAATGCGACACACGCATAATCGGAAACAACGCCACAGCGAATACCTTGCCACGCATTATTCACGGTGGCACAAACAACGATATTTCACACGAAGCAACCACCGGCAAAATCGACGTTGCAACTTTAACATATTTGAATACGGCGGGCATAGATACAGATACCGCCACCGCTTTGATTATTGGCGCAACAGCCGCACCGGTTATTTCACGATTACCAATGGAATTTTTGGTTGAATCAAAACAGTTAATACAAATGGCACTATCCAAGGATTAATACAATGCTAGAAATAAAAAAATTAAATGTTTTTTTGGGCGAACGTCAATTATTATCTGACATTAACCTAACCATTAATCATGGCGAACGCCACCTTTTGACCGGCCACAACGGCTGTGGAAAATCAACATTGGTCAACACAATCGCCGGCAATCCAGAATTCACTGTCAAATCTGGCACAATCGTATTCAACGACCATAATATAACAAACGAAAATGCAACAACACGTGCATTATTAGGAATATTTTTAGCATCACAAAATGTTCCCGAAATCCCCGGTTTAACCGTGATAAGCTTTCTTAAACATTCATGCGCAGCACACACGCATTTTCAAACAGGCCGAGACCTATCCATGGCAGAGTTTCTTGAAAATCTTGAAAACGCACGGACCGTATTAAATATTCCACGTGAATGGTTAAACCGCAGTATAAACGTTGGATTTTCTGGCGGAGAACGTAAAAAATTAATGCTATTACGATTAGTGTTAACAAAACCCCAATTGGCCATATTGGACGAACCAGATTCTGGTGCCGACCAAGAAACCCAGCGCACAATTGCCGACACAATTGCATCTATGCCGGACACAACATTTTTGATTATTAGTCACCAAAAATCATTTACCGACCTAATTTCACCAACCCACACAACCACTTTATCAAACGGCAAAATTGTGATAAAATAAAACCAATCAACAAAGGGAATAAAATATGAAAGAAAACAAAAATACAAAATTAATATCTTGGGTTTTATGGAAACCTTTACAGTTTTCTGCACTATTTATCGCTTTGACTGTTGTTTGTTCTGCATTTTTATTCGGAACTAATATACGAATAATACAAATCGCATCACCAATTATCACATTAATACTTGGTGTAATTTTATTAATCCGTATGTTACCAAGCACCACATACATCAATCGTCGTAGTTTCATCTTAACAACAAACACAATTTGGATAATAAGCACATTGACCATCACATGGTTTACACCATTTGTAACAGGATACCAAGTTCCAAATATGACAGAAAATCCAAACGGATTAATGGTACTATTGGGAATACTTGCCACATTAATAGTTGGTGTTTATGCATTGGGATTAACCGTAATTGCAATTTATCTAACATACCGCCGTCTACGCACATTAAACGTTCCGGTATGGAAAATTATTTTTTCATATCCAATTGGCGTATCCGCCCTAAGCGCCATGTCATACATACTTGATACCCCCGACAATCAAACCCCAAAGATAGAAACAAAATTAAACAGATTAAATAAATTAACCGATTGGACAATGGCCCGCAAACGCAACGCTGCAATAATGTATACTTTAGTATTATTGGCCACCAACTTATTTACCAACAAATCCGTCGCATTACTGTTAAATATTATCGCCATATTAATAATGGCTTTGGCTGTAATAAATGCTGGGCAAAAGAAATTCATAAAAAATCTTGGCGGCAAATACGCAACCATCAGTGTTGTAATAAACCTGTTCATCATTATTACAACAACACTATACTTTACTTTGATACCAACATTAAAAGACAATGTTGTTATCAACCCCAACAATCCACAGCCAACCATTGAACAAAACATATAAACCTTAAAGGACAAACAATGCGTGGAATCTTTACTTTTTTGGCACTATTATTACTACTATGGCTGGGCCGGTCTATTTTAATCCCCCTGCTAATTGCCGGATTTGTTTGGTATTTATTAAATGCCGTCTCGGACTACTATCGCCGTGCACTACCACATAAAAACATTCCACATTTTTGGTCACGCACACTTGATTGGGTTGCCAACATATCATCTTTTGCGACATTGGCATTAACCATATATTTCTTTGCAACACAAATTCGACCAATGTTTTCAGAATTGGTTGCGGCCTTACCCGCATTACAATCAAAACTAATCGAACTTAGCAAATATATGTCAGATTCATTGGGCATAAAATTTGATGCATCTATGTTACCGAACATCACCCAAATGGCATCAAACATCGGCTCATCTGTTGCCGGCATCGCCACATCCATGGGAATGGTAATCATATATCTAATCTTTATGTTTGTCGAACAAAGTACATTTAACAAGAAATTTGCATCTATGTTCCCCGGTCGACGTCAATCAAAAAAACTACGCTATATATTGGACAGCATTGACGCCAATATGAAAAAATACTTATTTGTTAAAACTGCCATTTCCGCCATAACCGGTATCGCATCATATATATGGTTACAGATAATCGGTGTTGAATTTGCAGGCGTCTGGGCATTTATAGTATTTATAACAAGTTATATTCCAACCATTGGTGCATTTGTTGCGTGCGGATTACCAATTCTATATTCTTTGGTCACCGCAACATCTTTACAACAACCTTTATTAACAGCGATTGGATTAATCGGTCTGCAAATACTGTTTGGTAATATCATAGAACCAAAATTAACCGGAAAAACATTGAATTTATCAACATTGGCCATATTAATTAATCTTGTTTTCTGGGGTATGATATGGGGTATTGCCGGCATGTTTTTCAGTGTCCCTATGCTGGTTGCCGTGTATATCACATGCGCCCAATTTGATTCCACACGATGGATTGCGGTACTGCTATCTGCCGATGGGAATATACCAGACAAAGATGAAGAATAAAAATGCGCTATACGCATAAAAAACGGGCTTTTTATTACAAAGCCCGTTTTATCATTGCAATTGCATTTTCTAAAATCACACGTGCCGATTCTGAATCCAATCTTTCCTTTAAATCACGCACCCGTACACGTCCCATTTCCTGCTGTGCTGTTGTTGAAGTTAAATTTTCTTCTATGGTGCAAATTGGTAAATCGGTCACACTGGATAATTCTGTAACAAATTGCTTTACCAAACGTGTCGTATCTGATTCTGTACCATCACTACGCACCGGCATCCCAACAACAATACCAACCACCCCCTCTTCTTGGGCAAGATGTGCAACAACCGCCGCATGATTATCTGCCCCACGCCCAATCGATATAACCGGACGCACAAACACAAATTCGTGTGATGGGTCTGATATAGCGACACCAATTCTACGCATTCCCCAATCAATTCCCAATATACGTCCCGAACACGGAAAACCCTTGAAATCTGGCAAAATCATTGTATAATCCCTTTACTCTATAAATAATAGGATTGAAAATGGCATTTAGCAAGCAACAATTACAAAAATTCGCAGACCTAATTAAGATTGAAATATCGGATGAAAAATTGGCCGAAATGAACATTGATTCGGTGGTTGAATGGTTGGATAAATTACAAAAAATCGACACAACTGGTGTTGAACCTTTGTTAAACCCATCTGAACACAAATTACCAACACGCCAAGACGTTGTCACCGACGGCAACATTCGTGATTTAGTTTTGGCAAACGCACCTGACAACGCTGGCACATCACGTGGATACTTTGCGGTACCAAAGGTTATGGATGGGGATTAAGTAATGTCCGACACAAAACAAAACATTCCCGTGAATATGGTCGCATATGAACCATATGAAAACTGGCCAACCCACATTTCTCTTTTGGGCTATGTCACGCATAACACAATAGAAAATTTGATGAATGTCTTTGCGTCCGCCACACCGGACAAAAACGCATGCATTCTATCAATGGGTTTACAATATACGGATCGCGTCCGTTTCGGCCGAACATATGACGCCGGTGCACGCACACCACAATTGGATTTGGACGGAATGTTCTATCCCGACAGATACCCAAAGTGTTGCGCACAAAAAAAGAATCAAACCGACGCACAAAAAATTAAACGCTGCGCCAAGAATTTGCGTAACGGCAAATGTTGTGATGAATTTATACAAAAAACCCTGGGGATGGTTTTATTCCCAGAACACTATGCAAAACAAAAATAAAAGATTTATATATGGCAAATAATATAACGGTAACTTTTTACGATACAGATACAGATGTTACATACAACATCAATCAAAAGATATCTATTACAAAAACACGTCAAATGTCCAGATTTATAAAATCCACCCAAGACACCAAGGCGCCATGTTTACAGGAAATATACATACACATGTTAAGTGACACAAACGCCGCTATTATCGGTTCATTTGGCAAAACATTACGCGCACCATGCAACTGTGTTGCACATGGCAACATTAACGCATTACGTCCAACAGACAAAATGCGTGCATGTCTGGGCCGCATGTCACGTGGCCTGTGCCAAGACCCAATAGCAATCAAAAATATCGCCATGGTATTTTGGCCCGAAAGTTATAACAAACAACGATAAAAATGAAGACAGTACAAACATTTTTTGGAACAAAACCATTTGGTGCGAACACACCGGTTGGCACACCTATACCCGCATCTGCTGCGGTCCAAGTGTTAAACAACCTATCTACAACACACCTACAATGTCATTGCATGAATTTCCCAGATGTGTATTTTGGCTATGATGTCGTAACCGGCAAAACGCACGTCACATTTGAAATAATTTGCGATATTGATTGCAACACCAAAATGCCATGCAAATACATTGGATTAAATGCAATCCGTGAATTACCAACATCAAAAAAAATACAAGAATGTATTAAACGTGCATCGGCCGGAAAATGCGCAGACGAATTCATGCGCACAAACGTGTGGTCTGTAATTTTTGCAAACGCATACAGCAAACAAATACGCACATCACAGATAAAACAGGAACAAACCAAATGAAGTACACAATATCAAAATGCAGTAGTATAGTGCCACTGGATCCCCAGTTAAACGTGTGTGACATTCAAAATGCCACATTACAGTTAGAAGTATATTATTCTATCGAGGCACCACGTACAAAAATTGGCGTTATTGGACCATCAACGGGTCACTATACATATTCCCCGGGCAACCAAGTCCCAGTCACACCAAAAATTATTATAAATCGTGGTCGCTATTTAACAAATATAGTACGGACAAAGTTCTTAAAAAATTACTTAAAACACAGCAGGTAAAAAACAACAAAAAACGGAAAGTGAGCAAAATGATAAACTTAACATTGACCGAAGCATTGGCAAAACTGAACAGCGGTGAAATTTCTGCTGTTGAATTGACACGCGCATATCTGGACCGCATTGAAAAATATGGCACAGATTTGAATTGCTATATCACCGTGACACCGGAACGCGCACTCGCTGACGCTGCTGCATCTGACGCCAGACGCGGTGCCGGCAACGCCCTGCCCTTGGACGGTATTCCAATTGCGATGAAGGATTTGTTCGCAACACGTGGCATTCGCACAACTGCGGCATCACGTATGTTGGAAAACTTTGTGCCTGAATACGAATCGACCGTATCACAAAAATTTATTGATGCCGGTACAGTTATGTTGGGCAAAGCAAATCTGGACGAATTTGCGATGGGCACTTTCAGCAAAACAAGTTACTTTGGCGCCCCGATTAATCCATGGCAAATAGAAAACAAATTAACCGCCGGCGGTTCTTCGGGCGGTTCAACATCGGCGGTGGCTTCTGGATTGGCATTGGGCGCAACCGGCACAGACACAGGTGGCTCTATACGCTTTCCTGCGGCGATTACAGGATTGGTTGGCATGAAACCAACATATGGTTTGTGTTCACGTTGGGGCTGCGTTGCATTTGCATCTTCTTTGGATACCCCCGGCCCAATTGCACGTACCGTAGATGACACCGCATTATTATTGTCTGCAATGGCCGGACACGACGAAAAAGATTCAACCAGTGCGCACAGTGATTTCAAATGCGACGCACCATTAACACCCGTATTGGGCGATGGCAAAACACTGCGTGTCGGCGTAATCAAAGAATTTGCAGATGTCGCAATTTCCGATGATATGAAAAATTTATTTGAAAAAAGAATTGCCGACTTAAAATCTATGGGTGCGGAAATTGTCGAAGTGTCCATACCAAATATATTGGATGCATTGGCGGCATACTATATTATTGCACCGGCCGAAGCATCATCGAACTTGGCACGCTATGACGGTATGCGCTATGGATTGCGTATAGAAGGCAAAGATATATACGACACATTCAAGAAAACACGCGCCGCTGGCTTTGGCGACGAAGTCAGACGCCGTATGATTATCGGCACCGCGGTATTAAGCAGCGAATCCTATGACGTATATTTCATGCAGGCCGCACGCGTTCGTCGCATGATTGCCGACAGTTTCAATGCTGCATTTGAAAAATGCGATTTAATTGTATGCCCTGCATCTGCGGGAACGGCAATGCCATTAGATGCGGGTTTAACACCATTGGAATATTATGCATTGGATTTATTCACCGTTGCAATGAACTTGGCGGGCGTACCCGCTTGCAGCGTACCATGCGGCTTGGCAACAAACGGTCTGCCATTGGGAATGCAAGTTGTTGGTCCACGTTTTTCGGACATGCGTGTTCTGCAATTGGCCAAACACATTGAATCAGCGGCATCAATCAATAACCGCCCAACAGTAATTATGGGGAAATAAAATGAATAACCGCACCACCTCCTTTGACAATAAAAAAACGACCACATCGGTCGCAATTAGAAAGGAGATGGTGGCTAGGGACGGAATCGACCCGCCGACACAGGGATTTTCAGTCCCTTGCTCTACCAACTGAGCTACCTAGCCAACGCAGGGACAATAATAAGAAAGAAAAAATAAAAAAGCAAGGGAAAAAGAAAAAATGTTTACGATAAAAGGCAAAACATGTGATTGGGAATTAGTAATTGGTCTTGAAACACATAACCAAGTCCTGTCTAAATCCAAGGTTTTTAGTGGCGCATACGCAGATTCCAACCCATCGGAAACCCCCAATACTCAGGTATCCATGGTTGACGTGGCAATGCCTGGT
>JAZONN010000016.1:0-135654 GCA_045654485.1 Candidatus Enterousia sp. | reverse complement strand
GTGCCGATGCATCACGGGTGTTTACACCCCGTTCGGAACGTGGTTGCGCATCAGATGTGCGAACCGCAGTTGGCGTGGTGGTTGTGCGTGCACGAACCGAAGAAGTTGCACGATTTACCGCCGTATCACGTTCACGACGGGCATTTGCGGCACTATGAGCGTTAGTAGAACGCCCCGCAACCGTACGCTTAGCCGACTTAGATTCAGATGATTCAACACGTGAAACAATACCGTCCGCAGCAACCGCCGCAGGGACAGCAGATATAAATGCACAAAGGCAAACAATAAATTTTTTCATATTTTTCTTTATCTCTATGCACTTAGTATATCATAAAATAGGGGTGCGATTCGATAACTTTTTTCAAAAAAAATGCCCATATGGGCATTTTTTATATATTTTTTATTTTTTTACCGTTGGTGTCCAATTCTGCATATCCAAGGACTGTAAATCCGATGGTAAATCAGACACGGACAAAACATTCCAATTCTGGGTACGACCAAATGGCCCAATCTTGCCACGAACGTTTAATTTCTCAGGCGATTCTTGCCAGATTACACTTGAATAAACCTTGCCAGATTTTGGGTCCATAATTTTACCATCTTCGTAACGTGCGTCATCATCATCCCATTCCATACCCCAGATAATATCCAAACCAACCATCTTGGGCGAGCCAGTCACCGCATCAGCAACACGCGTTGGATTCGACAAGGTTTCAGACACCGCACCATCGGTGCCATACAACGCAATAATACGACCCGCCAATTCAGTATCATCACCATCGGTGTATTCATACAACGCAACAATGGACTTTGGCGAATTGGTTTCATCATCAATGGTTTGATAATAACCAACAAATGGGGCGGCACTTTGTGCGGCAATCGGCAACAACAATGCAGACAAAAAAGATACAAAACGTAATTTCATATTTTTTTCCTTTTGCTATATAAAAAACAAATATATATGGACGTATTTAGTTTAGACAATAGTCAATAAAGTTGCAAGGAAACAATAACTTGACAAACACAGAGATTGTATTATCTTTTTTATAGCAAATAAATTAGGCACCAAATGGCACAGAATATAATCGATCCAAAATTATTAAAAATGGTAAAAGCATGCCTGCAAGCAGGATGGATTTCCATTGAATCAAACGCAGACGGAAACTTTAAAGCGTATAGCGTTCCACTACCGGCGGGTGACGAGGAATTAATCATTGCATGTGAAGTTATCGCACAAAATGCACAACACATCACATACGAATACAGTATCGTAGTAAATGGCAAACTTATTGCAGAAACATTGATATATTCAAATCAGAAAACTTTTTCGGACAACGATAAAGTATTTTTAGATTTAATGTCACTGTGCGCCCGTCAAGTTATTATTCAAGAATTACGTGTATTGATGAACAATCATAAAATTAAATCAAATATTCACTAATACAAACTAAACAGAACGTGCAATCCTACAAAATGTAACACCATATACGGCGACCGCACCGGCACACACCAATTCACGACGCAATACAGATAATGTAGCACCCGATGTCATAACATCATCAACCAATAAAATCCTTTTGCCCCGAATATTATCAGGTCGCACAACAGAAAACACACCGTGTATATTTGACGCACGTTCACGTGCATTTTTATGCCCCATATCCGGACGATATTTGCGATGCACAGAATCATAATCAATCGGTATACCCAACGCCTTTGCAATCGGTCGTGCCAACAAGGTTGCCTGATTATATCCACGGTGAAACAACCTACGTCTTGCCAATGGAATAGGCATAACTATATCTGCATCTACATCAATATCACGTAAAGCCCAAATCATTGCACGTGACATGAAACGTGCGTAATTTATTTGCCCACCATGCTTAAACGGTAACATCACAGAACGTGATACATCATCATACACACACGCACAACGTATCCAATCTAATTCGCCATTGCCAGAGGCACACGTCGGACACAAATACACACCATTGTTTTCCCAAGCTGTTGAAAAAGGATAACCACAACGTGCACACTTGGCACCAGATATCCAATCAAACGACATCCAACAATCCGCACATAATTCCCCATGTATCGACACAGACGTGTCACATAATGGACACGCCGGCGGATATATAAAATTAATCAAGGAATTTATAAACCTTACCACGTCATGCTTTTATATGTTTTCTTGCCTGTCGTATCACCAAATATATCATGCGTTTGCTTGGTCAAAGTTTCATATTGTTCATTTGATAATATTCTTAAAACTATGCCTGCATCTTCACGTTGCGACAAAACAGGAACAATACGTTGCAACGATACACCGTTGTCAGTTAGGGCCTGCTCTATTATAGCCAAACGACGGGCCGCCAATTTGCGTGAATCTTTGCCAACTGTCATTTTTTGCGGAATCGCAACTTGGACCGCACGTGTTGGATTGTTGGTCACAAACGATGCGTATTCTGTTAACAATTGATAATTTTCACGTGACAAAGCAGAATCATTGTTACGGAAGTTTATCTTTATTTCCAGTTCACGAATTTCTGATGCTTCGGACAAAGAATGACGAGCGGTAAAACCTTCGGTTGATGTAGACATATCACTTATCGTATCAAAACTATCGTCCATACGATATGTTGAAAAATGTTTATTTTCCGACAAGAAGGTTTTACGGAATGCCTGCCGCAATTGAGACGGAGACATTTTGGACATATCATCACGAACCGCCGCAATACGTGGCGACGTTTTTGATTCAACCTTTCGTGTAATAACTTCATCCGCCATTGGAACAACCATACGACGAACCGCAACAGTTTCCACAGGTTTCGTCACAGAAGATGCATCGGCAATCTTGGTGGAATTTGACGGCATATCTGCAATTGGCGCAGCAATTACACGGGACGAAACATTGCGGACACTGTCATCGGCACGTCGTTGCATTTCATTTAAGCGTGCAATCTGATTATCAATATGCGCCATAGGTTGTGGCGATGGAATATCATTTTCAACATACGCAACACGTGGTGAGACCGGCGCAGCAGATGCAGTTGACGCAATACGAACAGGTTTGGCATCCAAACTCTCTTCGGGTAACGTAGCATCAGAACGGATAACAGAAAATTCATCGGCCGTCGGCATACGCAACATTCCATCATTACGTGCCCACAAATCCGCACTTGGACGACGTGGCGACAAAACATCATCAGACGCAATTAATGGTTGCCCTGCATCAACGGACACCATTGGCGCAGTTGAAATAACAGATGCCGTATGTGCAACACGGGTTGATGACGCAGGCGTAGCCGGTGCTTTATTACGTGTCGCAATACGTGGTGTAACATTACGTACGGGGGCATTCTCTCCAAATGCGGCACGGGCCGAAACACCGCCCGACGCAACATTTACAACCGGCAAACGCACATTTGCAAATGCCGGCAATGCAATAAACATCGACAATATCGAGATTGTTATTTGACGCATTTTCCTTTCCTTCGATATTATCATAGAACAAATCGCAAAATATGCGCAAGCATAAAATAAACCAATTTCAGTGATATCTAAAAAAATCCCCAAAAGGGGATTCTTATTTCGTTACAACATCTGATATTTTTTCAACAGCGACATTTGGAACATATGATTTTTTCGCCATCTTTTCCAAACGCAACGGATTATCAAACAGATCCGATAGTGTCGATGTTAACCAACGGGTTGTAAACTTAGATTGCTCAATTGCAAAACCACCACCATTTTTTGCAAAACTGGCCGCATTGGCGGCTTGGTCCGGATTAATCCCCAACGGCACCAATATAGCCGGACGACCAATCGTTTGTAATTCTACGACCGTGCTGGCACCACTACGACCAATCACCAAATCGGCACCTGCAATCGCACCCGCCATATCATGAATAAATGACAGTACGTTCGCACGAATATTATTATCCGAATAAAACTTTTGTAATCGTGCAACATTTTCCGGGCGAGTTTGGTGCGTTACGAATATCTTTTTGTTTTTCATCGCCACAATAGATTCCGGCACAACTTCGTCCAATATCTGTGCACCCAACGAACCACCAGTCACTAACAATTTAGACGCATTGGGCAATGGCGCATTTGAAACCGCCAATATTTCACGACGTACAGGCAGACCAGTATAAATAACATTTGTGACACCATTTGGAATACCGGTCACGGTTGGAAAACTTGTCATCAAGGTTTTCACCCAGCGCATTGCAAAGCGGTTCGCACGACCAATAGCCGCATTTTGTTCATGCAAAAATGTCGGTATACGCCATACGTGTGCAGCAAACACCGCAGGAACAGATGCATATCCACCAAATGCAACAACACGTTCGGGACGTGACACGACAAAACGCAAAATCAATGCAGTTGCAGACACGCCAATCTTGAACAAAGCCCACATTTGTTTCAATCGATTTTTTGCACCAACGCCAGACGCCCAAATATGAACAAGCCCTGCCCCAGATGGCGCACCACGGCGAACCATATCACGAACACGCCCATCACAAGATATCGTTACCTTATGTCCACGAGATACTAATTCCGTCGCAACACTTAATGCCGGATACACATGTCCACCGGTTCCACCAGTTGCAATCCATATACGCATTTCACACCCCCTGTATATTTTATTTCCATTTATCTTCACGCACAATAGCCAAAATCATTCCAAACAGCAGACAGTAAGCCAATAGCGAACTGCCCCCATACGAAATGAACGGCAACGTCATTCCTTTGGGCGCAAATAAATTTAATGTTGTTAACATATTGAAACAAATCTGTGTGCCAAATAATGCCGCCGCACCACCCGTCGCATACATAACAAACAAGTCACGGGCATTTGTTGCATTGGTTATCAAACGACGAAATACAAAGAATAATAACACCAACAAACCACATGCCATTATCGCACCTAAATCTTCGGCAATGGCCGCAAAAATAAAGTCAGTATGCACGTCGGGCAAATATTGCTTTACAAACGCATCATCCCCCGACCCCAATAATCCGCCATGCCGAATTGAATCAACCGAATTGTCCACCTGATATGTATCACCGGTGCCGGTAAAGAATGCGATAATACGACGATGCACGTGCCCCAATGTAAAGAAAGCAACAACCAACATAAACAAACCTGCCAACCCCAAAACAGGAACCAAAAACAGCGGCATACCCGCAATAAAAATCATAGCAGAAAATACCGCCAGATACAGAATAGATGTCCCCAAGTCCGGATGATTAAATATAACAAAAACAACCGGCAAAAATATCATTAGATAATATGACCAGCTAAGCCAAGTATTAAAACGCCAAGCATCTTTGTTAAAGAAGATATTTGCACCATAACGTTCTTTCATTTTTGCCAGAAAATATGCCGTCATCACAATAAATCCGGGCTTCATAACATCAGAAGGCATAACATTAAACGGCCCCAAATCAACAAAGCGGGCCGAATTGTTTATCATATGCGGCATAAAAACCGTCAATGGCAACAACAACAAACCGAACGCTAAATCCGCAGCAGCAAACCTTAGAACCCATTTCTTGTTCAAAAAACTTGCACCGAATAGTGTAATCAGACCCAGTATATAGAAAGGTATCGCCTTGACCAAGAAAAAATGCCAGGATTGACCAATTCGTTCGGCCGCAACCGACCCAGCAGATAGCGCAAATATCACCGACAACACAATCATCAGCAATACACACCCCAACAGACGACGATCTATTTCAAAATACCAACTTGTTAATTTACTTTCTTCGCTGCGCTTGAACATGATAACGACTTTATGCAAATTTTAACAATACCAATGCGAAGCCTGAAAACAATATCGATAAGATAAAAAATCGTTCGACAATTTTAGTTTCAGACCAACCCAATTCTTCAAAATGATGATGTAATGGCGCACGCAAAAACACACGACGGCCCGTACCAGAAATACGACGCGTCACTTTGAAATACACCGTTTGCACAAACGACGACAACAAAATCAACACCATCATACCGGCCGCAACACCCATAATAATTTCGGATTTCAATAACATCGCAACCGTACCCATAAATCCACCCAACGCCAATGAACCAACGTCACCCATAAATATGGATGCAGGTTTGGAATTATACCACAAAAATCCCAGAACCGCACCAAATGCCGCACCAAGTACCGCATATAGGCCACTTGCCGTTGGTAAGAACATAACCGTATCCATAAACCCGATACGTGTCGCACCATACAATGCAACAACAAGCACAATTAACACAGGCATAAACAATTTAGACAACATTCCATCTAAACCATCCGTGATATTTGTTGCATTTGCACCACCACAAATTACAAAATAAGCAAATACATAGTACCAAAATCCCAACGGTAAAATTATACCAGCCCCAATCGCCAAAGAATATTCCGGAATATATGGCGGCATTGTTTTATTAATTAAATAAGCCAAAACAACAACAAAAATACCCTCTACGAACAGACGAGAACGTGGCGACAAACCATTGGATGCTTTCTTAGATTGCGAAACAACCTTTTTATAATCATCAACAAATCCCAATGCACCAAACATAACCAAAGCCGCCAACGCAATCCAACCGGTCGGATTAGACAACGGCATAAACATCAAAGCCCCAACCAAAATAGCCAAGACAATCAGCAACCCACCCATTGTTGGGGTGCCGGCCTTTTCCCGATGAGACGTGGGGACATTTTCACTGATGGGCTGTCCTTTCTTCTGCAGCACACGCATCGCCGCAATAAAAGGTTTGCCAAACACAAGCATTATCATAAAAGACACGAAAAACGCACATGCGAATTGGGTCCAACCACTGGCAAAAAACGAAAAATCTTGTTGCAAAAAATACTGTGTCAGCATAAAAAATCCTTTCCTTATGCTGACATTTTACCACAAAAGATTCGATAAACAAATGTTATTATAATTAATTTAAGCAATTATTAAAACACACCACCAACAACCGCACTAGATGATGTTACGGTCTGTGAACGTGGGGCCGGATTTGGTGTTTGATTTGGTTTAAAAACCTCTTGAATAATTGTGCCGGACGGATCATCAGCAGCCGAGGCACCGCTACGACGATTAACACGCATAAACTTCATACCATCTGGAACCGAGAAAGGTTGATTCTTTTCATTTTCCAATGCAACACGCATAAAGTCCGCAAACACACGCGCCGCCATATGAGAACCCGCACCACGCCCCAATGATTTTGGGGTATCAAATCCCAAATACACACCGGCAATCAAATTCTTAGAAAACCCAATAAACCATACATCTTTGACATCGTTGGTCGTACCCGTTTTACCCGCAATCGTATGACCCGAAACACGTGCCTGCTTACCCGTACCACGTTCAACCGCCCCCTGTAGAATAGATACCATTTGATATAAACTTTGTTCATCAGATAAAGGTTCGCCCGCCTGAACAGATTCTGGGGGCAACATATCGTCCGACCATTCAACAATTTCGGACGCTTCACCATCCAGGATACGACCATAACGATCTTCGATATAATCAACCATTTTAGGATGAACTGCACGGCCACCATTAATAAACGCCGAATACCCCAAGACCAATTTTTCCAACGTGGTTTCACCAGATCCCAGTGCCATAGATAAATTCATATCAGATAGTTTTTCAGGATATACACCGAAACGTTGGGCAACCTCAATCGCATTTTGGGTGCCAATTTGTTCCACCAATCGCACGGTTGGCACATTACGTGACGTTTCCAACGACAGACGCAAAGGCACATCACCCAAGAATTTTTTATCATAATTTTCAGGTTTCCATAATGTATTATCTTCACGCCATCCAACAATCGGCGCATCTAATATCATTGTTTGTGGTGTAAAACCACGTTCCAAAGCCGCCAAATACACAAATGGCTTAATCGTAGAGCCAATCTGACGATATGCCTGAGTTGCACGATTAAAAGAACTTTCCGCAAAGGAACGACCACCAGCCATTGCCACAATTCGGCCCGTATGTGGATTCATAGCAATTATCGCACCCTGTAATTTATCGGTACGACCCGCATTATACGCATCCAATTCTTTATTTAACGCCGCAGATGCCGCAATCTGCAATTCAGGCACGATTGTCGTTTTAATATATAGACCTTGGTTATACAAAACATCACGCCCCAATTTATTTAACAATTGACGACGAACATCTTCGGCAAAGTATTGAAATTCCGGCTGCATCTGGGCAGTAAAGCCGCTATTGATATTCAATTCTTCGGCGGCGGCGATATCCGCATCAGATTGGGTTATAAATCCTTCTTCCACCATACGACGTAAGACATAATTACGGCGTTCAACCGCACGTGTGCGATTATTTGGCGCCTTGGGCAAAGATGCCAAAAATGCACATTCAGCCAGCGATAATTCCGTTACCGGTTTATTAAAATACATCAATGCCGCAGAACCAACGCCGTATGCACGCGCCCCAAGAAATATCTGATTCATGTACAAGGTTAATATATGTTCCTTGGAAAAGGTGCGTTCCAAACGTAGCGCCAATATTGCTTCTTTTATTTTACGGGAAATGGTGCGTTCGGACGATAGAAAGAAATTCTTGGCAACCTGTTGAGTAATTGTTGATGCGCCAGATAACGTTGTGTCACGCCCCATCATACGCAAAGCATTATTTACCAACGCACGTGTGATACCTTGGATATCAATACCAGGGTGAGTCCAAAAATTTTGATCTTCGGCCGCAATAAACGCATTAACCAATTGCGGCGGCAAATCCGCATAATCGATAAACACACGACGTTCTTCGGCGTATTCTATTAACAACGAGCCATCGGCCGCATACAAACGGGTCGCAACCGGTGGCGCATAGGTCGCCAAAGATTTATAATCAGGCAAATCATTACCATAAATAAACACCAATGCCGCCAATGCACCAACACCGGCAACAAACGACCAAAATAATGTATTAAATAAAATGCGAAAAAATTTCTTGAACTTCATAATATGTGATATTGTAAGATAAAAACACAGAGTTTGCAAATAAATAGCAAAAAAAATTCCCGCAATGCGGGAATTAAATTTCAACATGACCGTTGGTTGCAACCAAATCCGCCATCATTTCAATGCGGCCACCCGCTTCACGAACAATCAAATCACCGGCAGCAATTTCTGCAAAATCCAACGCATCAGATACATACGCATCCAATTTACCCGCCGCAACCCACGCCAAATCCAACGCAGGACAGCCCGTACGGCGTGCGTCACCAATCATTGGACGATTGTCAGATGTATTATAACCAATTGTCAAATCCATTGGTTCAGACAAATTTGAAACCTTGATACGGGCGGAATGATACGCCGAAAATACGTATGCCCCGTGACCAGATTCCGCATAATACAGACGTTCATCAATTGGCGAATAAACCAATGCAATTTTGGTTTCATCATTGGAACGCAATGCCAAAGAAATCGCAAAATGCGGATTGCCACGCACAAAGTTTGACGCACCAGACAAAGCCAATACGAATTCATCACGACCATCGCCGGCACGTGACACATTTGGGGTCAACAAACCTGCAGATGGGCGAACCAATAACAAGTCCGATAAAATACTGTCTTCGATTCGGGCAGATGCCTTCTGCACAAAATCACGTGCACCACGTAATGATTGCTGTAAATTTTCAACTTCACCAAAATCACGACGCAGACCAGATGCCGTACGCTGTAACGCCATAAACATTTTGTTTAATTCAGTTGAACCTTTGATCAGCAATTCCATGTCCCACCCCCGTCAGACAATGTTAATATTACAGATTGAAACCAGCAAATTTGTTTTTGAATTCTGCCGCACGTTGACCTTTTTCACCGGCGTTGGAACGTTGACCGGTCCATGCAGAATGATTCAAGTTGTCAGATGACAAAACCATGTCTTTCTTTTCAGAAGAATAGATTACGATTGTCGAACCGTCAGTTCTTGTGACGTTGTTCGCATAGTATTCAGGATGAATGCCTTTTTTCATTGTTTTTACCCTTTTTAATTTATTTTAGCCCGCAAATTATACAGGTATTTTTACAAAAATCAAGAAATATTAGTTTTTTAATATCGACCGATGCAGCCCAAATATGAATTACCCGTGGATTCCAATATATTCACAAATTGTGACGTATTGCGTCCGGAAAACAACGCCAATACCGTACCAGTATTCGTCGCCAACATATCCGCAACCGTTGCAATAGAAGAATTCATTTTCTTGAAAAATCCACTTGCCGGATAGATTTCGGCCGCCAACAATTGATTTTGACCATCACATTTGGCCGTTGCCTGCGATTCGATTACCATCAATTGACATTCAGATGATATTATCAATTTATCACAAACGACCGCATCGCCACCCAACAATTCACCCCACCAACCCGTAGAGCCACAAAACACCGGATAATATATAACCGCATTGGGATTCTGCGATAAAAATGCCGATATATCCATATCATCAAGGAATACATCAGGCATCATTCCGGTGGAATTATTTATAACTTTACGTGCCAACTGGTATTCAGAATCCCCAGTTGTTTTACGTGGCCAATAAAGAATCGGAAACTTCGTCATTGCTATGAATTATATCAGATTCGGAACCTACAAAAAAGCCCCCTGTGTTAAATAAACCACTTGATTTTTTATTTTTTCAAAGATTCCCACATTTTTTTGCTGTTTGCCCACATTTTTTTCGCATTATTTTTGGCATCTTCATAGAATTCTTGGGATATTTCAACGTTAAACAATGTCTTGGCCAGCGCAGGAATCGACGACATAAACATCGCAATAAAGGTACCAATCAATAACATAGAGATAAAACCCGAATCGTTTAACAGCACACTATTCACCACAGCATCGGTATCATTATTTTTAATAACCTCTATCAAAGATTCCGCATCTGTGGATTTATCAACCAATTTATCTAACATTTGCATACTAAAACCAATGAATACACCGGTTAACCCCAACCCCAGCGCACCATTTATAACGTCATCTATTATTCCACGAATCGTTTTACCGGCACCATCTAATGATATTGCCCAACCTTTGAACAACCATGCCAACAACATCAACGGCAACATTACCAAATCTAACGACAGTTTTATAAATATCTCTAAGAAATACATTGGAATTGGTATTAATGCCATCACAAAAACAGCCATCATCAGCAAACCAGCGAACAATAGCGGCAAATTCGGCATAAATGCACCAAATAATAATTTATGGGCATGTTCATAATCAAATGATAACTGAGCCAACGTCCACCCCAACGTCAAACCCACACCCGTTAATTTATGTACATCCAATAATTCACATGCCATTTCGTGACGAAGACGTGGGGAAAAGGCCTCTCTTGCATCGGCATTGGAATCAAGCGACGTATCCAGCACAGCCGTCGACACAAGACAATTTTGGATATCAGAATTATCCGATACCGCACGATTTAAAACCAAACCAACATTAAATATTGGCCGTACCGCAATATCTGACACCAAACGTGGCAGCGGGGCCAACAACAATAAAATTACACAGAACATTTTAAACAAATGATGCGTAAAGGTTTCCGCTATGGACCAAGGTTCTTCTATTTTTGCATTTAGAAAACCACTAAACAATTTCCACGCAAACCAAATAGCCGTCAGCATCAAAACCATCATAACCGTCACTTCGCCAACAGACATGTATATCTTGTACACAAAACTTGACATAATAGCCATTATGTCTGCGAACATTTGACACGTCCAACAGGTGGAAAAAAATTCCAACGCACCAGGCATATCGTATGGAATCGCAGTACGCAACAAAGAAACGCCAGTTGTTATGGCAGCAGTTGTTAAAAATCCAGTAAAGATCGAACTAATTATACCGGCACTAGCCGTACCGGCAATAAACAATGGAAAAAATATAATCCAAAACTTTTTTAAACGATTCATGATTTTAATTATACCATATTTTATGCAAAATGTGATATAATTGACATAAATAAAAATTAAATGGGATGTTGGAGATAAAAAAAGCACCTTTGTGGACGGTTGTTTTGTTGGCATTTATATTGCCAAACTGCGCACACGCAGGGCTTGTTGACGCATTGGATTTGGCACCTTTTGTACCATTGGTACTGGAATCAATGATGAGTATCGCAATGGCCAGCTATAATTTCTTTGTTGGGCAAAACGGTACGGGTATCATATACTCATTAATTTGGCTTTTTTTTGGATTATCAATCACATTATATTTAACCAAAATGTATTTACCAAAAAACTGGTTGGCAAACTTTGGCTTTTCCGGTGGTGGCGAAATGGTTGATGGCAGCGTTGATGGATGGAAAATATCAGAAAATATTTTAAAACCAGCATTGCGTGCATTTATCGCAACCGTTGTTTTATTGGGCGTACAACCAACAATCATAACAAAAGTATTGGCCGAACCATTTCTTCGTTTGGGAAACGTTTATACAACACAGGTTTTAAAAGGTATGCATGTAGCAGGCACAGAGTTTACACCCATAACCTGTCCAGAAAATATATTAGAATCCGGTTGGATATCAGAAAATTCATGTAACTTTTTAACGCAACCTGTTTCAAATCTATCGGCCGCCAACAATCGAATGATTACACGTGGATTAAGAATGATAAAAAACGGATTGCGTGATTTGATGACAATTGTCGCCGCAGACGGAGCGGACTTCTTGAATGTAATAACGGGTATCATTTTAGTAATCACATTTGTTAGCAGTAATATTTTTATGGCACTATTGGTTATCCAGGGTATTTTTGATTTTGGATTACAATTAATATTGTACCCATTCTATGTTTTAACATATGTGACCAAGTCAAGCGATAAATGGTTGGATTTATGGCCGGCGTTTGATGGAATAGTCAAAGCATTAAAAACACTTGTTATAACCATGATTGCATGTGCTTTTATTTTATGTATAAATATCGCAGTTGTAAAAGCATTATTTCAAAGACACGAAAGCATTTACTCGGTTGCGGCACGTGGTTCCGCATCATCAAACGTACCGTATGCGGATCCAGGTGTGGCATTTATGGGTTTTGGCGAACATTCGGTGACGTGGCTATCTGCGATTTTGACAATATATTTGATGTATCAAATTTTCCAGATGACACAAAAACAATTAATGAAGTATATCGGTTCAAGCCAAGACGCATTGCATAAGCAGGTAATAGGCGATGCCAAAGGAATGCTGAACAGTGGCAAGGGACTGTGGAACTTTGGCAAAACCGCAGTAGGTTGGTTTAAAAAGAAATGATTTATAACGTATCAAAATCTTTGGTGGAAAGCGCAACCCAATGTTGGGCATGCCCGGTATTTGATAAACTGTTTCAAATCATTTCAAATATTGCCGGCAAATCTTATACATACCTGTCATTAGTTTGTACAGTTGTTTTTTGTATCATTTTGGCAATTTATATCTTTAATGCGGTTTGGAATAACATAAAAAGTGATTCCCCAGATCCATGGCACACAAAATCAATTCAAAAGGTTTTTATAAATTCCATATTTGCATTGGGATTGTTGGCAACTGGGGTGACATTCCCACGGTTGATAACAACAATAACCGCAGAACCAGTTGCATATATGACATCTGCATACACACAAATTATTACACGAACAGATCCCGTATCTGTTAATGCATCCGTTAATTACACACCAGAAGCAATGGCAGATAACGGTTTCTTTCGTCCAGAATTACGTGATGCAGTTATTGATGTGATGAAAACAACAATAAGCGTTTTACAAGATTTTATATTGATGGGGGTTGCCGTTATCGACGGGGCGTTTGATTGGGAAATGTTTACAGGGATTGGTGTACTGTTTAAACATCTTATTTTGTTTCTTGTGGGCCTTACTTTGACATGGACATTTGTTAAATTGTTTATTAAGTACTGTTTCTATTTCGCAGATTTTATTGTGGCAATGGCATTCTTTGCATTTTTATTCCCATTATCATTGGTACTGTTGCCATTCAAAGGTGCAGATAGTGTGCCGGGGTGGCTGGGTAAATTGGGGAATAATATTGGAAAAAAACAAATTACAAATATGATTAACTCTATTGTCGCAATGGGTTCTGCGGTATTATCATACACAATAATTATTAATATACTAATGCGTTTCTTGGTTATGCCAGAATTAGATGGTGCAGAAATGATTCAAGCCACAGATATGTCTGCACTGTTTGCCGAAGATATTAGCGAAAACAGCACACAATCTTTAACATTGATGAGCTGTACCGCATTGGTGTTCGTGTTAACATATTTAGAAAAACAAGTACCAAATATTTCAAAAATGATCTTAGGTGCGTTTAACGTCAAAGAAGAAAACAAATTGAGTGAACAACTTGGTAATGAGGCAATGAAGTTGGCCGACAACGCATTCAACTTGGTTAAAAACACGGGGAAGGTAATTTTGGGCAAAAACAAGGCACCAGACGCACCCGCACCAAAAACAAAATAAAAAAAATAAACAATGGGAAAAATAAGTATTATTTTTAATCTTTTTAAATTCTTGTTCTGCTTTGCCTTGGTGGGACTTGGGGTTTGGTATATGTCGCAAGCACTTGGCGGGACATCTATTTCGTATATAAACATAAATACATTTGCCGATGCAATTGGGGCCGGAGGCGATGCTGCAACCCCTGCAGGTTGCTTTATGTGTTCATATATATCAGATTTATTTGATATTTTGAGCAAAACCGCCGAAGGTTTTTGGACAAAAATTATTGGAAAACTATGGTTGGTTATGGCGTTGGGATTCGGTTTATATGTTGCAATTTCTGCAATTAAACTTATGTTCGAAGCAATGCAAAAATCTGCAAAATTTGATTCAGGTGAACGCAAAATTGAAATCAAATCTTGGCTTGATGGATTATGGAAAAACGGCGCACGTATTTTGGTGGTTGGTGTTTTACTGGGGATAATTGGGGGCGGTGGAACACAATCGTTAAAAATCATTACAAATATTACCGCAACACCGATTTTATATGTTGGGGCGGCGTTTGGAGAAATGGCCACTAGAAATAATGCGATTGCACCATGTAGTGGCGATAATGCCAATCAGATATTTTCAACAGAAAACGAAATTTTATCCCCCGTATTCAAACCATTTTTATGCGTTGTTTCCAATGTTAACACCGTTGTGCTGGCGGGGGCGGCAGGCGGACTAGCATTAATGAACTATTCATTCTTAGGATTAGATTTTGGGGGTGGTGTATTGACTTGGGTTGCCGGCCTTGCATTGGTATTAATGTTTTTATATTTGGGATTCAATATATTCTTTCAAATACTGTCTATTATGTTCAAATTAATATTTGTGATATTATTCTTGCCGCTGTTATTGGCGGCGGCGGCATTTGAAAAAATATGGGCAAAAGCATCGGGATTATTAAACAAATCAATAGATATGCTGGTTAGTGCCGCAATCAAAACATTAGCCGTCACATTAAAAGTTGTTATTTTGTTCGGCGTAGTATCATATTCTGCTGACATGTTCTTCCCCGGTCCTGTGGACGGTTTCACAAGCATATTACCAAAGTTAGTTAGAACCGAAAATGCGGAAATGGACGAGCAAGCATTATACATTATGAACGTATTTAAAAAGTGTGAAGACAAGGCCAACAACAGCGATAATTTTGAACAAACGTATGTCGAATGCTTCAATGAAGAACGCAGCCAATTGCCAGAAAGATATAAGGATGCATTTGATTTCATGGATGATGGATGGTCTTTCTTATCAATTATGCTGTTTATATTCATATTATACATCATTGCAATCAGTCCAAAAGTAGATCAGTTATTACCAGATGCAAAGACAGAGCCAAACGAAAAAGACGGGTTGGATTTTGGTGCAATGTTAAAAGGATACAGTAAATCTGCATTGAAAAATGTCAATAAATTGTATGGCAACATAAAAAGCAAAGCATTAGAGAGAGCAAAATAACGTGAAAATTATATGGTATAAATTTTTATCAAAAATATTAATCGCAATCGTTATATGTTGTGTTGCATTTGGAAAAAGTGCATACGCAGAGTTTACATTGCCCGAATTTTCTGATGCAACAAATTGGGCAACACCAGAAAATTTGGTAACAGTACACGAAACAATAATGACTGATACCAGGGTGTTTAGCAATAACGCACAAATAACCAATGACTTTGTTCCAATCGAAGCCAAAGTCGGCTTGTCCTTTATGAACGCTTTATCACACGTGGCAAAATCTTTACAGGACTCATTAACGCCATTTATATTTGCATTCATATTGGTTATGTTTGCATTTTGGATGGGATTCGAAATTTATAATTCAATGCAAGGCGATAATGATGTAAAAAAGCTGGTCACATCATTGGCAAAAAAAGCGGGTATTGTTGCCATATGGTTAATGATTTTACATTATGGGCCAATCAAATTGTTTTCAATAATAATTGCACCAATTGTATCCATTGGAACATTCTTGGCAGACGCAATATTAAATGCCGGCACGGATTTTATAGGGATTGATTTACCCGACACCTGTTCAAAAATTCACGAATATGCACAAACAAATACTGCGGCCGATAATATTTTAGAGCCAGATATGGCGGCAACATTACTATGCATACCAACCCGTCTGTCTGGCTTTTGCTATACAATGATTGCGACGGGTTGGGAACTGATTGCAGGTGAAAGCGAAGGCGTATGGAACGCAATCGTTGATACATGTGCCGGCCTTGCGATAATAGTATTGTTTATGACAGTTGCATGGAAATTTGCATTTGCAGCATTGGGTGTGATATTGGATTTATTTTTGGGAATTATAATGTTGCCCTTTACGGCATTGGCGGAAACGGTCGGCAAGACATCTTTGGACGCAATTCCTGGACGGGTATATAATGCGTTTACCAGTGTATTTAAACCAGAAAAATTAAGCGACCAAATCAACCGATTGGTTAATGCATCGGTATATTATGTGTCTTTATCAATTGTAATTGGTTTTTGTACCGCTTTGGTGGGAAGTGTTTTTGTCGAAGTATCCAATACAGGAAGTATAAGTTTGAGAAGCCCAGGTTTTTGGATTTCACTTATAGTCGGATTGTTGGTTTGGTATTTTGCATCCAAAGCAGCAGAAATCGCCAAGGATATCGGTGGTTCTGTAAATGAATCTATTGGTACAGCAATGCGTGGTGACGTAAACAAGATCTGGAATTCCCCAACATTAAACAAAGCAAAAGATTGGACAGGCAGACAAATAGCACAGGGAACAAAATTCACCATTGTTGGTACGGGTCGATTAATTGGCAAAGGCGCCAAGGGAATTTGGGGTTGGTTCCGTCGATAATTTAACTATAAAATTTTTACAAAATTACGGGCCACTTTCTTTATCCCACAATTTTTGAATGCGATTGTTAACACATCGCCATTGTCTTCGATAACAACACCACCGCCCAATTCATTGTGTGTAACCAATTTGCCCAAAGCCGTTGTTTTTTTCATCGCAGGCGCAGGTTTTGCCACAGACGCAATATTTGTCTCAGAAACACCCCAACCGCCACCATAACGGTTATAAACACCACCGTATGGCGCATTTATAAACTTATCATCTATTTCAGAGATAAAGCGACTTGGGCAATTACATTGACGTGAACCAAACACCATTCTTGATGCGGCATTTGAAATGATGCATAAATTGCGGGCACGTGTTATCGCAACATATGCCAAACGGCGTTCTTCTTCTACATCGCCACTTTGAATTGCTTTATCATTGGGAAACACCCCTTCTTCCCATGCGGGTAAAAACACAGTATCAAATTCCAAACCCTTGGCCGCATGTATCGTCATTATTCGAACACAATTTGAACTTTGGTTGTCATCGGCGGTATCGTCATCGTCGGTGGTCATTAGGGCGGCCTGCTCTAGAAACTCAGGCAAAGTATCATATTTTGATATCACAGATGTAATTAATTCACGTATGTTTGTTAAACGATCAGCGGCATCTGTGTCTTTGGATTCGGCCCACATACGCATATAACCCGTGCGTTCCAATAATGTTTGGGCCGCATCACGTGGCGACATTGTTTGCCACGCAAAATCAAACGCAGATAAAAATTCATCGGCCGCTGCACGCAACTTTGGCGCCAAATTTGCAACACGCAACCCCGTCATTAAATCAGGCGCAGATGCACGCAACTTTTCAATCGCTTTGTCACCGAAACCACGTCTTGGCTTGGCAATAACACGCAGAAATGATATATCATCAAATCGGTATACCAACAAACGTAAATACGCAATAACATCACGTATTTCCATACGATCATAGAACTTGGTCGCACCAATTAATTTGTACGGTATGCCACGCTTGGTAAATTCTTCTTCGAACATACGTGACAAACTGCCCGCACGTATTAATAATGCGTATCGGGAAAAATTATCCGACCCTTCACGTAGAATAGAATCTGTTATTATGCGGGATTCATCCCAATCGGTTGGCAATGTTAACACATATACTGGATCGCCCGAACCCGCCGCATCAACCGCACGTAAATCTTTGCCCAAACGACCGTTATTGTGACGTATCAACGAATTTGCGGCACCAAGAATATTTGCAGTACTGCGATAATTTGTTTCCAATCGAATAATTGTTGTACCAGCAAACGTCTTTTCAAAATTCAAAATATGCCGAATTTCAGCCCCACGCCAAGAATATATAGATTGGTCATCATCACCAACACAACAAATGTTTGGACAATCTTTATCACGAGTTAAGAAACACAGCAATTCCATTTGGGCGGTATTGGTATCTTGGAATTCATCGACCAGAATATATCGAAACTGATTCTGATAACGTGATAAAATATCCGAATTATTGTTAAATAGTTCCAATACCTTTAATATAATATCACCAAAATCAACCGCATTTAGTCGTGACAATTCGGCATTATATGCCATAAATAATTTATCTGTATTTTTTAATGCAGCAAGACCTTTGTCCTTGATAGCAGAAAATTCTTCGACATAATCAGATGGGCTCTTGGTCGTTGATGCAATCAAAGATTTCACGACAGATTTTTGATCGTCTTCGCCAAATATTATAAAGTCACGACGTAATCCAACACGTTCGGCATTTGCACGCAATATACGCAAACACATCGAATGAAATGTTCCGCACCAAATATCGCCTGAATACCACGCACCATCAGACAATTCCGTTAAACGATTTTTCATTTCGTTTGCGGCCTTGTTGGTAAAGGTTAACGCCAAAACATTCCACGGTTGAGCCAGCCGGCTATTTAATATATATGCAATACGTGTTGTCAAAACACGTGTTTTACCAGTTCCCGCACCAGACAACACCAACAAAGGCCCGTCGGTTGTTTCCACGGCACGTCTTTGTTCGGGATTAAGATTTTCTAGCATTAAATTCACGCATCTATTATAATACCACAAACATTTATTATCAAGGACTGGAAAAAATGAATCGTGTTATTTGCTTTGACATTGAAACAACTGGATTTGACTATATGCGTGGCGACAGATGCATTGAAATCGGTGCTGTCGAAATAATAGACGGCAAAATAACCGAAAATTCATTCCACGAATACATTAATCCCGAAGGAAAGATTATTCCACCAGATACATATATGGTTCATAAAATTTCAAATGCTTTCTTGGAAGACAAACCAACAATGGGCGTTATCGCACCAAAATTTTTGGAATTTATCGGTGACAGCAAAATTGTTGCGCACAACGGTTTGGATTTTGACTTTCCTTTTATCAATCATGAATTAGAAATGTTGAAATTACCACAAATACCACGCAGTCAACAATTGGATTCTATTGTAATTGCACGCAATCGTGTATTTGGGCCAAAAAGTTATTCTTTGGATGCATTGGCAAAATGGTATGGAATTTCTTTGACTGCACGTGCGGATGCACACGGGGCTTTGATTGACTCGGAAATTCTGGCCAAAGTTTATATTGAATTGGAAAATACCGCACCCGCACCGGACGTATCTGAAATAATAGCAAAACAACATGCTGCAATGTTGGCACACCCAAAAGTTGGTGGCGATTTTCCGTATAGGAAATACGAACCAAAGACCGAAGATTTTGAAAACCATAAAGCATTTATGGAAAAAATTCTTAAATAAAAATAAAAAATTAAAAATCCCCCAAACGGGGGATTTTTTGAACTATTCTGATGCTTCACTATTTTCTAGATACGTACGAACATCTGATGCACCGGAATTAATCAGACAGTATTCACGCAAAGCTGCAGAATTTTCCCCATCTTTTGATGCAGCCGTACCAGTACCATGCAAGATTTCATTCAATGTCACAACGTTACGGCAATCATTTGTTGTGTAATCGTTTGTGTTCTTACACTGTGCGGAATCGTTCTTGTCAACAACCGCATAAATCTTGTTTGCCGTTGGTGTACAAATCATTTCTTCATAACAATGTGGTGCATTTGTAATTTGTGCACAATATGATTTTATACGGCTGTTTGACCAATTTTCATTGGTACGCTGTTGCTTTTCATAGCAATCCAATATTTCACCGATACATTCGTTATAGTTGCTTATCGCATTACGTGCGGCGGTCGCAACCTCTTCTTCGGCAACCATCTTGAATTCCAAGCGTTTCTGTTGCAATGCCTGTTGGGCAGCAACTTTTTGATAGCCAATATTTTGTGCGGTTGTTTTCAATTGATCACCATATACGTCACAATCTGCATTGGCATCCAACAAGTATTTGTTCATGATGCTACGACGGGCATCAGCAACCGGCCCACGCAAAGAGCTATATGGATCACCGGTGGCGGATGTATAACCAAAGCATGTCGCACTTGAATTTGTCATCGCCGACGCACCACGTTCATTCAATTTAATATTACCCGTCGCATCAACATCAACGTTGGAATTATAGTTAAATGGACAATTAGACGATTGACCGTTGGCGCATTTGCCACCAAAATTCGATGGAGAACCACAGGCCTCGTAAATACCATTAAAGCAAGAGTCCAATACACGTGAACATACGTTGTCGTGCGCATATTCAAACAAGTCATAACCCCATGTGTTGGCCAATGTATCTTTTACTTCGTTATCCGAATTTGAACCATTGATTGTGCCACTGATGCCCGCCAAACTACCAACTATATCTGAAACACCTGCAAACGCATCCAAAAGGCCCGCTTCATCAACAGTTAATATTTTTGTGGTCTTTTCTTTGGCATCCGCCCAAGATTGCAATTGTGCCAGGATATCGGACGAATTGCCGTCTATGGTCTTAACATCAAATCCAAAGTTGTTCCCATCTGTGCTGCAATAATCTGGCTCGCAATTTGTGGCACCATTGCCATTGCCGTCATAGAACCCGTGATTAAAGCACCACGATTGTAATTCAGATGCAGATTTGCTTTTTGCTTCTTGCCATGAAACACAGTTCAAAACTTTTTCCGCATCGGTCAATTTGAACGCATCGGAAATATCTTTACCTTGTGTTGAAATCAATAATGCTAATTCACCGGAAACTTTGATTAATTCTTCATTGGCGGTTTCCAATGCCGCTTCGGCTTCGGCAAACGCTTTGACGCGGCCGGCACAAGCACAACGACGTTGGGCCGCACTACGTGCTGTACAAATTTCGTCCATACATGTGTAATACGATTCCATACAATTGCTATACGCATCCGCAGAAATCAAACCGGTGGTTGTGTCAATTATGTTTGCATAATTACCGGTGTATAATTTTGTATTTAGATACGAATATGTGGACGTAGAACTTTTTTTACTGCCCCTGATGGCACTACCAGTTAAGGATACACGTGCATCATCGGCCGACGATATTGCTGCAACACGGGCACGAACATTACGTGGACTTGCCGCATTTACACGAGCCGCCGCAACACGTGAAATAACATTGCGGGTTGGCGCAACACGGTTTTGTGTGTTTACCGATGCCGCCGCACGTGGATTTGTCGCCGTGCGTGTCACAACGTTACGAGTTGGTGCAACACGATTTTGTGTGTTTACCGATGCCGCCGCACGTGGATTTGTCGCCGTGCGTGCAATTGTTTTACGTATGGTTGTGGATTGGTTACGTGGGCTGGCACGGTCACTACGTGGGCTACGCATATTTTCATCACCAACCATTGAATCAAAACCGATTGGCGCAATCGGATCGGCCATAACCGAACGTATCGACAATAATGTTGAACAAACAAAGAACGCACCAGCCAATAAAAACACCGTACCCATGGCATTCTTGAATGATTCTGTAACTTTTTGACTTTTCATAAGTCCCTCCGTATATTCTGGCAAAGTGCCAGAAACCCAACCTTTCGTTGCAAAAAACGCCGCATAACATCGTATGCTTTTGTTTAATTATATCAATTTTTTTACAACCTGTAAACAATAAAGCGCACGAAAGTGGCAGGTTTTTTGGAAAATATTGTTTTGATTATACCGTTAAAAACTTATACGCAGCCCAGCCGACACAAAAGGTGTTTCAGATGTCACACCACCAGAAATCCACCCATCTACAAATTCACTATATTTATACCGGAAAGATGCAACAACCGTATGATCATAAAAATCGTTGACGTCACTTTGCCACACGCCCGTATCCGAGAACATATACGTCAAAGAAACACTATATTTCAGCAAATCGTAACTTGCCCCCGCCCCAAGGACAAAGCCATCAGATATCGGCCCAATAGGATTTTGGTCATATATAACACGAGATGTCAAACCAACAACCCAACTGTTATACTGCAAATTCATCCCCAAAGACATTTGAGCACGCCAATCGGCAGTCACACCGGGGGTATAAACTTCGGCATCAAAATCATCGGGACGCGAAATAAACGATGCACCAAGTGAATATGCCGTTTTTAATTTTCCAGACGAATTACGTAATTTTAGCCCAAAATCAGCAACCCAATCATAATCAGTCGTCATACCGGCAAACGACACCCCATATTGCGTACCATCGTCTGTTGTTGTCACTAAATTCACACGTGGCGCCCGACGACCGGATGTTAATGTCGTATCCGCAATCACCGCATCATCTGGTATAATTTTTTCATTGTATATTGGCCTATCATTTATACGTAAACCACCAACATCAGGCAAACCAACACCCAATTTGCGGGCAACAGAATCGGTTAACCCCAATTCTATACGACCAACACCATCTAATTCCATAAACGCAAACACTTCACGTGACAAATTACCTTTGTCCAACGCCGCTTCATCCAGCGCATAAACCGCACCAATCGCACCCGACGATAAAGCATACTTCATTTGACCACGAACACGCCAATCACCAATAAATAAGGTCGATTCAAAATCCGGCTCTATGACCCCAGACGTACCGTATCCCGTTAAACGAAACGAAAAGCGACCGGTATTATAATCCAACGCAGATGCCATTTGCGGCAAAAACAACAAAACAGACAATACAGATATTTTTTTCACAACAGACATTTTATTTTCCTTCGCCCGCATCCGCCAAAACCGCATCACGCAATTTGTTATAGGCACGTTCTTCTATCTGACGCACACGTTCGCGCGATATACCATATTTTTGGGACAAGGCCTCTAATGTTGCAACCGGTTCACGCAGACGACGTGCCACCAAAATTTCCCTGTCACGTTCAGACATTTTTTGCAAATGACGACGCAACAAATCGTATCCACGACGACGAAACTCGATTTGTTCCAATGTATCTTCGACCGTTGCACGACCATCAGACATATTTGATAATACATCTGTTGCACCATCTTCGGAATTAAGTGGCGCATTTAACGATACGTCACGTGCGGTAATACGTGTCGCCATACGCGCAACATCACGCGTCGGCACATCCAAATATTCGGCAATTTGTTCGGTTTGCTCATCCGTAAGATTATTATCCATAATCCCCAATGCACGCTTGGCACGTGAAAGATTAAAAAATACACGTTTTTGATTTGCAGACGAACCAATCCGTACAACAGACCAATTGTTCAAAATCGTTTCGTAAATTTCCGCCTTAATCCAAAACATCGCATAGGTCGAAAAACGAAAGCCCTTTTCCGGATCAAATTTTTGCAATGCCTGCATAAGCCCCATATTACCACTTGCAATCAATTCAGATACCGGTATCCCATAATTTTTATAATCGTATGCCACAGATACGACCAAGCGCAAATGACTTGCCACCAATTGTTCGGCCGCACGCTGATCATGTTCACGGGTCCAACGTGTCGCATATTCATATTCTTGTTCGGCGGTCAAAACCGGTATTTTTTGCACATTTTGAATATATTGAGCCAAACTGTTATCGTCACTTACCCCACGGGCGGCAACAATCCCAGTATTTTTTACAGCCGGCAAAGCGTTCTTGATTTCCTTTCTCATAACCTTTATAGTATACCATAAATTAATATTTTTCAAGCACAGGAGTATCATCATGGCAAACATGTTGGAAAGAAATAAAAAAATCAAACCAATCAAAAAAACCCATAGCGAACATATGGAAGATGCACTTTATCGTGAAGTATGGGAAGAAGTAAACAATGAAAAAACTATGCGCTTTGTAAAAAAATATTCCAAACATTTTATGGTTGCCGCTTTGGCGATACTAATTGTTGCAACCGGAATTCAAATTGGTATTCGCACACATAATGCAAATAAAATAGCCGCCGCAAACGCATTCGAAGTGGCCACAGAAAGCATGGATGCAAACGCATTGGCGGCATTGGCCGAAAACAATTATGGCGCAATGGCTGACTTGGCTCTGCTACAGGCATATATCATCGACCAAGATATGGATAAGTTGGAAAAATTAGCAGAAAATGCAAATACACGTGACTTTGGTGATTTGGCAAAAATTCACGTAGTGGCCGCACGTGGCGACAAAATGACCGCCGCCGAGGTCGAAAAGTATTTAAGTGATACAAACACAAAAAGTTCACCATATTATTATACTGCACGTTTGATGGTTGCACAGAAATATATGACCGAAGGCGATCGCACAACCGCAAACAAGATTTTAGATAAAATCATCGGCGACAAAGACGCACCGGCAGATATCATTACAACCGCAGAAAGTTTGAGATAACAAAGGTACAACTATGCGTAAAACAATTGCGTTTATGGGGTGTGCTTTGGCATTGATTGGATGCGACAAACACGACCCTATATTACCAGGCACACGTACAGCGGTATTCGATTCGACAAACGTCAAGATTGCCAATCAAACAATTACAGAAATACCAACCACAGAAATCGTATACAACAATACCAATTGTCCATATACACAAGACAATGCAAACGTTATACGCAACGGTGCCAAAAAAATATTTAGTGGATTCCCAACTAAAAACACAGTCACGGCACAAAAACAACCAATCTGCGATGGAAAATATATTTACGCAGGACTAACGACCGGCGAAGTAATAAAAATTAACCCCACCAATCGCAGCATCGTTTGGATTGCGGATATATTTCAGGCCAGCAATATGACCGGCGGCACACCAATGGTTGATATTATTGCACCAATTATACCAGTAAAAAATTCTATTTTTGTGGGCGGATTAGGTGACGCATTCTGTAAATTGCACACAACATCTGGCGCAAAACAATGGTGTGTCAATATTGGTGTGGGTGTACCTTTTACTGTGACAGACAAATATACTTTTGTTGCAGCCACCGATAACAACCTATACGCAATTAGAAACAAAGACGGAACAGCCGTTTGGAAAACAAAAATACACAAACAAGAAAAACCAGAATTAAATGGCGAACACTTGGTTGTCGGACGTGAAAAAATCGATATTGCGACCGGAAAATTAATCAATTAAAAAAAGTTCTGGACAAATACAAAATAATAGTATATTATTAACGGGCTGTTAAGGCAATCGGGTGTTTAGCTCAGTTGATTAGAGCATCTCGTTTACACCGAGAGGGTCGGGGGTTTGAGTCCCTCAACACCCACCAAGATTTTGAAACCACCATTTGGTGGTTTTTTTATTTTTGCGTTTTGTAATTTCATGGTTTAAAATATACACGCACTTTAATAAAAGGAGAAAATATGAAGAAAATCATCTCTGTTATGGCATTGACCGCCGTTGTAGCAGGTTGCACAACAGTCAATCCATACACAGGCCAAACCCAGACATCTAAATCAACATGGGGTACCGCAATCGGTGCAGGTGCAGGCGCATTAATCGGCAGCACACAAAGCAGTAAAGGCGCATTAATTGGCGGATTGGCCGGCGCAGCATTGGGTGGTGGCGTTGGTTATTACCTTGACGTACAGGCAGCTGAATTGCGTGCAGAATTGGCATCAACCGGTGTCCAGGTCGTCGAAACAGCCGACAGCATACGATTAATTATGCCCGGCAACATTACATTTAAAACCGATTCTGCTGATATCAACTCTTCTTTCTATGCGGTGTTAAATTCGGTTGCAAAAGTTTTGAATAAATACAGCAATTCAACCGTTATGGTTTCGGGACATACCGATAGCACAGGTAGCGCAGATTACAATTTGAACCTGTCAAAAGAACGCGCACAATCCGTCGCATCTTATTTACAAGGTCAAGGCGTAAAGTCAACACGCTTCGAAGTAATGGGCATGGGTTCATCAAACCCAATCGCTTCGAACGCCAGCGCAGAAGGTCGTGCACAAAACAGACGTGTTGAAATTAAAATTATACCAAACAAATAAAACAAAAATAAAAAATCCCCCGCTTGGGGGATTTTTTTATCCATTAGATTTTAGAAACCTTTTGGTGCATCCATTTTTACTTTGGATACTTTTTTATCCAATGCTTTGATAACTTCGTCTGTAATATCCAAATTTTCAACATCTGCACCGGTGCGGGCCATACGACCATCGATCACCAATGACAATTGTTTTTTAGCAATAATACCTTCGATAACAGGATCCAAATGTTTTTCCTGGATTTCATTCAATGCTTTTTGGAAAGACATTTCAACGCTCTGCGCACGTTCGGTCAATTCACGTTGCAATTTTGTAACTTTGTTTTGATAGTCAACAACACGACGCTGTAACGCTTCACGAGACAAAACATCTTGTGATTTTTCAATTTCTGCTTTTTCTTCTTCTAATTCTTTTTGTTTTTTACCCAATTCATCACGCAATTTCGATTCGTACGCTTCTTTCTGAGAACGCAAATCTTTTAACGCAGCGGCAGTTGTTTGAATTGCATCCATACGGATAACCGCAATACGCAAATCCCCCGCAGATGCAGCATCAGCAGATACGGTTTCCATCGCTTCGGCAACAGACGCACCACCACGATTCAACGCAGATACACCCCACGCACCCAACACAGCAACCGCAATTACAACAGCCGCAATAATACCTGTCTTTTTATAGTTTTTTACTTCTTTTTTCTGTGCCATTTTTTCTTCCTTTGGTTTGTTTATGTCGAAACTATAACAATTATTTTTAAAAATGGAAAGAGAAAGTTATCTTGCCGGCGCAATACGCAATTCCAAACGCCTGTTCGTTAACCGCCCCACCCCATCTTGCCCCGCAATTGGTCGTGCAGAACCACGCGCAACAATAAACATACGAACCGTATTGATACCATGACGTGACAAATGCACACCAACTCGTTGGGCCATATCCATTGACAATGCATTCGCCGCTTTGGCATCACGCATCGCATCGGTATAACCCGCAATTTCCAAAAACGTCGCATCATAACGACGCAATATATCCGCAATGGTTTTTAATGTTTTATCACCAGCTTCGGATATTTCACCAACGTTTAATTCCATAACCGCATCACGCACCAATATTACAACCACATCTGTTCCGGCACGCTGAACCGAAACACCAGGGGTTCGCAAAGCATCATATAAATCATATTCCAATTTGGCCATATATTCACGTGCAATCATATTGTCGTTTGTTGCCTTGTCACCATAATCCAACACATCCGACGCATCAACCACAGAAGATACGGTACGTCCACCTGCCCCCAAATACACAGGACGCTTGGCCACACGGGACATTTCGGTCATGTCGGTAAAACTTGCACCATTTAGATACGTATGCCACGTGGCACGTTCGGGACTAACATAACGTGCACATGCGCATAGCACACACACAAACATTAATAAAATGTATTTTACAAAACTCATTCGACTATGAACGACAATTGATTCGTGTTTGATTCAAAACAACCGCTTGTTAACCCGACTTCAAATCCATTTATCAAAACAGCCGTTGCCCATTGTGGTTTAGTAGATGCAAAATATTCACATTCACTAGACGTCAAATCGACCAAATTTATCTGAAAACTGTGACCATCGGCACTGGCCACAACCGACCAATCAGCACCACCAATCGGCGATGCATTGTTTTTTAATGCACCGGCCTTGATTAAATAATCAACCGACACACCATCGTATCCACCACGGGCCTCAAACAAAATCTTGGTATCCTGAACCAATTTTGTTAAATCCGCATTTGCAATTGTGCGTGTTTGATTTGTTCGCATAACTTTATATGCAGAAAACGCACCAACCGTCATTAGGCCCGCAATCGCCAAAACACCAATAACCTCTAATAAAGAACGACCAGATTCACATTTCATTATTTTACCCCCACGATTTCTGCATTTTCAAACAAACTCATCGCACTTGCCACCAACGGATCAGCAACCAATTCTTCTTGCTTTTGTTCAGATACAGTTTGAGCATGTACAGATTCCATTTCACGTACCAATTTCCATGCACGACCGGTTTTATCCATTAACCAAGTTGATAGTTTATGGGTAAAGTCCGCATCGCCTTTGCGATCAAAAAATTTAATTTCGCCGTCTGCAAATTGCGTGACTTCGATATTACCACTATAATATGAATACAGCAATATCTCTTTGGATTTTTGCAGTTCCGTCGCCAATTCCAACGCAGATGTAATGGTTAAATATTGGGGTGCAGGTTGTGATGATGCCGGTGTAGCCGTGGCCATTCTATCGGCAAAAATATTTTTTACATCACGCACACGATTGGCGGATTCTTGTTGCTTTAATAATTCAGGAACAGACGGCATATCGGCAATATGCATACAACGAACAATCAGCATATCAAAACATTGTTTCTGATTGCCGGTCGCCTGCATTTCAGGAACAGACGCAACCAAAACCTGCCATATACGGGAAAGAGTATTCAAAGACACACGTGTATTAATATCTTGGATTTGTTCACGCTGGTCATTTGTATATGGTGAATTTGTGATATCGCCCGCATTAATAGACGGATGCATACGTGTCGCCCAATGCACCCATTCCATCATATCTGTTAACAACATAGATAAATCGGCGCCATTATTATAAATCACATCCACTTTATCCAAAGCGGCCGCCGTATCACCCGACAAAACCGTTTTCATAAAATCAACAACAACACCACGATCAGCACGTTTTAACATGTCCAATACCGCAGGTTCATCAACACGACCACCGGTTTGGGCAATCGCTTGGTCCAACAAAGACAAACCATCACGAACAGAACCGTCCGCCGCACGTGCCAACAATTCATTTGCACCATCGGTTAATTCAACCTGCTCTTGTTCGGCAATCCATGCAAAATGCTGCTTTAACGTATCGACGGGAACACGCACCAAATCAAAACGTTGGCAACGGGATAAAATAGTCACAGGAACTTTACGAATTTCGGTGGTCGCCAAAATAAAGATTACATGCGCAGGCGGTTCTTCCAATGTTTTTAACAGAGCATTAAACGCAGATGTTGATAGCATATGGACTTCGTCGATGATATAAACCTTGTAACGACCATTGGTTGGGCGATATTGTGCAGCATCCAAAATATCACGCATATTATCAACGCCCGTATGTGATGCGGCGTCAATTTCCATAACATCAATGTGTTGCCCCGCCGCAATCGCACGACAGTTTTCACATACCCCGCACGGATTTGCCGTCGCACCATCCGACGACAAACAGTTTAAGGCCTTGGCAAAAATACGGGCCGTACTTGTTTTACCGGTACCACGAATTCCCGTAAAAATATAGGCATGTGCAATACGAGATGTATTTATTGCAGTTGTTAAGGTTTTGACCAAAACATCTTGGCCGATTAATGATTTAAAATCTTGGCTGCGATATTTGCGTGCCAATACAGTATAGTTGCCATTCATCGTTAAAATCTTTCCTTTTTCACAGCATAGCAAACAATAGTTAAATTTCAACAAATAAAACGCACCAAACGGTGCGTTTTTTATTATTTTAAATTGGTAATAAAATCCGGAAAGCCCGTATCTTCATCATCGCCCACATCAGCATTTTCAGAAGCTTCCGCAGCGACGGCGGCCGCCTCTTCGGCGGCGGCGACTTTATCTTTGGGATCACGGGTTGAATCTATTTTGCCCTGCTCGGCATTTACGATGCGGCCATAATGTTCCGCCGCCTGCAAAAGACGTTCACGTTCGATTTCATCCGATGTTTGACGCGCTTGGTCAATATATTGTTTTCTCTTTTGACGCCATTTATGACAGCGTTGAATCATTTGTCCGACCGAGGATTGATTTTTTTTATTTTGCATATCTGTTCTTTATTTTAATAAATATCAGGAATTTCTTTCCATAACGCATACCGAATCGTTCGATACCGCCATATAATTTTATGTTTTACACACCCAAATGTTAAAACATCTGAAAACAGATTGCAATATCTTTTTTGTATTGCTATGCTGATATCATACAGAGGAGAGTTCGTGCATAATTCACGTGGAAACTTTTTATTCCAAGCGTTATTGGCATTGGGGCTGGTGTTTGCATTTATGCCTTTTATCGCACGACAGATTACAGACCAAAGTGCCGATGCACGTATGTATAGCACAACACATCAGATAGAAGTCGCACAAACCGCCGCACGTATATTTATCCAAGAAAATGCGCAAAATATCCCATACGACACAACAACAGTTGCGGGAAATGATTTTTCGGACCTATTGGAGCCATACGGATTACCATTGGGTTTCATACCAAAAACCGCACTTGGGCAAGACATCGCATTAATTATTCACAAAACGCCAATTTCCGTGTCGGCTTATCTTGAATTAACCGATAAAAAATTAAGCGAATTAACACGTGCAGAACTGGCACGCAGAATTGGCTTCTATGCAACGCATGAAGATAAAAAAATCAAAGTCGGAATTGAATTAGCAGAAATATATTCAGACGTAGTAAGAAGAAATGAAAAAAATTTGGACAACGCAGGATTCTTGGCTGACTTAAACATGGGGGATTTTTCGATTAATAATGGCGGAACTCTGTTTGCGGTGCGTGGTAACTTTGATGGTATCGAGGCAAACAATATGAACATTATTGGTATAGAGGCCGGACGTAAAGTACGTAGCAACATCGAAAATATGACCGCCGGACGAACCGTATTCCAAAGTCAATCTGGCGAGTCAGCATTAACATTGACACGTGGCGCATTAAATACAAACGGTGTCTACGCAAAAACATTATCTAAATTTGGCGGCTCAGGAAATATAAACGTGAAAAATGCAGCAGCATACGATATGTCTATGGTTGCGGGACACACGGCATTTACCGGCCCAAGCGATTGGAATGTACGTGGCGCGGTTGTCGCCGACCATATTAATTTTAGTGTCGAAAGATTGGACGTTTCGTCTTTTATAAATGCAACACGTGGACAAGATGTATATATCGATGACGAAACCTTGGAATACAGCGCAAAGTCAGGATTAGAGGTTGGCACACTATATACTTCAAACATCACATTACGTGACCAAACATCAGTTGGTTTAGACAATGGAAAATCCGGCGCAACAATCATAGATATAAGACCCGCCGGAACATCTTTGTTGCCAGACGCATTGGTTTCCAATATCGACAATGACGAAATTTTAATCATCGACAAACCGGACGCAGATGATGACAAAATGGTAAATTGCAAATCCATCATAGAAAAATTAGAAGGTGTATATAACAAACAATCTTTGTCACAGTATTTGATATGCCAATATGTATACTGGCAACGATTGGAAAAAAGAATAGATATTAAACAATGCTTGATGGCGGGAAGAGATGACTGTATGTAAAACACGAATTTTTAATCATGAAAATCGTGGCGCTAGTATTACAGAGGTAGTGCTGGCGATGGCCATTATTGCCATGGCAACACCGTTTGTGTATTCACAAATATCAAACACAAACAAACAATTAAAAGACGTTACCGCAGCAAAAAAAATAATATCTGTACGTGATAATGTGCTTAACTTTGTACGAATGAACCAAGACAAATGGCCAGACAACGCACAAATACAAATGTCTGAAGATGACTTGGTACAAATTAATACAGATGCCGTGGCCGGATTTATTGATAAATACGCCGTGAACGGGGCAACAATCACAGATGTCTATTTGGCCTTTCCGGTGGCAAAACAAGAATTGCAGGCCGTCAATATCGCAAACCATATCGGCGGAGATGCCGCAGTTGTTCGTGAAGACGGCGTGGCATATGGAAACACTTGGGCCGTTACCGCACCAGATTTTATGGCAGGCGATTTAATTTATAGGGTGACACGTAATGTATCGGGTGACGATACGTCAAAATACCTGCACAGGGCGACATCGGGTGAAGACAATTGGAATACGATGGAACGCGATTTAGATATGGCCAGCCACCACATATACAACGTCGCAACCATTGATGCAGATACGGCAAATGCACGAAACATCATAACACCATTTATTAACGCAACAAATATATCATCTGAAAACTTGTTCTTTGGTGCGGGGGCAAACATTGATGGCACAAATGCAACCATCAGCAACATTCGTGTCATAGGTGATATGTCGGGATTTAAAAACATAAATGCAACCAATTTAAACGGAACAACACATACAACCCAAGGAAATATCATCACAGAACGTGCCACAATTACCAAAGAAATCAACGTCGCAAATGATTTGGTAATAAAATCCGATACAACACGCACCATAAGCGGATTCACAGGCATAAATACACATTCGGTGTTAACGCCATTCATATCGGCAAATGAAATGATTTTTTATGAAAACTTTGGCTTAACCGTTTCTGGCGAATTGTTAGTATCGACAACTTCGCCATTGAAAATTGGGGATTGGGTTTTCCCATCAACAAAGCCACCGGCATTTTCAGAATTTAATTTGTCACGTGCAAAAATACCACAAAAAATTAATCAAGCACAGTTTGGCGAATTAATAAAATCTGGATGGCAACAAAGTACAACACAACCAACAACACCAATATCAACAATAAATTAAGATGAAATTAAAAACAAAAATCTTTGGAAATAAAAATCAGAACCGTGGGGGGATGCTGGTTGAATTATTGTTAAGCGTTGCATTGGCGGCCATTGTAATTCCATTTGTTTTCAAATATCAGCATAACGCAATTGAACGAACACAAAATATCGCAATCGCCAAAGAAATGAACGAAATTCAAGGCGCACTTGAAAGATATATGATTGCCAATCGTGAAACATTATTAAAACCTGTGGGGCGCAATATCACACGGGTGGAAATTGACGACCTTGTACCTTTTGGTATACCACAACACGTTACTACAGATATGCAGAACATGTATCAATTGCGCATTGTTAAATCAAGCGACGCCGGTGGCAATGCCAGTTTACAAGGCGTCGTTGTGCGTACCGGTAACGATGTCACGCCACTTAGAACACGTGCGATTGTCGGGCTATCTGGGGGAACAATGGGATTTATTGATGGTACACGGGCATACGGTTCTTTTGGCGCTTGGCATACCGACAGTATTGATTTGGGAACAGATATAAATAACGCAATTATCGAAACAACAACCGTTAATCGTGATAGCGCATTATATCTGTGGCGTATACCAACAAAAAATCCAGACGATGCAAAGATGATGACCGCACTAAATTTAAGTGGCCACGATATTATTAACACTAAATTTTTAAATGTTAGCACATTGGATTTTGCCGAAGATATAACAGCAAAAGAAATCGTAGTACGTGACATCACATTTCAAAACAGAACAACAATCGATAGCAATTTTACATCCAACAACGCAACCGTGTCGGGCAGCATGTCATCTGATTCCAAGGACATTAACGTATCAGGAACCATAACAATTGCAGACACAGCCAAAACAGTATCGGTAAACGCAGAAAATTTATGGGTATCAAATTTGACATTGGGGGGATTATCAATCGAAGCCGAAGACGATTTAGCAATATTAGACATCAATCAATCTTTGGATATGACGGCAGGACGAATTGATGCAATGTTTGTGACCGTTGGATTTTCCGGTTCTATGACACCAAGGTTGGTTGTATATGATAAAGTCGCCGATTCTGTGCAAAATAATTTCTATTGGGACACAAAATCTAAGACCGCAAATTTTGCCGATGCATCTTTTGTGGAATTAAATAGGATGGCAAATCTGGCCGTGCGTATCGAAGGCGATATTTCAACAGAATCAGGACAATTATTTAATTCTGTTTCAACAAATAAAAACGCAACCGTGGCCGATTTCATGAACATAATCCAAGAAATCCAAACACGTGTAGAAAACAAATATCGTTTGTTGAATTTGTAATATTTTGTGGTATATATAAAAACATGAAAATAAAATGTGATTTTTGCAAAACAGAATATGCGATGGATAAACACCCAAGCGCACCCGTTAAATGTGCCGTATGTGGCAATGTGTGGCGTGTGGCCGAACCACCCAAGAAAAATTCTTGGCTGTTGTTTTTCGCCGCACTTTGTGCATTATTATCGGCCATTATGTTTACGGTCGTCGCAATAACACACCATCAAATCAAAAACGCAAATCGTGGCCCATTAATCGCCACCGTTACATCTGTTGACACAGCAACCGATGAAAATGGGGGACAACACTTGGTGGTTAGCGGTACCGTCGAAAATATATCTGATGAAATTTATGGCGTGCCAGAATTAATCATCGTATCAAGTGATGAAAATGGTAAAATATTGGCACAACAGAAATTTATGCCTTCGGCAACATTATTGGATGCTGGAACGTCGGTTAGTTTTGTTCACACTTTGTCCCAGCAACCATTGGGGGTAAAAAAAATATCTGCACACTTGGCAGAAATCCAAGTACCACAGGACGATAAAAAATGAAACGATTTGCAATTGTTTTGGCCATGATATTTATGTCTTGGAACGCAGGTGCAGACACACCAGCACCACAACCAAGAGTATCTATTTTTTCCACCAGTACCGATTGGGAAGCCGTCACAGGTTTAACATTGAACGAATATCGTGGCACAGTTATCGGTGATGCAAATTTGGTTAAACGTGGTTTGGTGTTATATTATTTGGATGGATTTCCATGCTATGGTTTGGGGTCTGGGGTGCGTGTTTGGGTTGGACCAAATGGACAAAACCACGAACATTTCTATATCGCATGCGTGGCCGAACCAACAGAAATTAAATTAGCATATCGAAACGCAACACGTGATGCAGACGAAGCAACCACAACCGGTATCTTGACATGCCCCGTGGATGGTGGGGGACGCGAATTTAAAATTAAACTGTCCGATTGTGTCGTTGGACCAGATTGGGACGATTATAAATAGGAATTATTATGAATCAAGTACGCGAATTTACAGTATCAGATACAGACCAAGGAATAAGATTAGATAAATTTTTATCCGCACAAATGCCCGAATTTTCACGCAGTGAAATCCAAAAGTTTAATGTTACAAAAAACGGCGCCGCTGTTAAATTTTCAGAAAAAATAAAATTTGGTGACACATATGTGGTTGAAATACCAGTCACCCAAACAGATGTTGCCTGTGATAATATTTCTTCGGATTTTGATTTAGAAATACTGTTTGAAGACGATGATATTATCGTTGTAAACAAACCACGTGGCGTGGTGATGTATCCATCGGCCGGAAACAAGACAGGTACATTGGTTCAAAATATTTTGGCACATACGCATTTATCTGCGTTGGGGGGTCAAACACGCCCCGGTGTCGTACACAGATTAGATAAAGATACCAGTGGCGTTATGGTATTCGCAAAGTCCGACGCCGCATTTCGTGTATTGGTCAAAATGTTTTCCGAACATGACTTAACCAGAAAATATGTCACTTTTGTTTGGGGCGTACCAAATTGGGAAGAAGCAGAAATCACCGGAAACATTGCACGTTCTTCACGCAACAGACAAAAAATGACAATGGTTAAAACGGGCGGAAAACACGCACATACCGATGTCGCCGTTATTGACGCTTGGTCACGTATAGGTATTTCACAAATGCGTTGTACATTGCATACCGGTCGCACACATCAAATTCGCGTACATTTGTCTGCACACGGGTTTCCGGTATTATGCGACCCAATCTATGGCCGTGGCAGCACACGTTTGGGCAGCGTAAAAAACATGGAATTATTGGATTTCTTACGCGAACATGATGGTCAAATGTTACACGCAGAAGTGTTGGAATTTATCCACCCTGTTACCGGCAAAAAAATGAAGTTTAAATCCAAAATGCCCGACGATATGTTGGAATTAAAAGATATTTTGGATAATTATTCTTAGGTTGTTGTCTTTTGACATACACCGGTTGATAGGTTACGTTTTTCGTCACCTAGACATGCGGCGACACAGGACGTTCCCCAAACTTCATATCCTTCATTACACGCACAATGCGTATTAACGTCACCGGTGCTGTTAGAGTTTTTGCTGACGTATGTTGAATTTGCCGGACACAGCAACGATTGATAGAACATTTCAGAAATACTTTCTATACACTGACCTTCATCACCCTGTTTACAAGATTCTTCATCTTTATAGAACACCGCATAGGCACATGTTAATGCAACATTACGGCACGCACCACGCATGATGTTATAGATGCTGTTGACACTAGCACTGGTTGACCAAGCGTTTACTTGGGTGACCTGTTGATTATAACATGCGGCAATGTCGGTCATACACGACGATGCATAATCGGAAATAATCTGATGCTGGGACGCACGGATATTAACCATTGCACGTTGCACATAATGTACAATTATATCGTTATATGATTTATATTTACCATCGGTATCGTATGTATAACGTTGGCATTTGTCCAATACGGCACGACACAACCCCTCTTCGGTGACGTTTTGTTTGGTACCAATTTTCTTTAACAAATATCCCGCGACACACGAACCGTCACTTCCACCGTCTTTTCCACTGTCTTTACACGTGTCAACGTCCAATGTCATGTTGTATGCATCACCCAAGAATTCCGCATTTATATTTGCGTTATTGTAATCCACCATAAAGTCGGTAATATCGGCAATTCTTTGCCCCAATACGACATTGCCGTTTTCGTCGATGTAACGCTTGGTCGGGTCAACGCACTTTAAGTAATCATCGCCACAAACCATATCGTCCAACATACAATTTTCCAATGCCGCAATACACCCCTTGGCATCGTATTGGTTTTTATTCTGTAATACCGCCAGACGGGCTTTTTGCAACATTAAATTCGCACTGCGCACATTTGAACGCAGGGTATCATTCATTTTTACCAAGCCCTGTTCATATGCGATACAATCTTTATCAATTGCCAAGTCGTAATTACCGGTAATTTGGTTGGACGTTGCACCGGCCTCTTTACATTCTTTTAATACATTATTGCAACGACGTTTGGCCGCATTGTATAAATCTGTGCCACGCAGGTTTGAAAAACTGCCCCCGTCGGTGTTTAAGAAATCCAAATTAAATAAATCCGCAGATTCTGATGTGAAATCTAAGTCCAAATCCAAACTGGTCGAACCGGTATCGGATGAATGGAACGTCGTTGATACGGGATTGCGTATCATTTCTTCGATTTCTTCCAACATAGAACGTGTTTCAGATGTATCAACAGAACCAGATAAGGCGGCTTCGGCCTCGGTCTCGTTCATAATAGCACGGATTTCATCCGCAGACAAACCAACATAACGAATACGTTGTGCAACTTCGTTTAATTGGGTGTTGGCTTCTTTGACGGCGTCTTCAACCTTGGTATAACGGGACAAGTTTGACGAACACGAACAACGACCTTGGTTCGCATCAATTACCGCACAGAATTGATCCATACAATCATTATATTGTTGCTGGCACGATTTATTTAATGTCGCCGTTTGTTCCAACACTTCGGTTGCGGCCGCAATAGATTCAGCAGATATTTCATTGCGCGACGCCGCACGGAAATTCAGACCACGTATCGCTTCGTCAATATTGGAACCGGTTTGAACACCCGTGTCACCAATAATGGCACGACCACCAACCTCAGCCGTACTGGGGCGCAAAGTCAAACCCGCACGACGAACGGATGGGTCGCTGTTAATACTGGCCGAAGAAACACGAGAATTACGACCAACCGTATTGACCGCCGCACTTAATTTTTCAGATGACGTTTGCCCCGTCGCACCACGTGATGCAACACCAGAACGTGCAACAACATCCGCAGATTTATACGCCGGAACCGCAGGCGCACCAGAAAACACACGTGATACAGCATTTCGCACAGATGTGGATACTGTATTCGTATCGACGTTTTTTGTATCCATTTTGGTCGTACGGGCCACAGATGATTTGGTGTCTGACGTCGTCGCATTTGATGATCCCGTTGGAATCACACGTGAAATACCGCCATCTGCCGCAACGGCAGCCGGCGCAACAACCATAATTGCGAAAAAACACGTTAATAGTTTCTTCATAACTTTGGATATATTATATCATAAAAACAGTTTGATTTATAATAAAAAATATCCGGCAATCGCCGGATATTTTTTATTTACGCAAGCCCAACTTTTTAATCAAGGATTCGTAATCATCAGAATTACGTTTCTTGATATAGGCCAACAATTTTTTACGACGGTTAACCATCATCAACAAACCACGTTTAGAATGATTATCTTTGTGGTTTGATTTCATGTGTTCTGTCAAATTGCGAATACGTTCAGTCAAAACCGCAACTTGGGATTCAACAGAACCACCGTTATCTTTTTCAGATACTTTATATGTCTGAATCAATTCAGATTTTTTTGCTTTTGTAACGGACATTGTATTTTTCCTTTTGTTAAATTGTTCGTTTTGGACGCAATATGCCGGATGTTACAACACCAACACCAATGAACACATTTCCCACATATATGCGATACATGCCATCGGATACGTCCGTCCGGATAAAGCCACCATTTTTATAAAAATCGCCGTCTTTATCCGCCAGATTCAGAACCGGAATGTCCCCCAGTCCAAAATCAACCGGTTTGAGATATTTTCCCAAATCCCCACTATTATTAAACACTTTTTCCAAAAAATCAAGTTTTACCGCATCAGATATATCAAAACCGTTTGTATGCACACGGCGTATCATATCAACCGTCGCATACGTGCCACAGATTTTCGCAATATCACGCCCCAATGAACGTACATATGTACCGGTCGCACAACGTGTACGAAATTGCCACGCACCATCACGATAACCCAAGTATTCTAATTCAAAAATTTCAACCGGACGGGCGGGCATTTCAACAGAACGACCACGACGTGCCAATTCATGGGCACGCTGTCCAGCAATATGAACCGCAGAATACAAAGGCGGCGTTTGCATAATACGACCCGTCAATTGCGGTAATGCCGCCAATATGTCGACGTCCGTCGGGATAATATCACAATGATTTGTTTCACGACCAGTTATGTCCAATGTATCTGTTTCAAAACCAAACTGACACGAAAACAAATATTCTTTGGTGTGGGAATTAAGGTCTTCTACAAAAGGTATCATTTTCGTCGCATCGCCAATCGCAATTGGCAAAACACCCGTCGCCATGGGGTCCAACGTGCCAATATGTCCGAACTTTTTTGTACCCAACATACGCGCAATGCGACCACCCGCCGTTCGTGAAAACAGCCCTGAATCTTTATCCAATATTACCCAACCAGATATCATTGCATTACCCAAATAAGTTTAACTGAGGTGGCGGCAAGTTATCCGACACGGCCGATTTTTTACGTACGGTCGGTTTCTGAGCCACCACAGGTGCACATTCTGGAACAAGCGCACCACGTTCGGATTCCAAAGCACTTAATACACATTCGGCACGGGCAACAACCGATGATGGCATACCCGCCATTTTCGCCACATGAATACCATAGGACCGATTTGCAATGCCCGCAACAATTTTATGCATAAACACAATTCCATCATTATGTTCACGAACATCGATTGTTAAGCACGATACATGATTTAACCCACCATTTGATACCAATGATGTCAATTCATGGTAATGGGTTGCAAACAGTGTGCGTGGCTGCATTTCATCTAAAAATTCCAAGACCGCTTGGGCAATTGCCATGCCATCGTATGTTGCCGTTCCACGCCCTATTTCATCAAAAATAATAAATGAATGACGGGTTGCACGGTTTAAGATGTTGGCTGTTTCACTCATTTCCACCATAAAGGTTGATTGTCCCGCCGCCAAGTTATCAGATGCACCAACACGACTAAATAATTGGTCACAAATGCCGATGGTCGCAGATGTTGCCGGCACATATGATCCCAAATGCGCCAAGACAACAATTATAGCATTCTGACGTAAATATGTAGATTTTCCAGCCATATTAGGACCAGTTAATAATGCAATCGCATTGGCGTTTAAATTACAATCGTTTTTAACAAAATTATCACCATGACTACGTAACACAGATTCTATTACAGGATGACGACCACCAACAACATCATACGAACAATCATCGGTTATATGCGGACGAACCCATGAATACAAATCTGACACCATTGCCAATGACACCCACACATCTGCATCCGCCAACAATTCAACCGTCGATAATAAATCATCAGAAATTGTACGAATTGATTCAATAAAGTTGTTTACTATGTCCGCTTCAATTGCAGCGGCCTTTTCGGCGGCACTTCGTACACTATTATCCAACTCAATCAAACGGGACGTAGTAAAACGCATATTACCCGCCATTGTTTGACGATGTATAAAGCCAGAATCTGGACGCATCATTGATTCCGCACGAGCAGACGGAATTTCAATAAAATATCCAAGTATATTATTGTATTTTATCTTTAATGTATTAATTCCCGTCTGAGATATGTATTCGGATTGTAATGCCGCAATCGTTTCACGTGCGCCGTGTGATAACGCACGCATATTATCTAACGCAATATCAAAACCATCACGAATTACACCGCCATCACGAAAGAATGTTGGCAATTCATCGGACAAGGCACGTGATAAACGCATTCCCAATTCATCGTGAACATTAATCGATTCAAAGCGTGGCGCAAATATCGCATCAAGACGGGCAGATAAAATCTGAGCCCTTGGCAATACAGCCATAAAATCAGAAACATGACGTAAATCACGTGGCGTGCCACGACCAGATAATAAACGTGATAAAGAACGACCAACATCCGGAATACCAGACAGCATATTAGATACCATACCCATAACATCGGGATTGGCCAAAAAATGTGCAATATGGGTTTGTCTTGAAACTATTTCCGATGCATCACCCGACAAACAACGTAAATATGAACGCAATTTACGTGCGCCCGCCGCCGTATTGGTTTTATCCAGCACATCGATTAAGCATGTGCCACCTTCATTGATTGGTGCATCAATTTCTAAACTTCGCCAAGTGGCAGAATCAATCAATAATTGACGTCCCGACTTGAATGTATATGGCGCACGAAATGTGATTGGTGCACCACGTTGGGTGTTAAATAAATAACCCGCCAATAAACATATGGCATTATCCGATATGCGTGTAACAGAATGAACATCAACCACACCACCAAACACACGAGATACAACAACGTCTATGTCTGAACGATGATATAACTTCTCATACACGGGGGTTGTTTTGAATACATCACGTAAGTGCGCAATTGTTTTTTCTTCGGCGCAGCCAAATGGATATATAATCTCGGCCGGATTTATACGTGTCATATCATCAAACAATTCGCCTGTTTGTCCAATGAAAAATTCACCTGTTGAAATATCACATCCGGCAACATCGTATTTACCGCCCGCACACGGCATAACCGCAATCAAAAAGTTTGAACGTGTGGGCGTTAATAAATTTTCATCTGTTAATGTACCAGGTGTCAAAACACGAACGACACTACGTTCAATATATTTGTGCCCACGTTCTTTGGCCTGAGCCGGTGTTTCCATTTGTTCAACCAGCGCAACTTTATAACCATTACGCACCAAGCGACCAAAATAATTGTCCGCAGCATGCCAAGGTATCCCACACATTGGTATGGAATTACCGTCACCATCTGTACCACGTGCTGTTAACACCAACCCCAAGACCGAACTAATTGTACGTGCATCTTCAAAAAATGATTCATAAAAATCCCCCAGACGAAACATCAACAATGCGTCTGGGTTTTCGGATTTCATATCCACGTATTGTTGCATTACGGGGGTTAATTTACTTTTTTCCGCCACAATATATCCATTTAATTTGATTTTTTAAGCACCGACTTTTAATGTCTCGATTTTTAATTCTGCTTCTTTTAACAATTGTTCGCAGTATGCCTTTAATTTTATACCTTGTTCATATGCGGCAACAGAATCGGCCAATGGCAAACCACCCGATTCCATTTTCTTTACCAAATCCATTAATTGAGAGTACGCTTCTTCAAACGATAATTTTTTTTCGTCCATATTTTTCCCCTGTGATAATTGCGTTTGTAAGATACAAGATTAAATATCAACTTGCAATAAAAAACCGGCATTTGCCGGTGTATTATTTTTACTTTTTGTTGCCTTGACGTGCGTTATTCAAACGCAACTGACCACACGCAGACCCAATGTCCGTGCCACGTTCACGACGAATACGTGTGTGAATACCGTTTTTGATTAACATATCTTGGAAACGATGTACCGCATTGCCCGACGGAGACGCAAAGTCACGTTCATCAACCGCATTCCATGGAATCAAATTTACCATACAATTTTTGCCACGCAACATTTCAGATAATTGTTCGGCGTGTTCGGGTGCGGCATTATACAACATCGTTTCACCATCTGTGTCACGTTTCCCCAACAAGATATATTCAATCATCAACTGACGATTATGCAGGTCCGTGAAACGCCAAGCGGCATCCATAACTTCGCCAATTTTATACTTGTTATTTATTGGCATAATTGTAGAACGCAATTCATCGGTCGGGGCGTGCAAAGATATTGCCAAATTAATCGGCCGTCCCCATTCAATCAAACGATCTATGCCAGACACTATACCACACGTAGAAACCGTTATACGGCGCCAACCGATACCCATTTCTTTATTGGCACGTTCTATGAAATCAATTACGTTTTCGGTATTCTGCAAAGGTTCGCCCGTACCCATAATCACGATATGCGATACGTCGCCATTGTTCGCATCACCATTTGGACGAATTGGTTTATCCGATAATCTGTCACCACGTAATTCCCATTGCGCAACCAATATCTGAGAATAAATTTCATTTGCGGTTAAATTACGACGCAGTCCCAACAAAGTACTGGCACAGAATTTACACCCCATGGCACAGCCGGCTTGGGAACTAACACAAACACTGTTACCGTACGTTGTTCGCATTAATACGCATTCAATTTGTTCCCCATCGTTTAATTCCAACAAAAATTTTGTCGTTTCGCCATCAGACGACACCAATCGGCGCACAATATTCACAGGCAATGTTTGGGCACAAGAATCCAAATCAGTACGCAATGTTTCCGGTATATTTTTCATCACAGAAAAATCCGGCGCACCACGATTTAGCCATTCACGAATTTGACGGGCCCGAAACTTTGGTTGCCCCATATCTGTGATATATTTTTCTAACTCGGCATCGGTTAAATTAAATAGGATTGTTTTCATAATTTATACCTGTCATCATTAATTACAATTACCGCGCTGCGACGCAATTGTTTCAGTTGCTGGTCGGCCAAAAACATGGCTTGTTTATATTTTGCGTTTTGTTTGATTATATCGTCCAAATTTTTATATTCATCGGTCTTTTTGGTCGAACATACCAATAATACAGAACCATCAACAACAGGTGACCAAGTTAAATTTGCAAGATCCGCAACACGTTCACGAATATCGGCAGATAATTCATACTGTAATGCGGTAAAACGCTGTGGCACACCACCCAGCGCACGTGCCATATCCATCGCATCGTCACAAGATTTTGGACGGGTTAATTTACCAGCAACATCGGACGGAATATCGGTTAAACGTACAATTGTCATTTCAATTGGCAAACCGTGTTCACGGGCCAAATTCGCACGTTCGGTCGCCACATCTTCGGCGGACGTATCAACAGACGGCATAATAGTACGTGCAACAATTATCTGCCATGCAATTTCCGCACGTAATGCCGAACGTGCCATTTCCCGTTGGGCCGCCGTTAAATCAGCCATATTCATTTTCTTTAATTCTGTATCAACCGTTTTATCATCGGGCGACACATTGTAATTTGCCGCATATGCCAATTTGACGTTATCGTCAATTATATTCTGTAATGCGACACGACGATTGTCGGTGGACGTCTTGCCTTGACGTGCCATCAATTGGGTGCGCACGGTGATATCCGTATCTGTAATCGGCTGACCATTAACGGTTGCAACAACCATCGCAGCATGAGACGGCGCCACAATCAATAACGCAGCAATAACCCCAATTAATTTGTACATTATTTCCCCCTTTGTTATACAACCTTTAATATTGTTGGCCATTTATTGCCATACCAAATCGGAATTGGAATGTGGTTGTGCCGACATAGTCCTCTTTTATTGCATTATCACGACGGTATTCCACAGATAAATAATAACACGGATGGGTATAGAAAAATCCACCTGTGTGACGTTGGAATTGACGAACCTCCATATTATAAATCGCATCCCAGCGCATAGACCAACGATTTGTCAATTGAACCCCAGCACCAATGACCGCTTCGTTAATATCTGTATTTTCGGTCCAATCATCACTTAGGTTACGGGACCATATATGACCGACGTTCAAGAAATTTTTTGATGTACCGATATTGGCGGTCGTTTCCATATGATGCAATGCCAAGGTGTCTTGGTTTAATCTAAACCTTGTTGCCAAATTAAACCAATCTGGATTGGTATAGCCAATGCGACCAACATAGTCGGACAAACCATTGTGAAAACCACTATTCAAATCAATATTTGGCCGGTCTGTAAAATCGTACGATTGTCCCAAGAACACTTCGACCATATGGCCGGTTGGATTAAACGCCGACCAACGAACACCATAATCTGCATACGTACCGTTTTCCCATAAATCCAAGCCAGAAAAACGGTTGTTAGAAAACAATGTCGAATCCGTTAAAATTGTTCCGGCGGAATCATTGCTTAACGCAAAAGATTCTTCATCCAAATGACGCATCATCGTAAAGCGTGCACGTGGCTCAATCGTTTGTGTCCATTTTTCAGATGCACGAAACATTGGCAAGCCCCATTCGATATAACCACTTGGCAAAAACCTATTTTTAAAACCAGAATAAGCATTCTTGTCCAACATAATGGTATTATCGAAATGGTACAAATCATATCTTGCGGAAACACTGGCCGTTATGCGATTGCCACCCCACAATGTCCAAGGTGTCGTCAAACGCGCATCACCGATTAAACGTTGTGAAGCGCTGCCGTCACCGGATATTCCCAATACATCCGCACCAAATGTAGCATAGGTTTCACCAAACAAAGGTGCGGTTTGATGTACAGCACGAATATTTGGTAAGATATTACCGTCGGGTGCGGTATATCGATTCGACCCATATTCGCCATTACGCAGTTCTTGGAATATGTGGGTATCGGCAACAACGTAACTACTTTGGCCAAACAATTCCAACGTCGCACCAGAATCCAAATAAGGTTGATCGCCATAAAATCCGTATTTCTGCAAATAAGTTTTATCAGATGTACGTTCCAAGAAAATTGTGGCACGTGCATTGTCACCCAATTCAATCACATCATCGTTAAAGATATGCCAACGATTTTCACCCGCTTTATTGTGGGTAAAAGAACCAGATGTTCTATATTCCGAATACATTGCGTTTAAGCGGTGTTCCAATTGAAACATTGGGTTTTCTTGGGTCAAATACGATAACGTCACCGTCATATCGTGCGTATCTGATATAGAAATATAAAACGGTACGTTAATTTGCGTTCCCATTTTATTTGTCGATTCAAAATCTGGCATCAAAAAACCAGTTTTGTATTTAACACCAGGGTCCGGCATTTCAAAGTATGGCCACCATAGAATGGGAATATCATATGTACGTAATACAGGACTATAAAATTCCAACATACGTGTATCCATATCGTGTATAATTTTATACGTTGATATTTCCCAAGCATCACCGTATGCATCGCAATCATCACATGCGGTAAATGTCGCATTGCGTGCAATTGTTAAATCGCCACGACGTGTTATATTTTCGGATTCCACATAAACATGATCACCCAACCATAATTTTATATCTGTACCCGATAATTCTGCACCAGATTGGGTTATGTACGAATCAGTCAAAGTCATTCTTTGCCCCGATTTATTAACAATTTCTGTATTACCAGATGTTTTTATTGTTTCTGCTTTAAAATCATATTCAATACGGTCGGCGACAATTGTACGTGGTTCATCGGCATTAATTGATATCGCATATGCAGACATACACGCAAAATAACCAAACAAAGATATAGTTATTTTCTTCATTTGCGAACCAATGCGATAAATACGCCCCCCACAATTACCAAGACCACAATCGATAATATTACAAAGTCGGTCAAACTTGAAATCATATTGGTTGCCGCCATATACAATGCCATTGTTCCTGCCATTGCCGCAACGGATGCGATTGGTGCAAAACTGGCACGTCGACGCAACAAGGACGAACGCAATAAAATCGTTGCACACAGCATAGCCAACAATAAATTCATAAGCGGACTAATAAAACGATTACACAATTCGGTTAAAATCATTTTATGTTGTTTCTTGGTTTCGGCATCAAATACAACACGCACCAATTGAGATGTTGGAATACGACGAACACGGAAAGACGAAGAACCACTCTTTTCTACAACATTTAAATCCATATCAAATTTGTCAAATGTGCCGGTTATCATGTGATTACCACTTGATTGCAACGAACCATTTGTCATAACCAAAGACAGTCCACGCACAGTCGATACCAATTTTCCTTTTTCGGCAAAGATTGTGTTTGTGGCGGAACCTTCACGACGGTCTGACAACATAACTTGGCCCAAATCATGACCAGAAACCTTGTCAACATAAACAACCAAACCATCTGCGATTTCGGTAAAGGCACTTTCTTGCAATTTCATATGGGCCATACCATATTGCAGATTCCATTGCGTGTCATAGAATGTGCTTTGACTAATTGGCACAATCCAAATGTTTAACAGCAAATTTAACAACGTTAACACCACCCCCAAACGAACGGCCGGTCGTGCAATTTGCCACGGTGACATACCAGACGCAGCCATAACCGTGACTTCGTTATCAGATATCATTTTGTTGTAAACAAACATTACCGCAATAAAGCATACAAACGGCACAATAATTGATGCAATAAACGGAATCATTAATGCGGTTAGTCCCAAGAAATCACCAATATTTATACCGTACTTTAGCAAAAATTTCATCATAGACATAATTTGCATCATCCATGCCAATCCGGTCAAAACCAGCATTAGCATAATAAATATCGCAATTAATTGGCGCGCAAAATATCGGTTTAAAATTTTCATATCGTATGCAGTATAAAATATAACTTTGCGGTTTTCAAGGTATATCAGCCAAGTGATTGCCCACGTTTTATAAGGATATTATATAGTCGAATAAGAAACATTGGGATGACAGCGCCCCAACAGATAAATCGGGTTAAAAAAAGGTGGTATCTGGGTCCCGTGGTCAAGCCACGGGATGACAGAAAAGAATAAAAACAGGACATTTGGGGACAAAAAAAATCCCCCACGTGTGGGGGGATTTTGGATACCAAAGGTATAGGTTTTATTCATTGTACATTGGTACGAATTGACCAAAGGATGCGATCTCTTCATGACCAACAACACATCTGATTTTCGATCCAACGGATTCCATGAATTCGTCATAGGCGGCCTGTTCAGCTTCGGTTAATTTGGCATCTTGTGCCGCTTTGGTGATATGATATATCGCACCGGTACCAACCACCCCAAGACCAACCGCACCCAATGTTGCGCCACCGCCCTTGGTCCAGCCGTTATTTTTTTTATCTTTCTCTTCAGCTTCGGCACCTTCTTTTCTTTCACATGTTTTCGCTTCCTTTACCGCAAGGTCTTGAGCCTTTTTGATAAGTTGTTCTGCTGTAGCAGCTGTCTTTTCCCCTTCAGTTACGCATTGCAAATTGCCACCATTGTTGTTTAGATACACACAATCACCATCTGTATCACCATCTACTGTGACATCTGACTTTAAGGCGATTTTTAGCAGTTCTATTAACTTATCTGTGTCGCAATCTTTGAAATAAGATGCTTTCTTGCTGTCTTCCAAAATGTCTAATACATCGTCTGCTTTGTCTTTATTCCAGCGGTTAAAGTTGATAACAATATCAATATCATCGTCAACTTTATCAGCCAACTTTTCTTTTCTATTTGAATTCCAATCATCAAGACCATCTTCGGCCAATTTTTGACCCAAGAATCCGCCGCCGGTTGTGGTTGCGATTCCGCCCAAGATCGTCGTGATAATACGTGTGGATTTTTGGCGTTTTTCCATGTCTTTGACCGCATCTTTGGCGGCGGCATTTGCCAATGTAGTCAACACATCCGTTGACAACCATGATCCACATGTAAATCCGTCACCAACCGCAAAGTATGCCGTTGAATTTGTACCCGTTAACGCATCTTGAATCGCTTTGTCGGACGATTGCAATGTTACACGTACACGACAGAACGAATTGTACAAATCATTACTTGCCACCATTTGACCCGATTGGATACCATTTACATTGTAATCATCTGGGATTTTATTGCCCCGTAATTTAACCCATGCATACGAACCGCCCATATCACGATTACCAACAATACCGCCGGTTGCATTTTCGTTCATGCATTGGTTCATTTGATATGTCAATTTGGCGTTATATGCGGCCTGGGCTTCGATTTCCAAATCATAAATTAAATCTTTGAATAATGAATTGGCCGCTTGGGATTGGACATATGATGTGTATGAAATCATCGCAGGTGTATCATGCGCACCACATTCTTTGGTTGACATTGACCCACATACGCCAATTGAACCACAATTGTCTGTGCATAATTTGTTGCCTTGGTCATCTGTCTGTTGAACATCTGTTTCTTCGGTTACAGATTCCATATGGATACCCGCGCCCGCATCAATCCATGCACCACGTGCAGACGAAGAACCACCCCATACGGATTTATCCATTTCATCCGCAATTTTTAATTTTGCGGCCTCTATCGCCAAGTGTTCTGTACATGCATCGGAATTTTTCACCGTATCAACACACATACCCAAAATGATTGTGTAATCCAATACGCCGTTTACTTTGTTCATAGATTTGTTGAACGCAGCATCGTTTGTATTTGTCAAAGACGAGAATATATCCGAACGACGACGATAACAATTTTCGTAATCTGTACCACACATTGATTTTACACAGCCCGTCGCAACAGATTGACATTGTTTACGCATTTGTGCAACCGCCGCTTCGTTATACGACGATGATAACGTTGCGTTCAATTCGGCAACAATGCTTAACGGATCGGATTCCGCACCACCATCATATTCAGGGAACAATGTTGCAAATGCATCTTGTTTCGAGAATTGATAATTATACAAACCGGCCGCATTTGCGTGTTGTGCCGCATAAACACAGTTTGCATCCGTATTTACAATTGCTGCACAGCCATTTTTAATTTGTGCATATGCATTTTCATTATTAATTGATTTGTCGGTTTGATGACCAAATACCAACGAATAACACGCCGCACCTGAACCATCACCACAAGAACGCATTGCGCAAGATTTAAACGTTGCAACACATTTTGATTTTGCACGTTCGTCAAAATCATTAATCATATCTTGAACTTTGGATTTCATGGCCGAATTCATACGTGCATCGTACGCCATATCAAATACGGACTCTTGATTATCTTCGTCCAGCAGCTGTGATGATGATGGCATCAGACCATTTGTTAAGAATGTCGCAAAACAATATTTGTTTGTTCCGATTGTTTCTGCACAGTATCCACGGATATGTTTGCGAACCGCACTTTTTTGAGATGGCGACACATCAATCATATCACCCGTTTCAGGAACAGTTCCGGCAACAACACTTTTTGCAATCGCTTGTTCGGATGCAGTTGCCGATTCAAAACACATATATGGATTTTCCGCACATGCGTTCAACATACATTGATCGGCCACTTTATAACATGTGGACACCGCATTTACGGCCGCCAACGCCGCACCCTCTTCTATCATCATGCCAATACGACTTGTTGCAGTTGGGGTTGCGTTCGCAGTCGCAGAACCAAACAATTCGGTCAAGCCGGCACTTTGACAACGTGCCAATGTTGACGCACAGAATACGGCCTGCTTCTTAAATTCATTTGGTGTGGTACATAATTCGAAATCTTCGCCACATACACTATCCTTGCGCAGACAACTTGAATAACGTTTTACACAGGTTTGGGTATCATATTTATTTGCAATTGCCGCCGCATTAATCATTTGCCCCATTACGCTGCCGTCCAATGGGTACATATAATCGGTCACTTCGCCATAAGAATTTGTTGTTGCACCAGATGCCAATGCAGACACAGTCGATGTCCCAAACAAATCGGTTATGCCGGATGCACTACATTGCGCCAAAGTGGACAAACATTCGGGCATTTGGGCATGAAACAAAACCTTGTTCGTGCATTCTTCAAAGTTTTGACCACATGCATCCGCACCCTTGATACAGGCAGAATACGCATCGATACATTCCGAATTGTTCAACAATGTCGAACCCGTCGAAGCCGATGTCGTCGTCGTTGAATTTTTAATAACTGCCGTCATTGTAGGCATACGACGAACACTGCCAGATGCAGATACACCAGTCGCAGTCGCCAGTACACTTGGGCGGGCGGTCGCCGCATGCGCCGCAGGAATTACGCACATTATTGCCAATAAGCTTGCAGTATTTTTGAAGAATGACATCCCCTAACTCCATATTTTTTATATTTATTTTAACATAAAACCTACGTCGTGGAAAGCAAAAAAACATTTAAAGACAATAAAAAAACACCGACCGTCTGGTCGGCGTTCATAGTTTATGAAAAATTACGGCAACGAAACACCCGCAGTCGCCGCCCCCATTACACGGTCGATAATGCTGTCCGCCTTGGATTTGGCATCACCATACGCCGCCATAACCGCAGCAGCCACCGCATCCGCACCACGTGCCAAAACATCAGGATTTATTACCAATTTCAACAAATCATATTTACCCGACAAATCAACAATACATTCGCCGTTACCGGAAATGCCTTTGACAACCGTATTACCCAATTGTTCTTGGGCGACAGCAACTTTGTTTTGCAATTCAGCCGCTTGGGCCATTAATGATTCCATATCCATTTTTTATCTCTCTTTTTTGTTTTGTTCAATGTGCAACATTTGCAAAATTTTTGGCGGAACACCACGCAAACCTGCAACGGCGGGTTTTAATTCCAATGATGGGATAAATTCGTTATTTGTATATTCAACCATATCAGCCAACGATATATTAAACCCATGCGATGTTGCCATTGGCACATAACGAACATTGCCAGATGGCGTGTCATGACGCATCTGAATTTCCGCATATTTCAATTTCGTACCGCGTTCTTCCCAGATTCCCAACCAAAAATTATGCTCTAAATAATGTTTGAACTTTGGAACGTCTTGGACGACACACCCCAGGTGCGCCGCCCACTGTTTATCCGTCCAACTTAATTGTTCTGGCTTCATAAACAGACCTTATTTTTTAATTTCTGCGCCTGTCTTTTGGTCGATACCAACCATTGACATACGCGTTTTGCCACGTTTGTCGGCACCCAAGTAACGAACATATACCGTGTCACCTTCTTTGATTTTGGCATCTTCGATTTTTGCCAAGCGTTCGCCGGTGATTTCAGAAATATGTACCAACGCTTCAAATCCGTTCATGATTTTTACAAACAGACCGAAATCTTTCATACCGGACACCGTACCTTTATAGATTTCACCAACTTCTGGTTCGGCAACGATGTCTTTGATACGACGAATTGCTTCATCTGCATCTTCTTTGGTTGTCGCCATGATTTTTACAGTACCATCATCTTCCAAATCAATAATCGTGTTTGTTTCACGGACCAAGGCCTGAATCACAGAACCACCTTTGCCGATAACTTCACGAACTTTGTCTGGATTGATTTTCATCATATATGCCTGAGGCGCATATTCGGACACTTTTTCACGTGGCTTTTTGATTGCTTTTTCAATTTTGCCTAAGATGTGCATACGACCATCTTTTGCCTGAGCCAATGCACGTTCCATAATTTCAAAAGTAATAGACGTGATTTTAATATCCATCTGCAACGCAGTTACACCTTGGTCTGTACCAGTCACTTTGAAGTCCATATCACCCAAGTGATCTTCGTCGCCCAAAATGTCGGTCAAGATTGCGTAATCGTCACCTTCTTTTATCAAGCCCATCGCAATACCCGCAACCGGACGTTTCATTGGAACGCCACCGTCCATCATCGCCAATGTCGCACCACATGTGGTCGCCATAGACGAAGAACCGTTCGATTCCAAAATGTCCGAAACAATACGGATTACGTAGTCAAATTCACTGCGTGATGGTACCATTGGATGAACCGCACGCCACGCCAAATTACCGTGACCAATTTCACGACGCCCCGGTGATTTCAAGCCCTTGCATTCACCAACGGAATAGCCAGGGAAATTATAGTTCAAGATGAAATCACGTTCTTCGGAACCATCCAAAGATTCAATTGGCAATGCGTCTTTGCCACCACCCAATGTCAATGTTACCAATGCCTGGGTCTCACCACGGGTAAACAATGCAGAACCGTGTGCACGTGGCAATACACCCAATTCAATTTCAATCGGACGAACAGTTTTATTGTCACGACCGTCAATACGTGGTTTGCCCGCCAAAATGTTGCCACGCATAATACGTGCAGTTATATTTTCAACAACTTCATCCGCCCACGATTCCAATGTAGATGCAGCACGTTCGGATTCAGGGAATAATTCTGGGATACGCGCCTTGGCCGCAGCGTGAATATTCGCCAAAGTTTCCAAGCGAACCAATTTTTCTTTGATTTGCAACGCAGATTCGATTTCTGATTCAAAACGCACAAAGTCAGATTCCATCGCCAATTGTTCTGATGTCTTTTCAGGTGTTTCCCAGCGTTCTTTACCCGCCTTGGCCGCCAATTCGTTAATCGCATTGATAACCGCCTGTTGGGCATCAAAACCAAATTTAACCGCACCCAATACAGTCGCTTCGTCCAATTCACCAATTTCGGATTCAACCATCAAAACACCATCTTTGGTCGCCGCAACAACCAAATCCATTTCGGATTCTTCAACGGCTTTTTTAGATGGATTCAATACATATTTGCCGTCCATATAGCCAACACGTGCCGCACCAATTGGACCTTGGAAAGGAACACCAGACAATGCCAAAGCAGCAGACGATGCAATCATAGACAAAATGTCAGGTTGATTCTTTTTATCGTATGAAAATACTTGGGCAATAATTTGAACTTTGTTCTTAAATGTTTCTGGGAACAAAGGACGGATTGGACGGTCAATCAAACGTGCAGTTAACGTTTCTGCAGTAGACGCTTTGCCTTCACGTCTATCACGCGAACCAGGAATACGACCAGCAGATGCAAATTTTTCTTGATAATCAACCGTCAAAGGAAAGAAATCTTGGCCTTCGACAGCGGATTTTTCCGCACAAACCGTCGCCAAAACCATCGTTTCACCCATTGTCGCCAAAACAGAACCATTTGCCTGCTTAGCCATACGACCCGTTTCCAAACGCAATGTTGTATCGCCGTATGGAATTTCAACAACCACAGGGTCGTTTAACTTTACATCTTTCTTAAATAAACCAAATACCATTTTCTTCTCCATTTTATTCAGTTTTTTGTTTTACGAAGAAAAATCATTCGTTTCTGCACCCTTGTCTTCTAGATGCACAAAAGAACAATTTCATCTTCGCACTTGGGTGATTATAAACCATATTTACGTCATTGCAAATAAAATCAATAAGATTCAAGGCAATAAAAAATCGCCCAAACGGGCGATTATGTTTATTCTGTCACGGTTTCAGATGTTGCCGATACCGGCGTTTCAGGCACATCTGTTTCAGCCACAGGAACATCAGCAGAAACATTCGCAACATCTGTTAATTCATTCATCAAACGTTGCAGACGTGCAATACTGTCGGCATCATTTAACGCAACCGCAATCGTGTATGCAGATTCTAAATCTAAACGAGTCGCTTCGATGTCACTCAAACTCAAATTCAAAGCAGCAGATTTTTCAAAGTAAGACATCGCACGTGATGACAAACGTTCACGTTCTTCCAATGTGGTCGCACCTTGAATTTGTTCAGAAATTACACGAACCGCAGATGAATAATCTGTGATTGCTTTACGAAATTCACCCAACGCCGTGTACGCTTCAGCACGTTCGGCATAAACACCTGGATCAACCGTACCCTCTGGACGAGACAAGGAATTTGTATAGTCCGCAACCGCACCTTCCCAATTTTTTAACCACAAATTCAACTGACCACGACGAGCATACAAATCACGCATTTGCAAAATCGCACTTGGGCTTGTTGTATTTGCAGCCATTGCATTGTTAATATCCGCCATTGCCGCTTCGTAATTTTCCAAACGCAAATTCAACAAATAACGATCATAGTATGCAACGGCACTTGTTGGATCTTTGGACAAAGCAACATCCAAATCAGTCAAAGCATTTGCATAATCACCATTTTGCATATACGCTTCGGCACGCAAGATGTAGGCATCAACCGATGCGGCGCCACCATCAATCGCAGCAGCCAAATCAACCAATGCAGCATCAACATTACCATCCATCAAACTCTGTTTAGCATTGTTATAATATTCTGCAGATTGTAGCAAGGCCTCTTCTGTAACAGCAACAGACGCTTTCATCGAATTGGTATTATGCGCACGACCCAAGATATAAAAAGACGCACCAAAGAAGAACAAAACTATAAACCAATAAATATAAATCGAAACAGACCAAGTATGGATACATGGTTTTAATTTTGTTTCTTTCTTTTCCACAGCCGGCGCAACAGCACGCACAACAGGGCTTTTTTTGTTAACTGTATTTTTTTTCGCAGATATTTTTTTCATAAAAATCTCCCTTCCTTTTAACAGAATATTAGAAAGATTTTAGCATCACGTCAATTGTTTTCTGTGAAATTTTTTTAATTTTTCCAACGGGTAGTTTTTCTAAAAAAATATTCCCATATGAAATACGATGCAATTTGCGAACCGGACAACCACACGCACGCAAAACAATTCGAACTTCATTCTTCTTGCCTTCGGTAATTACGACACGCAATTCATTGTTCGATAAAACATCTATCTTCATAGGAGAATAATGTATACCATCAACCGTCATGCCACGTCGTGCACGTTCCAAACCAGATTCATCAAGATTATTAACAGTTGCAATATATGTACGTGGAATATTTGATGACGGCAATGTTAAGCGACGTGCCAATTCACCATCATTTGTTAACAACAGTAACCCCGTTGTCTTGTAATCCAATCGCCCAACATATTTCAATTTTTTATATTCATCCGGCAAGCAATCATATATTGTTTTCCGGCCATTTGGATCACGCAATGTCGTCATTGTATTTATAGGTTTATGAAAGGCATAAAGCTCGGTTTGCACACGACTGCCAACAACCACCCCATCAACCGTAACAACATCCGAATCCGACACAAAGAACACAGGCGTTTCAACACAAACACCATTTACCGCCACACGACCAGATACGATTAATTCTTCGGCCGCACGTCGTGACGCATATCCAGATTCAGATATAAACTTTGCAATACGTGTGGTCATTTTACTTTAACACCCCCGCAATTGCGACAACAGCCGCCACTTCGGCACGCAATATCGTTTTACCAAGCGATACACCACAGGCGCCGGCAGAATCCAATGAAGCAAATTCAGAATCAGAAAAACCACCTTCGGGTCCAATCAAGATAGATTTTACACCACCAGAAACACTTGCGGTCGTGGCCCCATATGCCGCACGCTCGTCCGCAAAAACCAGTCCCGACAAATCCAGTTCAGAAAAACGACACGGTGGTAAAATTGTTGGTACAGAATTGCGGTTTGATTGTTCAGACGCTTCGACCACAATCTTATTCATACGTTCCCAGTTTATATGATTGGCATTTGTACGTTCGGTTATAACCGGCAAAAATCGCCCCACCCCCATTTGAGTCGCCATATTCAATAAATCATCCGTACGTTTAATCGGCGCAAACATTAATGTAATATCATTCGAAGGGTCTAAATGCGGGGTTTTGTCACCAACCAATAATAATTTACCATCTTCGGACAATATGGCATTATATTCATTACCATCCCCAAAAACCAAACAATCACGGCGACGCATAACACGTGTCAAATAATGCGACACATCACGTGCCACAGGAATAGATGCACCGACGGCAATATCATTTCCGATAAAAATTCTTGGTACATTTTTCATTTTTTTACATTTCCTGATTTATAAATTACTTTTTTTCTGATATAATCTTAACACCATGGCAATTAAATTCAACATTTTATCAGCATCCGGCAAAGGCAAGGGGTTAAAAATATTCCGATCATCGGCGTATGACGAACACGAACGTACCCCTATGGCCCGAGAGTTCTGGTCAATCCGATGGTCTATTTTAATATGGTGGGTGACCGCAATTATGTTTGCGTGCGCATTCCCAATTGAACAAATTTGGCGTTATGGATGGTCGCCAGCAACACGCCAATGGTTAGATATATTTTTTAATCACGCTTTGACATCTGGCGGTTTATCCGTGTTGGCGGAAATTCCGTCTTGGTTTATGCGTTGCATATTACGGCCGGATTACCCATGTATAACACCATTGTTGCCATTTATCGGATACTTTTTCTTGGTTGACGCAACAATGACCGATGAATTCAACCCACATAGCAAAGATAAATTTGACAAAAAATCGTCACAAAAGGCATCCGCCGACGATATAAAAAAGATGGCCCAGGACTTTAAGAATAAAGACGGACTATTCAAAGGGTTTATGATGGTATTGGGCTATTTCAAGGGTAAGCCATTGATGTTTGACGAACCGTTATCCACATTGTGCGTTGCCCCCCCCGGAACCGGTAAAACCGCAGGTGTTGTTATACCAACAATCTTGGAATGTGATAAAGTTTCAATGATTATCAACGACCCAAAACCAGAATTGAAGCAAAAAACAAGCGCATATCGTTCAACAATTGGGCCGGTATTCATTATGAATTGGGCCGGACAAGACGATCCAGCACGTGGAATTTATTATCCATCATGGAACCCATTGTCACCAGGACACGTACCATTTAATGCCGAAGAACGTGATTTGTATATCGATTCCATCGCAAACACATTAATCCCCGACCGTTCGGGATCTTCGGCCGACCCACACTGGACAATAACAGGTCGTGCGGCATTGACCGGATTTATTCAGTATATAATTTCCAAAGTCGAACGTGCCAAAGCCGACGACTACTTCTATACACGCATGGTCAATGGCACATTTAATGCCGAAGACGCCGCCGTATTAGGCGATTATTACCTTTCCATGACAAATGATCCAAATGCATATGCGGCACACGCAATGCTGCAACGTGGCGAATTAAACGCAATGAACTATGTGCATGTTGGCACTTGGGAAAAAATACCAGATTCTTGGCGTGGAAAAGAAGCATCACTATCCATGATTTTAGATTGGTTGAACGCATCGCAAATTGCAATTGGCGAAGAAATTGAAAATCGCCGCAAGCAAGGCGACCAAATGGTTATGATGGCAGATCCACAAAAAGATATGTTTATGGCCGCCGTGGATGAAGCACTACGTTATTCATATTCACATCGTGCGGTGACAGAATTAACCCAATTGGCAAGCACACCAGACAAAGAACGTGGGTCTATTATGTCAACCGCCCTGTCGGGATTAAACATATTCCGCAATGCCGCCGTACGCAATCGCACCAGCCATTCGGATTTCCACTTCTCAGATTTACGTGGTATGATTGATCCACGTGATGGAAAAATGAAACCAGTATCGGTGTATCTGTCCATTAATATGGTTGACGCACAAGCATTGAATCCGATTACTGCAATTTTCTTGGAGTTAATGTCTAACTTCTTGCTGGCGAATGCACCGGGGGCAAAGCGAGGTGCAGAAACTTTGGGGCCTTATCCGGTACTGTTCGTATTGGACGAAATGCCAAAAATGCAAAAATTACAGGCCGTTATCCAAGGTCCCGATTTAGGACGTGGCCAAAAGATTTCATACCTAATTATCGGTCAGGATTTGCACCAGATTGCGGAAAAATATGGTTCTGATGCCGAAGCAACCATTATTTCAACAACCGCCGCCAAAATCGTGATGCGACAAAACGATCCAGATACGGCGGATCGTTTCTCGAAAATGATGGGCAATAAAATGACTAAAAAAACCGTAAAGGGACCAGATGGCAAAGACAAAGAAGAAACATCTGAAGAGTTGCTCTATACCCCAATGGATATTATGAAGTTACCAGAAGGAAAGCAGTTAGTTATAATTCAGGGACACTATAACAGGCCAATTGAGGCCGACCAGGAAAGATATTTCTTGGGCAAAAATGATGTTCAAAAGAAATTGGCCGCCAAGGTTGATATGGGCGAATGTTCACCATTACCAGAATTTTTGGTCGCGGCACATCACAGGGCTTTGGGGTATATGGGTAAACCACGTGTGTATGACCCACAAACCAAAATAATTAAGGATTTGGCATAAAAAACAAAACGCCCAGATGGGCGTTTTTAGTCGATAAAGGAAACAGATAAAATGAACGAAAACCTGGAAAAAATATTGAAACAAATGCGTCCAGACACACCACGAACCATCGCATTGGCCATGGCAACAGACAAACACGCATTAAAGTCAATCGTACGTGCATTTGAAATGGGATTTGCAACCGCAATACTATGTGGACCAGCGCAAGAAATAAAACGTATTGCAGATGAAAACAACCTAAACATAGATGCATTCGAAATCATCGATTGTGCCGATGACATTACCGCATCGCACATTGCCGTGGAATTGGTACGAAACAAACGTGCCGATATTTTAATGAAAGGTCTTGTACACACCGCTGATATTTTGCGTGCCGTATTAAACAAAGAAACAGGTATACGTGGCGATGGCATTTTATCACATGTTGCATTAATGTATTCACCAAGTTTGAATCGTCGTTTAATCTTAACGGATATCGCAATGGTTATGTATCCGGATTTAGATAAAAAAGTTCAATTAATCAAAAATGCAGTCAAATTCGCCAAATCAATCGGCATTGAAACACCACGTGTTGCGCCACTATGTGCGGTTGAAACACTTAATCCGGCAATGCCCGCAACGATTGATGCCGACGCTTTGGCACAAATGAATAGCCGTGGCGAAATTACAGATTGCATTATATCGGGACCTTTGGCATTCGATATTGCCGTATCGCCAAATGCGGCCGCCATAAAAGGTATAACAGGCCCAGTCCAAGGAAACGCGGACATACTATTGTTCCACAACATCGAAGCAGGAAACAATACCTTAAAGGCAATGGTACAATTTGGTGATTGGGTATTCGGTGGGGTGATTTTGGGTGCAACCGCGCCTATTATTATCAATTCCCGTTCGGATTCAGATTTGTCAAAATTGTTTTCTGTGGCTTGCGCATGTAAAATGTAGTATAATTAAGTTGATATACAACATATAAAAAAGAGTTTACATGATGGATAGTAATTTAAAATTGCGTGCCAGCGCAAATTTTGAAAGATACTTAAAATCCTTCTTGGACGGCGACCCAAGTGTCGGGTTACCCGTTACACGTTTAAGCGTGCAAGATTGGAAGGAATTAAATAGCAATTTGGCCGAAAAAGGCGTCGTTTTGGTACCCAATTTTATAAACGGCAAACAAGTTATGAAATTTGAACATATGATTGCCGAAACGCCCGTTGTCGATTATATACAAAACCAAGATGGTACTTTAGAACCAATTTATGAAGTAAGAGAAAATCAAACAGATGTTGCAGAAATAGAATCCGACGAAGTTGAGGTGTTAGAAGTTCTCCCAGCCGAAGAAGACGAAGTTATTGTAGAACTTGTTGAAGAACCAATCCCAACCAAAGATTTTGGCCCGCAGTTAAAATCAATAACAGGAATCGATTGGGAACACAAAACACCGGAAACGTCTGCTTTGGGATTCGAACACTATCGTATGCCACTTGGCAATATGTCATCACAGCAGGCACAACAATTAATTAACACTTTAGAAAAAAGCGGCATTGATGGCGTACGTGCCATACGATCGACCAAAGGTCGCTTTTTATTGTTTGACCCTGCAAATATGGTTCTTGATGCAATACTTGGCGAATACACCAAACATAATATCAAAGGTGGTACCGCACCCGTTTATATATATGACACAGACAAACTGTCCGATAATTATGAACTGCGTAAATCGTCCGGTTTAGGCAAAGCAAGCGCAATGTCAATCGCAGAAAAAATTAATGCCGCCGGAAAACACTATGCCATTGCATTGGGCAAAACCGGTTCAGCAAATCAGGACTATATCGTGATTTCAATAAAAAAATCTGATGCACTGTCATTGTTGGACGCAACATACGAAAATGGCATACTGTTGCATCACAAAAACAGCGCCGAAGATATAGAGTATTTGAACAAATTTATCGCACAAAAGACACCTTTGACACATATAGGTAATACACCGGCAATCATTGAATCTATGGACGACATTGGTTCTAAAGAAGGGCGTGCGATTATTTTGGTTGATGTTGGCGGTAAAAAATTACCTTTCTATATCTCTAGTGGCACAGCCGGAAAAACAGATGTCCCAACAGGTAAATGGGAATTCTTTGGTGGAATTACCGAAAAAGGATGGTTCCGCAAAGGAAGTTTAGAAGATATTTTATCGCACTATAAATCACCAGAATTAAAAGAGATAGCAGATGCTTTGGATGGCAAAATTGGCGACATACGTGATTCTGTTGATGTACTGCGCAGTGCGGGACGTGAGTATTTGGGTGGCACAGGTGATGTCGCATACATGATAAATATGCCGGAAATTGATACAAACAAAATAAACCAAGATGTTTTTTCACCAGAAAATGAAGGCATATTCCCGATGGATTTAAGGGATATTAAGATGTTCCTTGGCGATAAGAGCAAGAAAAACAACAACGCACTTCAATATAGAAAATCCGAAGAACTGATTAATCAACAAACCACAGAAAAAGAAAAAAAACGCTTTTCTGGTTTATTTGGGTTTCTGAAATCAAATAAAAATGAAAATGGATAAAAAAATCGGCATTCGTGCCGATTTTTTTCTTGCGAAGTGGGATTTCATACCCCATAATCTTGTGGCATTTTTAATTCAAAGGAGAAGCCATGAGTAATAAATGGGTATATACTTTCGGTAATGGCCAAGCCGAAGGTCAGGCAGATATGAAAAATCTGTTGGGCGGAAAAGGTGCAAACTTGGCCGAAATGAACTTGGTTGGTTTACCAGTACCAGCGGGGTTCACAGTTACAACAGATGTTTGTACATATTACTATCAAAACAATCAAACATATCCATCCGATTTAATGGACCAAGTACGTGCCGGTATCGCACACGTTGAAGCCATTATGGGTAAAAAGTTTGCTGACTTGGAAAATCCATTGTTGGTTTCCGTTCGTTCGGGCGCACGCGTTTCCATGCCAGGTATGATGGACACCGTTTTGAATTTGGGTTTGAACGACGACACAGTAAAAGCATTGGCAAAAATTTCCGGTAACGAACGTTTTGCATATGATTCATATCGTCGCTTTATCATGATGTTCAGTGAAGTTGTTATGGGTGCAGATATCGACCTGTTTGAACACACATTGGAACGCATGAAGGAAGAAAAGGGCTATAAACTGGATACAGAATTGACAGCCGATGATTTGAAGGACTTGGTTGAAAAGTTCAAAGAAATCGGTGTTAAAATCGGTAAAGTTTTCCCACAGGATCCTTGGGCACAGTTGGAAATGGGTATCGCAGCCGTATTCCGTTCTTGGATGAGCAAAAAGGCAATCACATATCGTAAATTGAACAACATTTCTGCCGATTGGGGTACCGCCGTTAACGTACAAGCAATGGTGTTTGGTAATTCCGGTGACGATTCCGCAACAGGTGTATGCTTTAGCCGTGACCCAGCAACAGGTGAAAATAAATACTATGGTGAATATCTGATTAACGCACAAGGTGAAGACGTTGTGGCAGGTATCCGTACACCACAGCCAATGGCAAAAGACGATTCCGGCCGCTTGTCTTTGGAAGAAGCAATGCCAGAAGTATATGCAGAATTGTGCGACGTTCGTGAAAAATTGGAAAAGCACTATAAAGATATGCAGGATATGGAATTCACAATCGAACATGGCAAATTGTGGATGCTGCAATGCCGTAACGGTAAACGTACCGCAGCTGCAGCTGTTCGTATGGCCGTCGAAATGGTTGAAGAAGGTCTGTTGACCAAAGAAGAAGCCATCTTGCGCGTTGGTGCAGACCAATTAGATCACTTGTTGCACCCAATGTTGGATCCAAAAGCGGAAAAGAAAGTTATCGCAACAGGTTTGCCTGCATCCCCAGGTGCCGCCGTTGGTCAAGCCGTATTTAATGCAGAAGATGCAGAAAAATGGGCCGCAGAAGGCAAAAAAGTTATGTTGATTCGTATCGAAACATCCCCAGAAGATATCGCAGGTATGAACGCAGCACAAGGCGTTATTACCGCACGTGGTGGTATGACATCACACGCCGCCGTGGTTGCACGTGGTATGGGAACACCATGCGTTTCCGGTTCACCTGATATCAAAATCGATTACGAATCAAAAACAATGAAAACAACAGACGGCACAGTCATCCGTGAAGGCGATTGGGTTTCTATTGATGGTGCAAAAGGTCAAATTATCGAAGGCCAAATCCCAACCGTTTCTGTTGAATTGACAGGTAACTTTGGTACATTGATGAAATGGGTTGATGAAATCAAAACTTTGACCGTTAAAGCAAACGCAGAAACACCAAAAGACGCAAAACAAGCACGTGACTTTGGTGCAGAAGGTATCGGTTTGGCACGTACAGAACATATGTTCTTTGACCCATCACGTATCCAAGATATGCGTGAAATGATTTTGGCCGAAGATGAAGCAGGTCGCCGTGCAGCATTGGCAAAATTATTGCCATATCAGAAAGCCGACTTTGTGGAATTGTTCAAAATTATGGATGGTCTGCCGGTTACAATCCGTTTAATCGACCCACCATTACATGAATTCTTGCCACATACAGATGCAGAAATCGAAGAACTGGCAAAACATATTGGCAAGTCCGTTGAATTCATCAAACAACGTGCCGAAGCATTACACGAACAAAACCCAATGTTGGGACATCGTGGTTGCCGTTTGGCCATTACATATCCAGAAATCTGCGAAATGCAAACACGCGCTATCTTGTCCGCTGCATTGGAAGTTAAGAAAGCAGGCGTACGCGTATTCCCAGAAATCGAAGTACCTTTGGTCGGTTCAAAGAAGGAAGTTGATATCGTTAAAGCAGTTATCGATGCAACCGCACAATCTTTGTTCGCAGAAACAGGCGAATCCGTGGAATATTCTGTCGGTTCTATGATTGAATTACCACGCGCAGCCGTTTTGGCAAACGAAATTGCAGAATCCTGTGAATTCTTTGAATTCGGTACAAACGACTTGACCCAAACAACATTGGGTATGAGCCGTGATGATACCGCAAAAATCTTGGACGAATACCGTGCACGCGGCGTTTATATCGCAGACCCATTTGCATCCGTCGATCAATTGGGCGTTGGCTTGTTGATTAAAGACGCTGTGAAAAAAGCACGCGACACCAAAGGCGAACACATCCATTTGGGTGTCTGTGGTGAACACGGTGGTGACCCAGAATCAATTATGTTCTTCCATCAGGTTGGATTTAATTCTGTGTCTTGTTCTCCATTCCGTGTGCCAATCGCACGTTTGGCAGCCGCACAGGCAGCAGTTAAGTTCCCAAGAAAGAACTAAACAAAACAATCCCCCGTTTGGGGGATTTTTTTCGGCCCAGACAACAAAAAATCCGCCGAATGGCGGATTTATAATGAAAATATTTTATTGCTTTACAGGCGCAATTATAATCGATTTTGTACGTTCGTCTGGCTTTGATTTCGATTCCAAAGAACCACGATTGCCAACAATTTCAATTACACGGGCAAACAATTCCGGTACGGCATCTTTTCCACGTGCCAATACCTTTTTAGACCCCTTGGTCATAACGGATATTTTTACCTTATTACCTTCGGCCAAGAATTCAAAAACTTTCTTCAATTTGATATTCAAATCGTTTTCTTCAATGAAAGGTTTTATCCAAACTTCTTTCATTTCAGTTGTTTTTTGATTCTTTCGTGCCTCAGATGCACGCTTTTTTTGTTCGTATTTAAATTTGCCATAATCCATAATTTTAACAATTGGTGTTGCACCATTGGCATTCATTTCCACCAAATCCAATCCTTGGTCCATTGCAATTTGCAATGCCGCAGACGTTGGCATAACGCCCAAATTCTGGCCGTCCGCACTAATCACTTGTACGGTCTTGGCAAAGATGCGATTATTCATACGTGGACCCGCGTCCCGACGATTATCACGATTATTCATAACAGGTTTAATGTTCGGCTCCTTTGTTAAACATGCGTGAATTATTAACTATTATTCGTGACTTTTCAAGATATTTTGCATATTTTGCAGCGCATTCCATACATCACGCTTGGCCGTGGGCTTTAATATCAAATAATTCGGATGAAAAATCGGAATTAATGTTGTGTTTGGCATACCATCAACACACGTTGGAACACCATGTGACTTTGCCAGATTTACCCCCGCCAACTCGGTCGCAGGCAACGTCCCAAGTGTCAAAATAACACGTGGCGACAATAATGCCAATGCACGATCTATAAACGGACGAGTCATATCTAATTCTTCACGTGTTGGTGTGCGTCCGCCAGGGGTACGCCAAAACACCATTGGAATAATAGATACGTTTGAACGTGACAAACCAATCGCAGACAACATTTTATCCAACAATTCACCAGCTGCACCCGATAAAACAGCCCCAGTTGCATCATCGTCAGTTGATGGGACATCTGTTAATATTACTAAGTTACCCTGCCCTATGTGTGGCAAAACCGTGTTTGTAGCCGTGTTACGCAACGGATGATTAAATTCACCAATCATACGATTTAATGTGGCCATATCTGTTGGACGGGCCGCCATAGCACGCACAGTATCCAAAGACATTGTCACAGACGGCGCAATTGGTGGCACAACAGATGGCGCACCACGCCCCAACTCCGCAATAACGGTTGCCGAATCACGATGTACCGGCGGCACATCAGACGCATCGGACTTTTTCTTGGGCACCATCATCGGAACATCGGTCAATTCCCAACGAACACCAGCCAAATATAAATCACGCAAACCGTCACAAGACATTTTTGTTTTTCCTTGATAATTCAAACTTTCTATTGTACAATACCCCATGAGTAACAGAAACTCAAGGGAGTATTTTCATGAAAATAAAAAACTTTGCTTTGTTGGCAGGTGTTGCAGGCCTGTTGGCAGCTTGTGGCGGTTCTGCTATTGTTGAACCAGCTGATTTGAACGAACAACGTGTATTCTTTGGCTTTAATTCTTCTGAAATTTCCGAAGACGCAAAAAACAACTTGTTGGGCCAAGCATTATACATGAAAAACCACGATGATGTTAAAATCCAAATCGCAGGTAACTGTGACGAACGTGGCTCAACAGAATACAACTTGGCTTTGGGCGCACGTCGTGCAAACGCAGCCAAAGAAGTTATCGTAAACGATGGTGTTGACGCAAAACGTATTTCTACCATTTCTTATGGTAAAGAACGTCCATTGGTTCAAGGTTCTGGCGAAGAAGTTTGGAAATGGAACCGTAACGCAACAACAACAGTTAAATAATTGTTGATGAAAAATTTAATAAAAACACCGGCATTTGCCGGTGTTTTTATTAACAATTCAACAAGATTCAAACATAATAAAAATTGCCGGCAAATGCCGGCTTTTTTTAACATTTTTATTTGGTTAATTTTTCAACCAATTCTTGCATTTGCGTTCGTGTGGCAAAAGATAAAACAATCTGCCCTGCCCCGCCACGACGTTCAACGATCTTGACCGATACGCCAAGCGACTTTTTAATACGTGTTTCGATATCATTTAACGCATCAGAATCAATTGTTTTTTTGACGTGATTACGGGTTGTTTTGGCACGTGGTGCTTCTTTGACCAATCGTTCGGTGGCCGCAACCGATAATTTATCCGTCACAATAGCATGCGCCAACGATTCAGGATCTTCGGCAACCGCAATTGTGCGGGCGTGTGATGCCGACAAATCCCCACGTTCCACCATTCCCAATACAGATTCCGGCAAAGCCGTTATACGCAACATATTGCGAATATAACTAGCCGATTTTCCAATAAGACGAGAAACATCTTCTAATTCATAGTTACAACATTCCATTAAATTTTTATATGCATTAGCCTCTTCTATTGGGTTCAAATTTTCACGCTGAACATTTTCTATTAAGGCAACCTCCATCGCACTATTGTCATCCATAGATTTTACCAACGCTGGTATTTCTGTTAACCCCGCCATTTTTGACGCACGATAACGACGTTCTCCCGCCACAATTTCGTACATATATGGCCGCCCCGTGACAGCACGCAACAAAATAGGTTGAAGCACGCCCTGCTCTTTGATTGAAGCCGCCAAATCCGATAATTCTGATTCTGTAAATGTTTTACGTGGCTGATCAGGATTAGCACCAATCTGTGCCAAAGGAATCTGCTTAACAACAATACGCTCGTTCGGGGTTAACAAAGAAATATCTGGTATTGTACCACGTGACGCAGACAAATCGGCCAACCCACGCCCCAATCCAAATTTTTTATTCGACATCTATTTCACCTTTGGTTCTTTGAACTACTTCGGTTGCAACGCATCTATACGCCTGAGCACCGGTGGAATTAAAATCGTAAAACATTGCGGGCAATCCATGACTTGGCGCTTCGGACACACGAACATTTCGTGGAACTACCGTTTTAAAAACAATATCACCGAACGTTGCACGCACATCATCGTCAACCGCACGTGTCACACCATAACGACGGTCATACATAGTCAACAAAACACCCAAAATTTCCAATCTTGGATTCCAGCGTTCCTTGACAACAGATATCGTATCAGTTAATTGTTGCACACCTTCTAATGCAAAAAATTCACATTGCAATGGAACAATAACAGAATCCGCCGCCGCTAACGCATTAATAGTTAAATACCCCAAAGCCGGCGGACAATCAACCAGAATGTAATCATAATACTCCATAACAGGTTGCAAAGCATCACGCAAACGATATTCACGATCCGGCATATCCAACAAATCAATATCCGCACCCGCCAAGGCCTGAGACGACGGCAACAAATGCAATCCTTTGACAGCGGTAGTCAATATATTATCGGCCACGTTCGCCGTACCCATAATTACACCATAAACACTTTGACGATGGTCGGCACGACGAAAACCCAAACCAGTACCGGCGTTACCCTGTTGATCTAAATCAATCAACAAAACACGCTTTTTCACCGCCGCCAGAGATGCAGCAATATTAATAGCAGTCGTAGTTTTACCCACGCCCCCCTTTTGATTTGCAAACGCAATAATTTGTGCCATTTTACCCTTTCCCATACATTATATTCAACACGAAGATTATAAAAACCAATCGATTCGGTCAAGACATTAAAACACAAACAATACAAAACAAAGTATTTTCAACATATTATATTTTTATTTCACATGAAATACACCCAACACAAAAAAACAAAAAAAACACCGGCATTTGCCGGTATTTTTTAATATTTTTATTTATCCAACTATCAACAACACGTTATCATACATTTCATATGAAATTACCGGCAAAAACGCACAATTATTATAAAGCCATCACCAGTCTTAGATGGAATCAATTCATGTTCGAATTTATATTTACGCTGCGCATCTACAACTTCAGCCGGTATTTCACGACCTTTTAGTAAAAAAAGCCGGCGTTTAGTATGCGCAACATAATCCATTATCTTAGTCAAAGACGCAAAAGCACGTGACGTAAACACAAAATCATCGTTTTTTGCCGGCAAATGCCGCACATAATCTTCGACACGACCATGATAAATAGTAAGGTTATCCAACCCCAATTCATCTTTTACCGCATTTAAAAACGCAACTTTTTTCCCAATCGATTCGATACATGTGACACGCCACCCTAATATCGCCAATACAACACCAGGAAATCCGGCACCACTACCCAAATCAACAATAGCCATATCACGAGGCAAAACATCAGCCAATTGGGCCGAGTCCGCAAAATGGCGGTTTTCTATATCACACAGCGTACTTGGGGCGACCAGATTCATACGTTCCGACCATTCCCGCAACAACTGCGCATAACGTTCAAATTTGACTTTATTGCTCATAAAGGTTATTCTAACATAATCATGAGAAAAATAGAAAGCATATTTATCACACTTGGATTATTTGCTGCAATTACAGTCACGGGCGTGACAATGTGGCAACAATCCAACCAAGAAAACCAACAGCCCGTCTATAACGTTCCAGACACACAGTATGGTATGTTTTTAGCCGCACAACACGCAATACACATCAACGACTTTGATGCCGCCGTGGAAATGGCACAAAAATTAAATAAAACAGATTATCCAATCGTTCAAGATACCATTATGTTGGCAGATTATTTAAGCGGCCGTATGCCAGAAAATGCCGCCATATTAAAAGACGAAAAAAATATGTCTGCACGTTTTATATACGATGCCTATCTTGTCATTAATAAACAATGGAAGGAATTTTACAACAGGCATAAATCTGACGACGGGGCATTAACTGCACCATTGCGCATCTGGTCATCTGTCGCAAACAAATCGCACGCAGACGCATTGAAATTTATTAACAACATGCGCACAAGTATCGATTGGAAAAACTTTGTTTCCGGCCAGATTTATGCAGAATTAGGCGACATCGAAAAAGCAACAAAATACTTTGATTCTGTCAAAGTTACGTTTTTGAATATAAACGATTATATGTATATGATGTCATTTTATACCCATCATAATATGCCAGAAAAGGCCGATGCGCTATTGAACGATTTCACATCAATGCCGGGCGGAATGTATATGAAAAACGGCATCCAAATTCCGGGTTGGGACACATACACAGGCATCGAAAATCAATTGGCATTTAGTTTGGTGCAAAACACATCACACACACAAATTATAATGTATTCAGATCTGTCTTTGATTATGTTGCGATTTGCACAGATTATTGCACCAGAATACGCACACAACAATGATGCAATACATTATTATATCGGTCAATTTATGCACAATACCCAAAATGATTTTGAAAAATACTTTAAACAAATATCATCAGACAGTCCATTTTACTTATTTGCAACATTGCGTATGGCCGAACATTCTGGCGATATCAAAACATTGGAAAAAGCATTAAAAAAATACCCGTTGTTTGTTCCAGCCATTAACAAGATTGCCGCACAACACATCAAAGATGGCAACAAAAGAGGCGCATTACGTGTAATAAACAACGCATTAAAAAATGACAAGTTAGATGAGACGGGCAGGGCATTTTTCTTAAAAAGCCGCGCACATATACACTTTACATTTGGAGAAATCAAAAAAGCACAAGAGGATTTAAAAAAAGCAGCCAATGTATTGATATCTGATACAGAAATATTTTCGTTACAGGCAAAAATATGGGCCGCACAAAAACGTGAAATAGAAGATGCATACGATTATGCGATGACATTGGTCACAAAAAACCCAACCGATGTTTTGGCTTGGGATACATTAGGGTGCGTTGTTGCCGTACGTGAAGGCGATTTGCCAGCATTGGAAATATTTGAAAAAGTCAGCACAGCCGCAGGAACAAGTTCCGCTGTATTTGACCATATGGGAGACATATATAGAAATATAGGCGAAGTAGAAAAAGCACATGATTCATATATGCGTGCAATTGAATTGGCCGACGATGGGCTTGTGGTCGTGCCATATATACAAAAGAAAATAAGGAAATTAAAATGAAAGTATCTGTCATAGGCGCCGGTGCATGGGGAACAGCATTGGCAATTACAATTGCAAACGGTGGCTCGGACGTTATTCTATGGTCATACGATGGCGAATACAAACACTTTGAAAACGTTAAAACACCAAGCAACATAACCGTTGTAACCGATATAGAACACACAAAAAAAACAGATTTGTGGTGCGTGGTGACACCGGCTGCATTTTTTGCGGACACAATGCGCAACGCACGAATTGCATACGATGGCCAACCCGTGATTATTTGCACCAAGGGCATGGATCCAAAAAACAAGCAGTTTATGTCGGAAATATTAACCGAACAAATCCCGGAATGTTCAGAATTTGGCGCTTTGTCCGGCCCACAATTTGCAGGTGAAGTTGCCGCAGGCATTCCAACAGGCACAACAATCGCAGGAACAGAAACCGCACTTTCAATGGCACGTGACGCATTCAATAAACTATTTATCGAAGAATCCGACGATATAATCGGCACGCAATTTTGTGGTGTTGGAAAAAACGCAATGGCTTTGATATGTGGATACAATAGCATTGCAGTCAATGGCGAAAATGAAAGAGCGTTAATATTCACACGTGCATGGAATGAAATAATCAATATCGGCTTGGCTGCAGGCGCAAAACTAAAATCATTTTCTGGCCTGTGCGGAATAGGGGACTTGTTCTTATCAGCAACTTCAAAAACAAGTCGCAACTTTTCCGGTGGCGTCGCAATTGCCGAAGGACGCACCCCAGAAGGCACAGTCGAGGGTATATATGCTCTTGCAGGATTGGTTGAACGTGCCACACAATTAGGTATAGATACGCCCACACTTAATAAAATGCATAAGAATATAAACAAATAAAAAACACCGGCAAATGCCGGTATTTTTTTTATAATCTTTTTTATAACAAACACGCCAATGTTGCACCGGTATTTTTTAACATAAACCACCCGAAACGGTAGTCAGTCGCATAAACAGTCGCAACAAACAAAGCCAAAATACCAATTACAATCAAAATATTTCCACGTTTGCCACGCATACAATACAACGATATGTTATAAAACAAGAACAAGATGTAAATATCTACAAGTAAACTTATCACCCACATAGACGTACAATTAAATGCCAGCGCATTTAAAACCAATATAACAGGGTAAATAAAGAACACAGATGCAAGTCCCTTGATTGCAATTTCCCAATCACGTTCGCCACCGGTAATTTCAGACACCAACATCATAAGTCCACCCATAACAAACAATAACGCAACCGCTAAAACAGGTACAATTATGATAGCTGTAAAAATCGAGCCCAATGTAATCGTTGCGCCACCCAATAAACGTATCAATAATACCAAGCAACCACCCAGCAAACCATATAAAAACGCCTTTAACATCGATTCTTCCATATTGCCGTCGGCAACAATTTTTGTAAAATAGCGCTTCGGATTCACAATCAGATTACGAATGTGTTTGTATGCACCTTTGATTTTTTTGAACATATTTACACCCCCAAAGTTTGATTATTTATATTTTTGCTTTATAATTACAAAAAATCAATGGAAAAAACGATGATAAAGATAACTATTGCAGGTCGCCCCAATACGGGCAAATCGACATTATTTAATGCATTAACCGGAACACGTGATGCATTGGTGCACGACCGTCCAGGCGTGACACGAGACACTATGTCGGGCGTTATGAAACACGGTGGGTATACGCTGTATGACACGGCTGGCCTTGAAAACGCACGTTCTGGTATCGCATTGGATTCAACACAAATGGCATTTGATGCGGTGGCTTCGTCAGATGCAATTCTGTTTGTGGTGGACGGACGTGTCGGCATCACAAACCAAGATATAGAATGGGCTAAATTGGTGCGCCGAAAAACCAAGGCACCGGTATTATTGCTTGTTAATAAATGCGAATCGGAAAAAAGATTAAGCAACGTTCATGATTTCTATAAATTAGGATTTGGCGAACCAACCCTTATATCCGCCGAACACAAACGTGGCTTTGATGAAATCTATCAATTCATCGATAAAGTCGCCGGCCCAGACGCACAGACAAACGAAACACCCGCCACCGACACACGTATTAAGATTGCTGTATTGGGACAACCAAACGTTGGCAAATCCACCTTTGTAAACCGTGTGCTGGGCGAAAAGAAACAAATTGTTATGGACGCACCCGGGATTACACGTGACACGGTAAAAATACCAACAAAGTTCTATGGACGTGATATTTTATTGATGGACACAGCCGGCCTTCGCAGAAAAGCCGGTGTTACCGACGACGTTGAAACTTTGTCGGCGTTAAAATCATTAGACGCAATTGAAAAAGCAGATGTCGTGATTTTGATGGTTGATGCCACCAAGAATATTGAAAACCAAGCATTGGGTATTGCCGCACGCGTATATAATGCAGGTAAAATTTTATGCGTTGCATTAAATAAATGGGACTTGGTCGAACCAGAATTGCGTGACGAAAAATTATTAAAGTTAAAACATCAGTTTTCGAATTCTTTCCACCAAATTATAAAACCAATGATTTTGGCGGTTTCTGCCGAAACAGGCACAGGTGTCCAAAACATGTTCCGCAGAATATACGAACAATGGGATATTTCATCCGCCCAAGCCCCAACAAGTTTAGTTAACCGAATTGTTGAAAAATTGGTCGCTGATAGACAACCACCTTTGTCACGATTAAAACGACCAATGAAGATTAAATTTGCACGTCAAACTGGTCGGCACCCAATGAAGATTACCATTAACGTTGGTGGCGCATCCGACATCCCAGAATCATACACACGTTATTTAAGACGTGGTTTGGCAACGGCTTTGAAATGGGAACACCTGCCTATTATAATCGAATATGAAAAAAGTGACAATCCATTTGATTAAAAACACCGGCATTTGCCGGTTTTTATTTAGACACAGTCGTTCATATGTGATATAATTGTGCGAACGAGAGAGATTATGAAAAAAGTACAAGACACTATTATTTCACTTAAAAACATTAACAAAAGTTTCCCATTAGAACTTGGTGGGGTACAACAGGTTTTGTTTGATATAAACTTTTCGGTCAAAGCCGGAGAATTCGTTGCAATTATGGGACCGTCTGGTTCAGGGAAATCAACATGTATGAATATCATAGGGGCTTTGGATACGCCAACATCCGGAACATACGAACTATATGGACGTGATGTGACGGGATTGACATCTGACGAACTGGCAATTGCACGTAACGAATTTATAGGTTTCGTGTTTCAACAGTTTAACCTGCTGCCGAAACGTAGTGTATTGGATAACGTTATGTTGCCATTGATGTATCGAGGACTACCGATGTCCGAACGTATTTCACGTGCCCGTGAAATGCTACGTCATGTCGGATTAGAAAAATTCGAAAGTTATTTACCAACACAATTATCGGGTGGTATGAAACAACGTGTTGCTATCGCACGTGCATTGGCGGGCGAACCAAAGTTAATATTAGCAGACGAACCAACCGGTGCATTGGACAGTAAAATGGGAAACGAAATTTTACACTTCTTTAAAAAACTGAACAATGAAATGGGTATAACAATCGTTATGATTACACACGAATTTGACATCGCAAAATACGCCAACAGATTAATACATATTCGTGACGGTAAAATAAACTATGACGGCAAGATACCACGTGACGATAGAAATCTATGATACACAAAAGAGCAGGGGATAAGGTATGACATTTAATGATATATTAAAAGAATCTTGGTTATCTATTAGCGGGAATAAAATTCGGTCTTTTTTAACTGTGTTGGGTATAATCATCGGCGTATTGGCCGTGGTGATTATGGTCGCAGTTGGCGAAACAGTACAAAAACAAATCACAGACCAATTTTCATCTTTGGGAACAAACACAATTATGATACGTGCGGGTGCAGCACAAAGTGCGGGCGTTCGCACGGGTAATAGAAACACTTTGACCATCCAAGATGCCGAATTTATCACTCGTTTGCCGGACGTGTTGGCGGTATCGCCCGTTCAAAATGGCGCCGCACAGGCAATTTATGGAAATAAAAACTGGGGTACATCTATGGTTGGGGTATACCCAGATTATACAACAGTGCAAAATATAGAAATGGAATACGGGACTTTTTTTGATATGTCCGCCGTACGAAACGCATCAACATACGCCGTTATTGGCCCAGAAACCGCAGAAGAATTGGGACTGCCAAAAAATCCTGTGGGCGAAGTTATACGTGTTCAAAATACACCCTTTGTAATTATTGGTGTCACAAAAGCCAAAGGCGATTCCGCAATGGGCAGCCAAGACGATATGATTATCATACCAATCACAACACTGAAAAAAAGATTACAGGGGTCACGTTTCCCAAATTCGGTTAATATGGTTGCATTAAAATTATTCCCAGACGCCGATAACAATATGGCAATCGAACAGATAACCACACTATTGCGTCAAAGACATAGATTGAAAGACGATGCAGCAGACGATTTCCAAATTATGGATATGAAGCAGATTATGGAAACAATGACAACCGTGACCGGTTATATGAAATTATTGTTAATCGCAATTGCCGCCGTGTCTTTGTTGGTGGGCGCAATCGGTATTATGAATATGATGTTGGTATCGGTCGCAGAACGCACACGCGAAATCGGAATCCGTAAAGCAATTGGCGCACGAGAACGAATGATTATTATACAATTCTTGTCTGAATCCGTATTAATTTCATTTATTGGTTCTATGATTGGACTGATTTTAGGCGTCGGTTTATCACAGGGGGTAGGGCGATTTATATTGGGATATAACGTACCATTTAGCATTTGGCCGGTGATATTGTCTGTATCGGTGGCGGTTATCGTCGGTTTGTCTTCGGGGGTTGTGCCGGCAATGAAAGCCGCCAAATTAAACCCAATCGACAGTTTGAGATACGAATAACCATTTGGATTGCGTCAATAAATATGATATAATTTGATTATAATTAAGCAAGGAGAGGGCGCATGTCGTCAGGTGTTAAGTACAGATTAGATAAGTCACGTTATATATTATACAATACCGCATTGGAAACTTTGGGCGTTGTTGCCGAAACCGAGCATGGCACAGCCACATTCCACCCATCTCAGACCCAAGGCGTTGCGCGTGACCACTTGAACAGAAAAAATCTGTATAAAAAAATTAATAATTTTGTTGCCATTACAGTTCCAAAAGTTGGTGTTCGTAAAAATATGACCCCAGAACAGGCATTGGCGCAGATTGATAAAAAAGTTGCCACCCCCGATGTCGTGATGGATAAAAAAATCTTAAAATACACCGCAGATTACAAAAAGTGGTTTGAAGATTTGTACGACATGGAAAACTATCGCCGCATAGTGTTTGCTTTGCGCGATTTTACCCCAACGGGCATTCAGGCAATGGTTACCGGTTCAAAATATCCATTTGATGCCGCAGCGCAAGATTTCTTGAAAGGCGTTACACATAAAAACGTTATAAAAGAAATTCAGAATCTGCCCGAAAACCTGCAAAAACGTTTGGCAAAATTCTGTGCAAAAAATAACTTTGTAATCACACAGGAAATCGCACACGCCGAAGCATCAGAAATACAAAAAGAATACTCAAAAAAACACCCATCGTTATATAGCGATAAATCCGATGTCAATAAAGCAATCGGGCGCGTGGCGAACGATATGGTGCGCGATGCCGCAAAATACGAATATTTCAAAATGACAGGAAATATGGATGTGTTTATGTCCCCGCAAGATCAGGTGGTCGTACAAGATTTATCGGATGAAGATTTGGCAAAAAAATTTGCGCCATATTTGGGACAATATTTCGAAGACGCGTTAATCATCAAACAAAGAATGGAAAACTTGATGATGGCCGGTAAAGATATAACACATTTTGTGGAACAAGTACACAAACATATGAAAGTCGACGATTACTGTAACCAAGATATCATACGATTAATGTATGATACGTTAAAGTTAAAGTATAATAAATTTAACAAAAATAAAGCGGTTGATAAATTTATGCGTGCTTTGTTGGAAATGACAACAGATCAACAATTAATAAAACAAATAAATGACACGTTCGATATTGCGACCACCAAAGAAACAAACAAAAAAATGCGCGCATGCGAAGCATTACGTATGGCCGCAAAACGCATCCAAAACGGTGATGCAATTGCAGATACTGCAATATTCGCCGAAGTTGCAGATTTGCGTTCTAAATACGGCGTTATTTCAACAAAAGACACGTATAAAAAAGCCAAAGCCGCACGTAAACCAACAAAAACCCAATTGGAAATTGTGCGCAGATTTGGTGAAAATACAAAGTAATAAACCGCCCAAATGGGCGGTTCTTTTTTATTATCAAACACTTGCATTTTATATAAATTCATTGTAACCTGTGGCCTGTGAAACAAAGAACAATAATTATTATTAAATAATTGGACACTGCGCTTTGGCGGTGGCTGGGGCGCATGGGCGCCTTTTTTTAATATAAAAAACGTAAGAGAAGAAAAAAATGGCATATAAAAAAACAGACCCACGTGCGGATTTTTCATCACTGGAACAAGATGTGTTGAAATATTGGCATGAAAATAACACTTTTCATAAATCGTTAGAACAAACCAAACAAGGTGCACCGTTTTCTTTCTATGATGGGCCACCTTTTGCAAACGGTTTGCCACATTGGGGCCACTTGGGCGTTTCGGTTGTAAAAGATATGGTTGCACGTTTCCAAACAATGTGCGGAAAACACGTTGTACGTGAATTAGGATGGGATTGCCACGGTTTGCCGGCGGAAAATTCAGTTGAAAAGAAGCAAGGCCGCAGCGCAAAAAACATCGTCGCCGAAGACGGTATAGCCGCATTCTGTGATATGTGCCGTACAGACGTTATGACATATACAAATGAGTGGAACCACTTTATTACACGTATGGGCCGTTGGGTCGATATTGGCGAAGGTTATGGCTATAAAACCATGGACAAAAACTATATGGAATCTATGTTGTGGACATTAAAATCATTGTATAAAAAGGGTCTGTTATACAAAGATTACAGCGTTAATCCATATGACTGGGTAAATGGTACGGTTATTTCAAATTCCGAAGCGTCCAGCGATTATCGCGAAATCGTTGACGATGCCGTTACAGTATGGTTCGAATTAGAAAATGGCGACCGTGCAATTGCATGGACAACAACACCATGGACTTTGCCGGCAAACAGCGCATTGGCCGTAAATCCAAATATGACGTACCTGCGTATGCAAGACACAGATGGCGCGGTCTATGTCATCGCAGAAAGCCGCCTGGCTGCATATGAAAAACAATTCGCAAACACAACCGAAATTGGTCGCGTGTCGGGTGCAGAATTGGCGGGTATGCATTACACACCTTTGTTCCCATATTATGCGGGACAATCCGATTTGTTGTTCCAAATCATCCCTGCGGACTATGTTTCCGATGGCGACGGTACAGGCATCGTTCATATCGCACCTGCATATGGTGCCGAGGACTTTTGGGCGGCAAAAAACATCGATCCAAAATTCCCTGTGTTATTAAACGTTGATACATATGGAAACTTTGATGATACAGTTGTCGATTTTGCCGGTGAAAATATCTTTGCCGCAACACCAAAAATATTGGATTGGTTGAAAACAAATGGCAAATTGGTCAAAAAAGAACAATATAAACACGCATATCCGTTTGGTGACCGCAGTAAAGAAAAATTAATCCAACGTGCAACAGATTCTTGGTATATCGATGTTCCAAAAGTCAAAGACAAATTATTGGCCAACAATGCCAAAGTAAATTGGACATCGGCGGGCGAACGTTTCCGTTCTTGGATTGAAAACGCGCGTCCTTGGTCGATTTCACGTAATCGTTTCTGGGGTATGCCTTTGCCAATTTGGGAAAAAGATGGCGAATATAAAATCTTTGGTTCAATTGCAGAATTAGAAGAATTCTTTGGCGAAAAAGTCGAAGATTTACACCGCCCAACATTGGATAAATTAACAAAAGATGGTTGGACACGTATACCAGACGTTTTGGATTGCTGGGTCGAATCCGGCTCTATGCCATGGGCATCATTGCATTATCCATTTGAAAACGTTGATAAATTCAATGAAACATTCCCAGCCGACTATATTATCGAAGGTCAAGATCAGACACGTGGATGGTTCTATGCTTTGATGGTATTGGCGACCGCTTTGTTTGACAAGCCAGCATTTATGGCAGTATCCGCAAACGGTATGGTGGTTGATGAAAACAAAAAGAAGTTTTCAAAATCTTTGCGCAACTTTGTTAACCCCGAAGAACAAATCGAACAATATGGCGCAGACGCCGTTCGCTTGTACATCTTGGGTTCAAACTTTATGAAGGCCGAACCTGTGCCGGTTGATAAAGAAGGTAAAGTTTTCGTTGAATCTACAAAAACAATCCAAACACCATTATGGAATGCATATCATTTCTTTACATTGTATGCGAACGCAGGAAATGTGACAGCAAAAGAAATTGAAAATGCGGAAAATCCATTGGATAAATATATCTTGGCCGAATTAAATGTTTTGGTCGGTGTTGTTGAAAAATCTTTGGCGGAATACAAACCGGATGTCGCAATCAAAGAATTTACACGTTTCTTGGATATCTTGAACAATTGGTATATCCGTCGTGGACGTGCACGTTTCTGGGATGAAGAACAGGCAGCATTTGATACATTGTACACCGTGTTGACCACACTGTGTCGCACTTTGGCACCGTTCGCACCATTTGTTTCAGAATACATTTGGCGTAATTTGACGGGCGCAGAATCTGTACATTTGACAATATTCCCATCCGTTGCAAACGTTGACGATAAAATCGTGAACGATATGCGTCGCGTTCAATCAATTGTTTCAACCGGAAAACAATTGCGTGAACAATACAAACTGCGCAATCGTTTGCCTTTGAATTCTTTGACCGTGGCGGGCGCAAGCATGCCGGATTATGCGGACATAATCAAAGATGAATTAAACGTAAAAACCGTTAAGTTCGAAGAAAACTTTGCAGGCGTCGCAGACAGTTTCATATACTTAATCACACCAAAAATTGGTGCACGTTTGGGCGGTGCATTAAAAGAAATTATACCGGCCGTAAAACGTGGCGATTATGAAGTACGTGGCGATAAATTGTTTGCAGGCGGTCACGAATTAAACGCAGACGAATTTGAAACACGCCTAACCGTTCGTGACGGTGTTGCAGGTGCAGCGTTACCGGATAATACCGCGGTTGTTGTTCTGGATACAGATGTTAACTCAGAATTAGTTGCCGAAGGTTTGGCAAATGACGCATTGCGCTTTATCCAAGATACACGTAAAACCGCAGGATTGGATGTATCCGACAGAATCGTTCTGACTTATTCTGCCGATCCAGCATTGGCGGCCGCAATCGAACAACATAAAAAACGTATTATGCGTGATGCTTTAATCGTTGAAATGGTTGTCGGCGATGGCGAATACACAGAAGATATCGAAGGATATTCATTCAGTATATCTGTCAAAAAAGCATAAAAGAAAAAAACAATATGAGTAGAAAAACTTTGAAAGTGTTGTCCTTTGTAACAATTGCCATCGGTTTGGTGGCAATTGTTGCTGTTTTAAAACAACATTATCGGACACATATAACTATATCACCCGATAAAACAGAATTTTCTGTTCGTAATGCAAACGAAATTGATAATAAATTCGATGCAAACATTGACGTAAATCATGTTCGCAAATTATCAATTCCAACAGAATGCTATGAAGATGGCGCACCAAGCGTATGTACCGGAAATCATGAAGCCATAAAAACAAACCTTAACCACAGATGTAAATGCGAAACAGTATTTGATGGCAAGGTTTTTGCAAAACAATACGATATAAAATCTGTTTATGAATACACGTTGGGAATAGGGGAAGATAATGTTGTCGCAAATGCATTATCGGAACAAAACCTGTGCGATTCGGTATGTAAGAATTTTTCAAATCAAATCATTAATGGTACTTTTTTACCACGTGAACAATTTACAATTTCGCACCAATGTGCAGAACCACAAGAAACCGTCGACAAAGACGAACACAAATATTTTTCAGAATGTAAATGCAGCGTGACAGATGTAAATGGCAATACGGGCGAATTTGTATCCGATAAAATTAAAAAAACAGAATTTTCAGAAAAAACATCAGCGGCCGCAATACAACGTTGCGAACGTTGGTGCAATAAATTATGCGACACAGTGTTTTCAAACCACTTGGGCAAAAACCCGAATTATACCATCACACAATAAAAAGGAGTATATTATGGCAGAAAAATTTTGCGAAAGATTCTTTTATCCAGAAAAACTTAAAGAAAAGTGTTCATCCATGTCGGCAAATGGCTCTTGCAAACACAGCCAACATGATTTTTGTATAGATCGCCTGTACCTGAGCACCGAAGAATACGCAATATTGGATAATCTGCGGATTGTAAAAGCACAAAACGCGGAAATATTGGCATACATACGTGGAAACCGCAGGATGAAGTAAAATGGCATTAACACCGCAAAGATATTTTGAATTGGTACCGCCAACCGTTGATATGACAATTCGGTCGGAACTGTATCACACAAACGAATTTAACTTTGCGGTGGCGGTTATTTTATCCGCCCAGGCGACAGATAAAAAAGTCAATGAAGTAACACCAAAACTGTTCGATGTCGCACCCACACCACAAAAAATGTTGGATTTGGGAATTGATGGATTAAAAGAACACATACGTGTTATTTCTTTCTTTAATAATAAAGCAAAGAATATTATTGCGTTGGCCGAAAAATTGGCGGCCGACAATGTCACAGATAAATTCCCAGAAAAATACCATAACCGTGATGAATTAATGAAATTGCCGGGGATTGGACAAAAGACCGCAAATGTTGTATGCAACGTTTTATGGCACGCACCAAACATTGGTGTTGATACGCACGTTTTTCGTAATGCGCATAGATATGGATGGGCGGACGATGCCGACAATACCCCAGAAAAAGTTGAAGCAAAATTAATCAAAAAAATTCCAAAAAAATATCATCCAATTGTAAATCACGTTATGGTTTTGCACGGTCGGTATGTGTGTAAAGCACTGCGCCCCGAATGCGAAAAATGCCCCGTTGCAAAATGGTGTCAAGCACAAGACAAACGTATATAAAGGAAAAAAAATGCGAAACACAGTACCAACAAAGCAAAATATTAATATGTTCTTGGTTGAATATGTCGTGGATAAATTTGGGCTGTATCAGAAAAAAGCATTGTTAAACCCAAACCAAGCGGGTTTTATGACAAATGTCGTTGGGCTTGATTCTTTGGACACAATCGAAATGTTCATAGCATTTGAAAAAAACTTCGGCATATATGTTACAGATGAAGATATTGAATTAATGCAAAAATATTCTTTGAACCAAATTGTGGATTTTATACACAGTAAATATGTAGATACACACAAAAATAAATCCGTGACTTCACCACAGTATTCGGGGGTAAGAATTCAGAAAAACGGTCGGCCGTATTGCCAATTACTGGGGGCGCAATGCAAACAACCAACACGCATAAATTATACAACAAATCCATATTGTGATTTTATCGGATGCAAAATTTATAAAAACTTTCAAAAATTACGTTAAAAAACACCGGCATTTGCCGGTATTTTTTTTAACATCTTAATACATAGTTTGCAGAACGTGTTTATTTTTATCCAGATTGGATAACATTTTACCACTGCCACATGCAACACAAGCCAATGGATTATCAACAACAAAGGCCGGCAATCCAGTTGCCGCACGAATAGCAGCATCCAAACCACGCAACATTGAACCGCCGCCGGTCATCGCAATGCCCAAATCCGCAATATCGGCCGACAATTCAGGTGGCGTTAATTCCAAGGCCTGACGAACTGTATCAACGATTTTTGAAACCGTTTGCGCCAGCGCAGATGCGATTTGAGATTCCGTCACAACCGTTTCACGTGGCGTACCAGACAACAGGTCACGACCTTTTATCTTCATTGTTAATTCGTTTGCCTTGTCTTTTGGCATTAATGCGGTACCAATACGTTTTTTGATTTCTTCGGCGGTATTTTCACCGATTAACAAATTCTTGGTTTTGCGTACATAGTCGATAATATCAACGTCCATTTGATCGCCGGCGGTACGGACAGCATTCGAATAAACAATTCCCCCCAATGACATAACCGCAACTTCGGTTGTACCACCACCAATATCCAACACCATTGAACCAACCGGTTTTTCAACCGGCAATCCCGCACCAATCGCAGCGGCGGTTGATTCTTCGACAATATATACTTTACGTGCGCCGGCGGCGTCGGCGGCCTCTTGTATAGCGCGACGTTCAACCTGAGTCGCACACGATGGCACACAAATAATAATCAATGGGGCGGCCAAAGGACTGCGATGATGAACTTTACGAATAAAGTATTTAATCATTTCTTCGGCAACTTCAAAGTCCGCAATAACACCGTCCAACAATGGGCGTACCGCAGATATTGTCCCAGGCGTACGACCAAACATTTGTTTCGCTTCGGTTCCAACAGCCAAGATTTCTTTACGGCCCATCAAACGGTTTTCCGCAACCGCAACAACAGATGGTTCATTTAATACAATCCCACGGCCTTTGACGTAAATCAGCGTGTTTGCAGTACCCAAGTCAATCGCCATGTCTGCAGAAAAAAACTTCATCAACCAATTATACATGCGCTTTCCCCATAATTTTTGATTTTTTTGCACTATAAATCACGTATGGCAAAAAATCAAGACACGACAATAAATTTATTTGACTTCGGCAATATTGTGGTATGATGTGTGCGCTATGATACGTGATACAATAAAAAAACATTCGGACTTTGCAATGGGTGAAAATGACCCAACTGCACGCTGTGCATTTTTCTTGGTTCGGGCAAAAATCGCCAAATTACCAAACGATGCACGATATGGTTTGATTGTCACAAAAAGAACCTTTAAACACGCAATTGATAGAAATAGGGCAAAACGATTGTTGCGTGACTGGATTGAATTTAATGAAAAAATGTTGGTGCCAACACACGATTATGTATTTGTCGCACGTCGTGATATTTTAACCGCAGACCGAACAAGCGGACGTACTGCGATGGGAAAGGCATTAAATTATTTAAAGCAAAAAATCAAAGCGAATGTCAGATAATCTATCATTAACACAGAAAATGGCGTGTGCCTGTGTGCGCATGTATCAATGCGCAATCTCACCAATTATCGGCGGAAAAAACACTTGCCGCTTTACCCCAAGTTGTAGCGAATACACAAAAATTGCAATTCAAAAACATGGAACAATACGTGGAATTATATTGGGTTTTCGTAGAATTTCACGTTGCAGACCCGGTGGCGGGTTCGGTTATGACCCTGTGCCTTGACAATGGGCGGGATTATGATAGAATTTTATCTATGCCAGACAAAATTAAAACATAAGGATTAAAAATGTCTTTTCGTGCAACCGTAGAATCTATGTCAAAAATCATGGACGATATGGGAATTACAGAGTTAGAATTAGAACGCCAGTTTTTATTTGGTGTATATCGTAAACATATTCATTTATCAAAACAACAAGTGGCGGCAGCAGTAACAGTTCCAGCAACCACAACAACAGAATGCAAACCAGCAGCCAAATGTGGCGAAACAATTACGGGGCACGCCGTTAAATCACCAATGGTTGGCGTGGTATATTTGGCCCCAGAACCGGGCGCAGACCACTTTGTAGAAGTTGGCAAGTCCGTAAAATGTGGTGACACGGTCGCTTTGGTCGAAGCAATGAAAACTTTCAATCCAATCAAAGCAGATAAAGACGGCGTCGTTAAACAAATCTTAATCACAGATGGGGCAGCCGTAGAATTTGACCAGCCATTAATCGTTATCGAATAAAATATAATATGTCACAAATAAAAAAAGTTTTAATCGCCAATCGTGGTGAAATCGCATTAAGAATTATTCGTGCATGTCGTGATATGGGCATCCGTACCGTTGCTGTATATTCGGTCGCAGACCGTGATGCAATGCACGTCCAATTGGCCGACGAATCCGTTTGTATTGGACCGGCGGCGGCGCGCGATTCTTATTTGAATGAATCTGCGATATTGACGGCCGCGCTGTTAACCAATGCAGATGCAATTCATCCGGGGTATGGTTTTTTATCTGAACGTGCGGACTTTGCACGCAAAGTTGAATTACACGGTATGATTTGGGTTGGCCCATCGCCAGATATGATTGAAAAAATGGGCGATAAAGTTAATGCCAAAAAGACCGCAATTGAATGTGGTTTGCCGGTTGTGCCGGGGTCAGATGGTGCGGTCGAAACATTGGATGCAGCACTTGAAACAGCCGAAAAAATCGGTTATCCGGTTATGTTAAAAGCCGCCGCAGGTGGTGGTGGACGTGGTATGCGGCCGGTTATGTCCGCCCAAGATATGAACGAAGCATATCAATTAACAAAAAACGAAGCAAAATCCGCATTTGGCGACGATACATTATATATCGAAAAATTATTACTGCACCCAAGACATATCGAATTCCAAGTATTGGGTGACAAACACGGAAACGTTGTTATCTTTGGCGAACGTGATTGTTCGCTACAAAGACGCAATCAAAAAGTTATGGAAGAATGTCCTGCGGCAATATTATCACAAAAACAACGTGATGATATGATAGAGGTATGTAAAAATGCCGCCAAAAAAATGGGATATTCAAACGCCGGTACTTTTGAATTTATGTTCGAAGATGGTAAATTCTATTTCTTGGAAATGAACACCAGATTACAGGTTGAACACCCCGTTACAGAAATGGTTTATGGTGTCGATTTGGTACGTGAGCAAATCCGTATTGCGGCCGGTGAAAAATTGGGATACACACAATCAAATGTTATTCCAAATGGACACGCAATCGAATTCCGTATTAATGCCGAAGACCCAGAAACATTTGTCCCAAATGCAGGCAAAATTTCACTGTATGCGCCATCAGGCGGTTTGGGGGTACGCGTGGACAGCGCGGCATACACCGGATACACAATTCCGCCAACATATGATTCTATGATTGCAAAGTTAATCGTGCATGCACAAAACAGACCGGCATGCATTATGCGCGCAACACGTGCGTTGGACGAATTTGTTATCGAAGGTGTAAAAACAACTATACCTTTGCAAAAAAAACTGTTGGCGAACAAAGATGTAAAACAGTTAAAATTTGACAACAAGTGGTTAGAAGAGTTTTTGAACAAGTAAAACCACCGGCAAACGCCGGTGTTTTTATGTGTTTTTTATGCACAAAAGTAAAATAATTATACAGTATAATTTATTTGCAAATCTAAATTTTATTGTTATAATGGTTGTCGCTTGGGTGGTTAGCTCAGTTGGTTAGAGCGTTACGTTGACATCGTAAAGGTCGTTGGTTCGAGTCCAATACCACCCACCATTTTTTTTAGGACAGTAAAAAAATGCGAATGTACAAATAATCTTTGCAAAATTTCAACGGGAATCATTTTGGACGCCCCGTTGGCGTCTGTTTTTTTGTAAAAAAGGGCAAAATAATATGACAAAAAAATATTTAATTACTTCTGCGTTACCATATGTAAACAATAATCTGCATATTGGACATCTGATTGGATGTTGGTTACCCAGTGATATTTACGCACGTTTTTGCCGCGCAATGGGGCGCGAGGTACTGTACGTTTGTGGGTCCGACGAACACGGCACGACCAGTGAAGTTGGCGCAATGAAGGAAGGTTTGTCCGTTGAAGAATATGTCGATAAATATCGCGTTGCACACGAACAATCGGCCCGTGACTTTAATTTGTCTTTTGATATGTATGGGCGCACACACACAGAACGCCAAGAAAAGTTAATCCAACAATTATTCAAACGTTTAGAAGAACAAGATATGTTGGTTGAAAAAACATCCGTTCAACCTTATTCAATAAAAGACAAAATGTTCTTGGCCGACAGATTTGTTATTGGAACTTGCCCAAAGTGTGGTCACGACAAAGCATATGGAAACGAATGTGATAAATGCAGCGCAACTTTGGAACCAGAACAATTAATTAATCCACACAGTGCAATCACCCCAGATTCACCAGTTGAAATGCGCGAAACCAAACATATGTATTTCCGCACCAGCGCAATGCAAGACACCCTGCGTCAATGGATTGATTCACGTCGCGGATGGTCAAAAACTGCATTGGCAATCGCAAACAAATGGTTAAGCGAAGGTCTGCACGACAGCCCAATTACACGTGACCTGAAATGGGGAATCCCCGTTAACAAAGAAGGTTATGAAAACAAAGTTTTCTATGTATGGTTTGACGCACCATGGGGGTATGTTTCTATTTCCCAAGCGGCAAATGAAAGATGGGCCGATTGGTGGCACGGTGGAGACGATGTACATTACACACAATTTATGGGTAAAGACAATGTGTCTTTTCATTCTATATTCTTTCCGGCCCAAGAATTGGCAATGAACGATAATTGGAAAACCGTTGATGTATTAAAGGGCATGAATTTCTTGAACTTTAATGGTTCAAAGATTTCAAAATCAACCGGCAATGGTATATTCTTGAATGATGCAATTCGCGAATTGCCCGCCGATTATTGGAGATATGCATTAATCGCATCCGCACCAGAAACAGATGATACGGACTTTACAATCGGGCGTTTTGCAGAAATCGTTAACAAAGACCTGAACGGTATGTTGGGGAACTTTGTATCACGAGTTTGCAAATTAACCCAGAAAAACTTTGGCAACAATGTGCCAAATGCCGGTGAATTAGATACGGTTTTGGTTGATGAAATTAATCAAAAATTGGCCGAATTAACCGGCGCATTAGACGCATGCGAATTTCGCGCATCGGTTGCGGCACTGCGTGGCCTGTATGCAATTGGTAACGAATATATGACCAAATGCGAACCGTGGGCCATGGTTAAAAACGGCGATATGGATGGGGCCGCAAAGTGTTTGAATACATGTATGCAATTGATTGATTTGTATGCACGTGTATCGGCACCATTTATTCCAAACGCCGCAGAAAAAATGCAAAATGTTTTCACAGATAAAAAAGATTTGTCTTGGCCAAACACATTCGATGCACGTATCGCAGATGGCGTAGAATTTGTAGTACCAGAAAATCTGTTCAACAGAATAGACGACGACAAAATTGCATATCTGAACGAAAAATACACTGCAAAACAACCAGACAACACACCAAAGCCAACCGTTGTTAAAGTTGTTTCCGAACAACCACATCCAACACGTGAAGACCTGCACATTGTTATGGTTGATAATGGAAGTGATGAAAATATCCAAGTTGTTTGTGGCGCACCAAATGTTCATGTTGGTATGATTGCCGTTTTGGCGCCGGTCGGATGTTTGTTGCCAAATACAAAAAAACCAATAACACAACGCACAGTTGCTGGAATTGAATCTTTTGGAATGCTGTGCAGTGCGGCCGAGTTAGGGCAGGGCGATAGTGGTAAAAACATAATTGAATTAGAACAAAATACAGAAATAGGGTTAGAATACAAATGTTAGAAAATATTGGAAGAAAAGTAAAAGTTATCGGTTATCAAAAATTAAACGAACCACGTCAGGTGTCTTTTATAACTTTTTACAATTGCAACAAATGCAACGATTTGTACAACTGTACATCTGTCGCACAATGCAAGTTTGTTAAATACATAACAGAAAGATTACCAAAAGAATCTGTGGATTACACACACATAAATAATATGCCTTTGTTGCGATTGGTATTACCAACCGAACAAGAACAAAAGCACGCACAACAGATTATTACACGCGCACAAAAATTGCGTACAAATCGTGCATTAATCAATCACACAAAGGTAAAATAATGAGTATTCGTTTGGTTTTGGTTTCTTGCTGTTCGCCTTGTTCGTCGGGCGCAATAAAACAATTGGCAGACAACCAAATACCAAACGTCGACGATTTTATCGTACTGTTTTATAACCCAAATATTTTTCCAGAATCCGAATACACCAAACGTATGGCAGAACAAATAAGATACTGTGAAAAATGCGGGGTAAAATATGCGGTATTGGAATACGACCACGATGCGTGGCGTGACGCAATTCGCGGTACAGAAAATGAACCGGAACGTGGCGCACGTTGTTCGCTGTGTTTTGAATACAGATTTAGACGTGCTGTAAAATTCGCACACGAAAATGGATATAACGCAATCGCATCCGTGTTGGGGGTATCTCGACACAAAAGTCAATCCCAAGTCGATATGGCTGCAAACAAATCCATTGATGACAATATTTCATACATACCAATAAAATGGGACGAAGCATTACGTGTTCAAACAAATCGCGAAAATGAATTTTATCGTCAAAATTATTGCGGTTGCGAATTCAGCATCAGAAAAATATAAAAAACACCGGCAAATGCCGGTATTTTTTAACAATTTAATTAACGTGTTTTTGAATACTTTTTGGGATACACACCACATCCGATAATTGACGAAATCACCGGATCTTTACACATTCCATGGCGCAAATATTCACGACATATTTTCATTTTGCATTCCGCACCCATCGGGATCGTAACACATGCCCCCAAACATACATCACATGAAAAATTCACAAATTGACCATAAGGTAATTCAAATACCAATTTACCACGTTTTGTTTCTTTTAATTCTATTGACAATTTGACGGTACCACCACGAATACATTTTGATTCACTGCGACCAAATTCACGTGCCATTTCGGTCGCACGTTGCTCGCTAATCGGTTTACCTAACTTGTACATTTTACCACCAGGATATTTCAAATACGTTTGGATTTTTTCGTTTAACAATATTTTACGTGACATACCAGTATACCTTTATTTAGTTTTTTGTGAATGTGTGTTTACAATATTCGCCATCATAAACGATACAAAGCACGCAGATTTAGTCGCAGAACCCGCAATTTCAACAGAATGTTTGCATTTATTACCATTGGTTGCAGAACACAAATCGTTCAAATCACGATATTTGCATTCAATACCACAATCTTGATTACAAAATTTCATTTTTATTCCTTTTATTAGCTGACAAATATTATCACACAGAGGTTTTTTGTCAATATATTATTATTCTGTTTGCGCATTGTTAAAAATTGTCTATAATGGCACATGAAAATTTAATAAAAAAGGTTAGATATGGCATCGATTTTTGTATTCCCCGGCCAAGGCGCACAAAGTGTTGGTATGGGACGCGAATTATATGAAAATAACGCGGCCGCACGTGCGGTCTTTGATGAAGTGGATGATGCGTTGGGTGAAAAGTTGTCGGATATTATCTTTAATGGGCCGACCGAAGATTTAACCATGACCGCCAATGTTCAACCGGCAATTATGGCAACATCTATTGCAATGTTACGTGCGTCGGGCGTTGAATTGCCAGAATTTGTGGCCGGACATTCTTTGGGTGAATATACCGCCCTGTGTGCAGCCGGCGCTTTTTCCGTGGGTGATGCGGCAAAATTATTACGCGCACGCGGGAACGCTATGCAGAGTGCCGCACCCGCAGGTTCGGGATTAACCGCAGTAATTATGGGATTAAATATTGATACCGTACGTGAAATTTGCGCCAAGACCGATTGCGATGTCGCAAACGATAACACAGATGGTCAAGTTGTTATTTCCGGCGCACGTGAAGTGGTGGAAAATACTATGGCCGCCGCAAAAGAAGCAGGCGCAAAGCGTGCTATGCCTTTGGCACTGTCGGTGCCGGTTCATTGCCGTATGCAACAACCGTCCGCAGAAATTATGCGCCGCGCATTGGATGAAATTGAATTCAAAGCACCAATCGTACCAATCATTTCAAACAAAACCTGTTCGCCTTTGGTTGATGTTAATGAAATCAAAGACGCATTGGTTTACCAAATAACACACGGTGTTCGTTGGCGCGAAAGCGTATTGGCAATGGCGGATATGGGAATAACAGAACAGATTGAAATTGGACCAGGCAATGTCTTAACAGGCCTGTGTTCACGTATTACAGATAAAATAACCGCAAAAAAATTGGAGATATAATATGTTTGATTTATCAGGAAAAGTTGCATTAATCACAGGTGCCACAGGCGGTATCGGTGGCGCAATCGCAAAAAAAATGAAAGCAGCCGGCGCAACCGTTGTTGTATCGGGACGCAATATCGCAAAATTGGACAGCGAATTTGGTGATGAATATATAAAAATCCCTTGCGATTTAGCGGCCGAAGGCGGTGCAGTTGAATTGGTTATGGAAACAATTGAACGCGCAGGCAAAATTGACATCTTGGTTAACAATGCCGGCATCACAAAAGATACACTGTTAATGCGTATGAGTGACGAACAATTCGAAGATGTAATTAACACCAACCTTCGTTCGTGCTTTAAAATGTGCCGTGCAGCAATTATGCCAATGATGAAAAATCGATTTGGTCGTATCATCAACATGTCATCTATTATTGGCGCAATTGGTGGTGCAGGCCAAGCAAACTATGCCGCATCCAAAGGCGGTATGATTGCAATGACAAAATCAATCGCAGCCGAAGTTGCTTCACGTGGAATTACCGCAAATTCAATCGCACCGGGATTTATCAAAACACCAATGACCGATGTTTTGCCCGAAGAATTAAAGAAAACATATTTGGCACAAATTCCGGCGGGACGTTTTGGCGAACCAGAAGATATTGCGAATGCTTGTGTGTTCTTGGCATCGGATGAAGCAGCATACATCAACGGGCAAACATTACATGTAAATGGTGGTATGGGGCGTTTTTAATGACCAATTTTGATGTGATTATTATCGGTGGCGGGCACGCCGGCGTGGAAGCCGCAGCGGCATCGGCACAGCGTGGAGCAAAAACATTACTGTTAACACAGAGCATATCTGATTTGGGGGCACTATCTTGCAACCCAAGTATTGGTGGCCCCGGTAAATCACAAATGGTGGCGGAAATCACCGCACTTGGTGGTGTTATGGGGCGGGCCGCCGACAAATCGGGCATTCATTGGCGAACACTTAACGCAACACACGGCGCAGCAACCCAGGCATTACGTGCGCAAATCGACCGCAATTTATACCATACAGCAACAATGGATATATTGGGTGAATATGAAAAATTAACCATACAATATGAAACTGTGTCTGATTTAGATTTTGCAAACGCAACCGTTAACAATAAATATCACGCACGCGCAATTGTTTTAACCACAGGCACTTTTTTAGATGGTGTTGTAACGCGCGGAAATGAAAAAATACCATCTGGACGTTTGCAAGATGATGGCACATACCAAGCGGCCGATAAAAATATTTCTAAATTTTTAACCGATAACGGGTTCAAATTAATGCGGTTAAAAACCGGAACGCCGGCACGTATACGCCGTGATTCCATAGATTTTTCTGTATGCGAAATACAACCAGGCGATACGCCACACGATTGGTTTGCAGATGGCGATGAAAACAACAATTTGGAATCGGTTTGCTTTATCACACATACAAACGAAACAACACACAATGTTATTCGGGAAAATATAACAGACGCCCCTATGTATAACGGTGATATTCGTAGCACAGGCCCCAGATATTGCCCCAGTTTAGAAGACAAGGTTATGCGCTTTCCCGAACATACGTCACACCATGTATTTTTGGAACCCGAAGGTTATGACAGCGAATTGATATACCCAAATGGAATATCAACCAGTTTTGGTAGTGACATACAAGACAAATGGATTCGAACAATTGCAGGTCTGGAAAACGCGGTAATTGACAGGTACGGATACGCAATCGAATACAATGCAATTGATGCGCGTATGCTGAATTCAAAACTGCAATCGGTTGACGTGCCACATTTGTTCTTTGCCGGACAAATAAACGGAACATCCGGATACGAAGAAGCCGCCGCCCAAGGTTTGGTTGCCGGTGCCAATGCCGCCGCATACGCGTGCGGGTTAGAGTATCTGAATCTGGACCGAACAAATGCTATGATTGGGGTTTTAATTGACGACATTACCACTTTGGGGGTTGATGAACCATATCGTATGTTTACATCACGCGCAGAATATCGTTTAAGTTTACGTTCAGATAATGCAATCACACGTTTGGGGCCAATCGGTATTCGTTTGGGATTGATATCCGATGAATGGTACAAAAAAATATACAACATAAAAAAAGACATCATTGCAGAAAATGATAAATTCTATGCGGGTTACATTGCACGAAACGAACGTGAAATCGCCGCATACAAACGTGATTCAGAATTAAAAATACCGGCAGATTTTGTTTATACAGGAATGGCCGGATTGACCAATGAATTGGTCGAAAAATTAAATGCAACACGACCGGCAAACATTGCGGAACTGTCACGAATACCGGGGATGACACCGGCCGGAATTATGGTAGTATTGAGAAAAATAAAATCGTAAAAATGCCGGCAAACGCCGGTGTTTTTTTTTGACATAAGGTTTATTATTTATATAAAATAAAAAACTACTGGAAATTATTTTGGTAATGGGTTATAGTTTTTCCACGTTGCCGGTGTAGCTCAGCTGGTAGAGCATCTCATTCGTAATGAGGGGGTCGTAGGTTCAAGTCCTATCACCGGCACCAGATATAAAAAAATCCCCAATTGGGGATTTTTTCTTTACAACCTTGGGCCACGCATTGGGTTGCCACCACGATTACCACCCGTATTTGGTTTGGTCGCCGTTGCCCCCATGCGCCCAACAACAACTTTATCACCCATACGAATTTCATCCGATATAATTTCTGTTTCGGTTGCGGTTGTTAATCCTTTGGTGTATGGAATCAAAACAATTTCACCGTCACGCAACAACGCCATATGCGTCACAGGTGTCGCACCATTTGCATTTGGGACAAACGTATCAAAACTACGAACCAAAAATGCAGCATTTTGTGTTTTCCAAACATTATCACGTTCCGATATAACAATTGTCACAAATGCAGTCATCCCCGGCATCAAACGCATATCCGCATTATCAACATCAATCACGACAGTATAAACAACCACATTCGATGTCGTCGTTGGCGACAAACGAATTTGACGAACAACACCATCAAATTCTTCGGTTGGATACGCATCAACGTTAAAGGTCACAGGTTGACCTTCTTTGATTACACCAATGTCCGCTTCGGATACAGATGTTTCAATTTGCATTTTGGTTAAATCTTCGGCTATTTCAAACAAATCGGGGGTTTGGAAAGACGCCGCAACCGTTTGACCGGTATCAACCTTACGCGATATAACCGTTCCATCAACAGGTGATGTAATTGTCGCATACCCCAAATTCGTGACCGCACGTTCATATTGCGATTGCATACGATTTACAGATTGTTCGGCTTGGACATATGCCGCTTCGGCTTTTTCCATATCGGCACGTGCGATATAGCCCTGTTCATACAAATATTTATTACGGTCGTATTCACTCTTTGCCAAATCACGTTGCGATTTTGCGCTTTCCAACGATGCCAACGCTTCGTTCACAGATGCCTGAAGAACAGATGGTTCAATCGTTAATAAAACATCACCTTTTTTAACCTTGGTATTAAAATCAACGTACAGATTATCAATTGTTCCGGATACCTGAGAACCAACATTTACAGTATTAACAGGTTGGATTTCGCCGGTCGCACTAACCACTTGACGCAAATCACCACGTGTGATGTTTAATGTTATATAGTCGGCTTTCTTTTCAGATGCGCCACCAAAAAATATCTTAATCAAGATGTATATAGCGGCAGCCAATAACAACCACCATTTTTTACGCCATACAAATCCCCATGCACGACGAACAAATGATTTTTTTTCAACAACCCCAGAAATACTTTCAACGTTTTTTATTTTCTTTGTCATTTTATTCTCTCTCTAACTCTGTTTTAATTTCACCCACCGCCAATGCAACCGCCGCACGTTTTGTAAACAAATCATATTTGGCGGCATTGTTCTGCTTTTGCGCAGACACCAATTCTGATTGCGCCGTTTGCCAATCCAACATTGTCGCACGACCAACACGATACATACCGGCCGTTACTTTTTCACTTTCCGTTGCAGATTTTAATAACGTTTCGGTTTGCTTTAATACAGTTTGTGCCGTTTTATAATTATGATATGCAGTATAAATATCCAACGATGCATTATCAGATGCCGCACGTTCGTTTTCAATCGCACGTTCATAGTTTACCTGAGCCGCACGTGCATTATAAAGATTTGCAAAACCCGCAAACAACGGCATAGATGCACGGATGCCGATACTGCCACTGATATTATCCGAACCGGCATTAAATGATTCAGACGGTGTATCCGACCAAGATAAAGACCCAGACGCAGATATTGTTGGCAGATTGCTTAAAAATACGCTGTTTCTGCGATGCCAAGCCGCATCTTTATTCGCAATTGCACGCAACAGGTCGGGGCGTGTTTTTTCGGCCTGAGCAAACAATTCATCCAAGCTTTTTGTTTCTTGGGGTGTGCCGATATCGGATGACAAATCCGCAATCTGAATTTCTTGATCCGCAGGGAACGACAGTTTATTCAACAATGCGCCTTTGGCAATTTCACGATTATTTTTTGCACGTTCCAAATCCAAATCGCGACTTGCCAATGTGGTATCGGCTTTTAATACGTCGGCACGTGCAACCGCACCGGCTTTGAATTTATTCTGTGCCGTATCACGGGCGGTTTTTGCAACATCACGTAACATTTGTGCCGATTTAACGTCCGCATCCGCATTTAATAACGCATAGTACGAACCAATTATTCCATATATATAATTTTGAACCGTCGCATCATATTCAAAGCCCGCCGCACGCCACGTAGATGACAATTGATTCAAATCAGATAAACGTTTACCAAAATCAAATATCAAATAAGATGCAGAAACAGATGCACCATATGTCCAATCACCCCATTGTTCATTTCTGTATGGCAATGACGCATTGGCCGACGCACTGACCGATGGTAAATAATCCGCATAGCCCGCATTTTTTGACAGGCGTGATGATTCGTATGATAAATAAGACGCCGTCGTTGATGGATTACGACACAACCCCAAATCTATTACTTCGGGCAAAGTTAACACCGTATCCGGTACCGTTGTGCGTGTCAAACAATCATTTGCAGCCGCAAAAACCATACAGGGCGCAAAAAAGACAGGTAAAAACAGGGCCTTTTTCATTCAACTCTCTCTTTCCGTATTATTTTATTAGAATTATAAATATTTTTATGTTGAAATACAATTATTTTTTGCTTAATATAGTGTCACTGTTATGGCCTGGTGGCAGAGTGGTTATGCAGAGGACTGCAAATCCTTGGATGCCGGTTCGATTCCGACCCAGGCCTCCATAACATTATTTGCCCGATTGGGCTTTTTTTTATTCCTGTTTTTATATTTTTTGTGTATTATCGGGACATGATTAAAAGCATTACCGTCACCAATTTCAGAAATCATTATATGGGTCGCGTCGAAACACACGGACATAAAAATATTATCATAACCGGCCCAAATGGCGCAGGTAAAACCGCCATATTAGAAGCCGTGTCTATGTTGGGCGGCGAACGCGGTATGCGTGGTGCATCGATGACAGATATCGCCCGATTTGACGGTGACGGTGGATTTTCTGTATTTGCAACAACAAATGACGACACGGAAATATCCGTTAACTTTAACGCAGGCGACACAAACAGACGTGCAAAAGTTGATGGCGAAAATACACCTTTGACCGATTTGGTACGCAATATCAGAATCGTTTGGATAACCCCAAAAGAAGACAGATTGTTTGTAGAAGGCGCATCCGACAGGCGGGCTTTCTTTGACCGATTAACCGCCAGTTTTGATGCATCACACGCCGGCCGAAATGCACGATTAAATAAAATATTATCGGAACGCGCATATGCATTAAAAAACGGGGCAGACAAACATTGGATTGACGCATTAGACACACAAATCGCCGGTACCGCCGTCGCAATTGCCGTGGCACGAATACAATACGCAGGCGAATTAAATTATTTCTTGAACGATTGCGCCGTATCCGTATCGGGCATAATTGAAAAAATGCTTATCGACGGTATGTCGGCGGGTGACGCAGAACGTGCGTATACAGAATACTTAAAAAACAATCGCGAATTAGTTGGCGATAAAATGGTAATCGATGGGCCACACAAATCTGATTTCGGCGTATTTAATACCAAACTGAATTTACCGGCACATTTAACCAGCACAGGACAACAGAAAACCGCATTAATAAACCTGATACTGGCACATGCAAAATTAATCAATACCAAGACAGGTAAAAAACCTTTGATTTTGTTGGACGAAGCAGCCGCACATTTAGATAAAGATGCACGCGCGAATATGTTTCGCGAACTAGGGGCGGCACACGCACAGGTTTGGGCAACCGGATTAGAATCAGAAATTTTTGCAGATGTCCCCGATGCTGTATTTGTCACTTGCCAAAACGGTCAAATAAGTAATATAGTGGGGGCGGAGTAAAAAGATGGCACGTATAGATTATCAAACTTTATTAGACAACGCGTTAAAATCCGTCGTTAAAGACGCTTTGGTTTATGCACAATTCAATGGATTGGGTGACGGAACACATTTCTATATAACTTTCAGAACACGCGACAGCGGGGTTGTATTGCCGGATTTCTTGCGCATTAGATATCCAGATATTATGACGATTGTTTTACAATATTCTTATAACAACCTGCACGTATCCGATAAAGAATTCGGAGTACAATTAACATTTGATGGTCGCCCATTTTTTATTCGCGTGCCGTTTTCTGCGCTGGTTGAATTCAAAGACCCTTCGGTTGATTTTATGTTATCATTCCAACCCAAACCACAAACCGCAGCGGCCGATAATGATATGGAATTACCATTGGACGAAAAACCAGACACTGTCCCAGACCCAGGTCGCGTTGTGTCTTTGGATGAATTCAGAAGAAATAAAAAACAATAAAAAACACCGGCAAATGCCGGTGTTTTTTAACAGTTTTATTTGAACTATTTATCACGGATTTTTGCATTACATTTTGATTCAACCGATTTAATAACCGTGTTCTGTAATGCCAACAAGTCCGTATCAGACATATTATCCGTCGGTAATACAGTTATCGTAAATGCAACCGACTTGGTACCATCCCCCATATCAAAAGCATCAAATACAACCACGTCCGATATACGCGAATCACACGATAATGCAACAGATGTCAATTTTTCTGCAGGTGTTGTCGCATCAACCAAAAACGCAAAGTCACGTGTTATTGGTTGAAAATCAGATGTAACAATATGTTTGCCACGACGACGTGGCGGCAACAATGTAACATCATCAACATTTGCAATTACAACATTTGTTTTTATGCGCATTTTTTTCGCAACAGATGGGTGCAATTGACCAAATTCGGCAACTTTTTGTTTGCCTTGCATAATCGCACCATAACGATATGGATGCGCCCACATTGGCGGATTATCCGTTGATATCGTTACACGACGACCATTTAACAAAGCCAACAAGTCCGCTTTGACATCATAGATATCAACTTCGCGATTACGGCCCGTCCAATGACGTGGTGCAGTTGCGCCTGTACGCACAATAGACAAAGATGTTTGTTGCGCATTTGGTACATCGTCCAAGAATACCGTCCCCAATTCAAATAATGATAAATCCGGATATCCACGCTTTTCATTATTAGAAACCGCAGACAATAACCCAAACAACAAACCATTACGCAATGTATCAAAGTCGGACGTAATAGGATTCGCAATCATTACATTTGGACGTTCGGTCAACATACGTTCAACACCACAGTTACCAAAACCAAACGAACGACACTCGTTCAAGCCACGTGACGCCAACATTGTTTTAATATCCATTTCATGCGTATCGTGTGCGCGCGCAGTTCCGGCCGTATGCTGTGCATTTATTGCAATTTTTTCATAACCATAAATACGCAGTAAATCCGCAACGATTGTTTCAGGTATTTCTACATCCACACGAACAGATGGTGGTGTTACCATCCAACACGATTTAGTAACCTCTATACGATAACCCAATGCAGTCAATATTTCACGTTGGGTATCCGGCGCAATTTCAACACCTGTTTTCTGTTTGAAATAATCGGGCGTATATTTAATGCGAATATTTGGCGCCACATCCGAACCCGCCGCATAAACACCAACGATTTCACCACCACACGCATCCATAATAATATCCGCCGCCAACATAGCCGCCGCACCAGTTATTGTTGGGTCAATACCACGTTCATAACGATATGATGCATCAGTCATTATCCCCAAACGCTTGGACGTTTTGCGAACAGATACAGGGTTAAAATACGCACTTTCCAAGATAATATTTTTCGTCGTATCTGTTGTACATCCACGCGCACCACCAACAACACCCGCCAATGCCAATATACCCGAATTATCCGCAATAACCATATCAGATTCCAATAATTCATGCGTATTGCCAAACAAGTCCGTAAAAGATTCACCTGCACGCGCCATACGAACAACTATATCGCCATCTATTTGGTCGGCATCAAAACAATGCATAGGTTGTGCCATGTCATAACAGATATAATTTGTCGCATCAATTGGTGCGTTCTTTGGATTAATACCAATTGCCGCCAAACGCGACGCAATGTACGGCGCACTGGGGGCGATATTAATATTGTGGATTTCCAACATTTTATATGCGCCACATTTTTCTGTTTCTATACGAACAGAACGATTCCCAACGTTTGATGGAAATGATTTGGATTCCGGCTGTAAATAAGTTCCCAATCCGGCCGCAGACAAATCACGTGCAATACCACGCACAGACAAATAATCCGGACGATTTGGTGTAATACCCGCATCAAACACAGTTTTGCATTCAACAACCGGCGTTCCCAATACTGTATCAGACGGCAATTCAATAATACCATCATGGTCGTCACCAATACCCAATTCACGCGCAGAACACATCATACCACGTGATTCAACACCACGCAATTTACCAACAACTATTTCATGTCCACCAATCATACAACCAACCGGCGCCAATGCAGAAATCAATCCAACACGTGCGTTTGGTGCACCACAGACAACTTGGCGCAATTCGCCCGTACCATCATCAACCATTAAAACATGCAAATGGTCACTATTTTCATGTGGACGACATTCAACAATCTTGGCTGCAATTGGCGCAATTGGCGATTGAACATCTTCTACCTCTAGCCCGATGCGCGTCAAAGTTTCCGCAACCATATCTGGTGTAGCATCCGTTTTCAAATATTGGCACAGCCAATCATATGTCCATTTCATATTCAACCCCCATTAAAATCCCGCACTGCGTAGCCAGCGCACATCATTATTATATAAGTCACGTAAATCTGGCAAATTATACTTTAACATTGCCAAACGATCCCAACCGAACCCAAATGCAAAACCTTGGTATTGGTCAGGATCAATACCACAATTACGCAAAACATTCGGATGAACCATACCAGCGCCCATCAATTCCAACCATTTAGAACCCTGCCATTTCATATCAACTTCGATAGACGGGTCGGTAAACGGAAAGAAAGACGGACGAATACGCAATTCAATATCATCCAATTCAAAAAACACAGATAAAAATGCACGAACATCTGCCAACAAATCAGACATAGTGATATTTTTATCTATATATAAACCTTCTATCTGGCCGAACATAGGACCATGTGTTGCATCCCATTCTTTACGATACGTCGCACCAACACCAAACATTTTAATTGGAACACCATCACGTTCCATCGCACGAATTTGAATTGCAGATGTTTGGGTGCGCAACACATTACCATTTGGCAAGAAAAATGTATCTTGCATATCACGGGCAGGGTGATGCAATGGTGTATTCAATGCAGTAAAGTTATGCCAATCATCTTCGACTTCGGGACCGGTGTACATTGTGTAACCAAAGCCCTCTAATACATCTGTAATTTCAGATAACGCACGTGTCAAAGGATGTAATGTGCCACGATTTTCCGGCACAGGGTTTAACGACACATCCAAACGTTGACGTTGCAGACCAGCCATCAAAATAGCATTTTCTATTTCCGATTGGCGGGTTTTAAACAATTCACGCAACATAGTATTTTCATTATTCAACGCTGCACGTGCATCGTTATCCAAATTCTTCATTTCTTTTAAACGTGCAGTCATTGTTCCATTTTTACCAAAAGTTGCGGTGTATAGCGATTGCAACTCTTCTAATGTATTTATGTTTTTAATTTGTTCCTGCATAACTTAATCCTGACTATAATTTATTACACGACAAAGGCCGTCATTTGACGGCCTTGATTATTACAAAAGATATACCCACCGACAAGGTATTATTTCGCATCGGTGTTGATAAATCGTTTTGCTGTGTCAACCAATGTGGCAAAGTTTGCATCGCCTGCATATGCCATTTCGGCTAAAACCTTGCGGTCCAATGCAACGCCTGCTTTCTTTAAACCATTCATGAATTGGCTGTAAGTCATACCATTTGCACGCACTGCGGCATTGATACGAACAATCCATAAACCACGAAATTCACGTTTTTTAACGCGACGATCACGGTATGCATACTGACCCGCTTTTTCTGTTTTTTCACGAGCTGCACGATATGTGGAATGGTGGCGGCCCAAATAACCTTTGGCACGCGCCAAAATTTTATTATGTTTTTGTTTTACGGTTGTTCCGCGTTTTACTCTTGCCATGACCTGTTACCCCCTTGCTTTATTTTAAACCATATGGGGCCAGAATCTTTGCCTGTCCAACCATATTCTCATTCAAATATTGTGGTTTTGCACCCGCTTTGTTTGCACGGGCGGATTTTTTACGCAACAATTTTTTATGAGAGTTGCGGGCAACACGGATTTTACCGGTCGCAGTCATAGACGCACGCTTCTTTAAGTACGACTTTGTTTTTAATTTTGGCATTTTATATCCTTTTTTTTAAGATAATTTTCCGGTCGGATGGCAATGCCTTGCCACTTTGACCGTGTGTAATTGTGACATATTAAAAGGAAAAATCAAGTTTTTATTGAATGTTTGACTTTTTGGGGTTAAAGTATGCCCGATGAACCAAAACAAGATATCTTCCAGAGTATACGGCCTTATAAAATCCGCATTGGCGGCGGCGGTGTTGCCTGTGTTATTTATATATATAATGATTTCCAAGCCGGATTATGCGATTATGAATGCCACAGCACATATTATCGTACCGGTCGCACAATGGGTTGGGAACGTTATAACCTGGCCAATTCGCGCATTAGGTGATGCGGTAAATAGTGTAACAGAAATTTCCAGCATTCGTGCAGAAAACGAAGAACTTAAGGCAAGATTAGACGAATTGTTGGCAGAACAAAACAAGTGTAAATTTGCATTGGATGAAAATACAAGATTAAACAAACACCTAAACACTATACAATCACAACCATTTGATATCGCCGTTGCAGATGTTATCCATGACACCAGTGCAATCGGGCATAATACATACTTTGTTAATCGTGGGACAGACGATGGAATAAAAACAGGTATGGTTGTAACATCGCCAGATATGACTTTGGCGGGAATAGTAATTGACTGTGGTGATAAATTCGCACGTGTTCGTGCAATAACAGACGCCGATACCAATATTGCCGTCCGTGTCGTTGGTTCAGAAGTATATGGATTTTTGGACGGAAACGGTTCTTCTAATCCAACAATTGGATTTTTTAGCAACCCTGAATTCCAACCTACAAACGGCATTCAGTTGGTAACAAGTAATATTTCAGGTGTTTTGCCGGCGGGATTACATGTTGGTGAAATAACAGATAAAAATGACGTACGTGTATTATCGCCCAAGAAACTATCACGTGTTTTTATTCTAAAATTCAACACAAACCAAAGCGAGTATCGTAGATGAAACGTAACCTGAATAGTTTTTTTGTTGCTACGTTTCCGTTTTTATTAACAATCGCATTGTGGCGTTTATCACACCCTTTTTGGAATCCAGCAGGTCTGTTGGCTTTAATTCCGATATTCTTTTGTACATTTGTTAAGAAGGTGAATTGTTTTTCTATATTTGCCGCTTTTATGTGCATGGTCATTGATTATAAGTGTCAGACAGTATGCTTTTGGTTGGCGTTTTATTGTTTGACATATGCGTTAAACGGATTTCAAAACTGGATTGATATACAAAGAATGGATAACGATGCAATATCTGCATTTGGTGCATTTATAACAATTTCGGTTGGCATATTAATATTAGCAAACCTGTCTTGGACCGCAATCGGTCGTGGTATATGGATTATTTTATGGTCATATATATTATACAAGCCAATCGTCGCAACAATTAAAAAGGTTCACCATGATTGATAAAGAGGTCGCACGTACATTTGACCGACGTAGCGCCCTGTTTTTAACCGCAGGGGCGGTGTTAACATCGGCGTTGGTGCTACGTATGTTGCAAATGCAATTGTTTAACTATGGCGAATATAAACAAAAAAGCGAAAACAATTCTTTCCGTATCCAAATAAATATGCCTGAGAGGGGTAAAATATTATCTCGTAACAATGTTCCTATTTCACGTGACGTGCCGATTTATAGAATATACATCATCCCAGAAGAATCCAATGATACAGATAAATTGTTGGAAATATTGGCCAAGGATTTAAACCTTAGACCAAAAAAAGTCGAGAAAATTCGTGCAAAGATAAAAAAACAACCAAAATTTCAACCTGTTTTAGTTAGCGAAAATACAAATTGGGGACAATTGGCAAAAATACAGGCAAAAAGTTTAGATGGATTGCATGTGGAAAGCGGTTTTGCACGTTCATATGAATTAGGTGCGGCAGGCGCACAAATATTTGGTTATGTGGGCGAACCTGCAAAACCCGTGCCAAATACGCCTTTTTTAACAACCGGTATCACAGGACTAGAAAAAAGATTTAATGATGATATCAAAGGCATATCTGGACAGACAGTTTCTATTACAAATGCGGTTGGACGCATAACAGGCGAAGATAAATCAAGATTTATTGCACCGATTGTTGGTGACGATATAAAAACAACAATTGATGAAAATATACAACGTGTGATGTATGATGCACTTACCCAACATAGGGCCGGTTGTGGTGTGGCAATCGATATTCGAAATGGCGACATATTGGCAATGGTTTCAACCCCAAGCTTTGACCCGAACCAATTCCGTAATGATGATGCAGAAGAATATATCGAAAGTTTAAGAACAGATTTTGCAAAACCTTTTATGAATAAAGCAATCGAAGGTCTTTACCCACCAGGGTCGACATTCAAAATCGTTGTCGCATTAGCCGCATTAGAATCCGGTGCAATAAACGAAAAAGAAAAAATCTTCTGTCCAGGATATTGGGACTATGGTGATAGACGATATCATTGCTGGGAAGATAAAGGACACGGCAAGGTTGATTTAGCCGGTGCATTAAAACATTCGTGCGACATTTATTTTTATCAGGTTGCTTTGCGTATCGGTATCGATGCCATCAAAGAAATGGCAATACGTTTGGGATTTACAGAAAAATATATGGATGACATTTTATCACGTGAAATGGCCGGGGTTATACCAGATAGATATTGGAAAGAAAAAAACATCGGGTACAAATGGGTACATGGCGATACAATCATTTCCGGTATTGGCCAAGGGTTTATTTTATCAAACTGTCTTCAATTAGCCGTGATGACGGCACGTGCAACATCAAATAGAAAAGTTGTCCCAAGATTAATAAAAGACGATAAACACCCATATTTTGAGCCAATGGGATTGCGCAAGAAAAACATCCAAGCCGTTATGCGTGGATTAGAGCAGGTCACAAAAAAAGGTGGCACGGCCGCAGGTAGCGCAATAAATGTCAACGGCAAGAAAATGGGTGGCAAAACCGGTACTTCACAGGTTCGTAGCATTTCAAAGAAGGAACGAGAAAGCGGGGTATTGACAAATGAACAATTAAAGTGGAACATGCGTAACCACGGATTATTCGTTGGGTACGCACCAACAGACAACCCAAGATATGCGGTATGCGTTGTCGCAGAACACGCAGGCGGTAGTGGACCCGCCGCACGTTGTGCCGCAGCGGTTATGAAAGAGTTATTAAAATAATATGGCAAAACAGACACGAATTTCAAATGCAAATATGATGGGGATGTCCGAAAAACTGGGGCGTTTTTCGTGGGGGTTGTTTGTTCCTATGTGTATGGTGTTGGCGATATCTATTGTTGTTCTGTATTCTGCCGGTGGCGGTAATTGGCGACCATTTGCATTGTCGCAGTTAATGAAGATTATTTTAGGGTTTGGGGTATTCTTTTTTGCCGCATTTACAAATATTAAAACTTGGGTTAAATCGGCATATCTTATTTATGCCGTCGCTTTGATTATGATTATTTTAGTCACTTTCGTTGGACATACAGGTATGGGGGCGCAAAGGTGGTTAAATTTGGGTTTTATTCATATTCAACCATCAGAATTGATTAAAATTGCGCTGGTTTTGGCGTTGGCACGATATTTTGCGTGGTTTAATTCGGTTGAACTTGGTCAGTTTAAACACTATTTAGTGCCGGCAATTATGTTGTTGATGCCATTTGCATTAATTGTTGCACAACCCGATTTGGGAACCGCACTATCATTGGGAATGATTACCGTTGGTATGTTTTATATTGTTGGTGCAAATAAAAAATGGTTTATTATCGCAGCAATATTGGGATTAATGGCGGCGCCCGTGGTATGGTACGGTGGTTTGCACGATTATCAACGTGGCCGTATTGTAACTTTCTTAAATCCAGATAGCGATATCCAAGGTGCTGGTTATCAAATTAATCAAGCAAAAATCGCATTCGGTAGTGGGGGGATGCTTGGTAAAGGATATATGCAAGGTTCGCAATCACAACAATCGTTTTTACCGGAAAAACAAACCGATTTTATATTCACAATGCTGGGTGAAGAATTTGGTTTTATGGGGGCTTTTTCATTACTTATGATATACACATGGATTGTGGTTGTTTTGTTTTGGTGCGCAAAAACATGCCGTAATAGATTTGGACAATTAATATGTTTTGGTTTTATGTTGAACTTTTTTGTTTATTACTTTATAAATATTTCTATGGTTTTGGGATTATTACCAACCGTTGGTGTGCCGTTGCCATTAATGTCGTTCGGTGGCAGCAGTTTATTATCACTAATGTTCGGGTTTGGGTTATGTCAAAACGCATATATTCACAAAGACCAACAATTATCTGCAAAGGGGAGTTAGAGATATGAATCTTTTAATTGTGGAATCACCATCCAAAGCAAAAACGATTGAAAAATATCTGGGTGCCGGTTGGCGGGTTATCGCATCTGTTGGTCACGTGCGTGATTTAGTGCCAGAAAATGGTAGTGTCGATACAGAAAATAAGTTCAAAATGAAATGGCAAATTATGCCAGGTAAAGAAAAACAAATTAAACTTATTACCGATGAACTAAAAAAAGCAGACGCAGTTTATTTGGCAAGCGACCCTGACCGTGAAGGGGAAGCCATTGCGTGGCATTTGTTGGATATTTTGAAAAATAAAAGATTATTAAAAGACAAAACTGTTTATCGTGTGGCTTTCCACGAAATTACTAAAAAAGCCGTACAGGCCGCAATTGAAAGCCCACGTGAAATTGACACGAATTTGGTTGATGCATATTTGGTTCGACGTGCTTTGGATTATTTAATCGGGTTTGGGATTTCACCATTATTATGGAGACGTAATTTAGGCAAATCCGCCGGTCGTGTACAATCGGTTGCAGTTAAGTTGGTTGTCGATCGGGAAAAAGAAATAGAAAGTTTTAAACCAGTTGAATATTGGAGTTTAGAATCCGTCTGTACGGCAGAATCTGCGACTTTTCATGCAATGTTAAACAAATTCAATGGCACAAAAATTGAAAAAATGACCATTGAAAATAAAAACTTTGTTGATGATATATTGAATCAAATTGGCACACCAACTATTGGTGCAACCGTTATTAATATAGAAAAAAAGAAAAACCAAAGAAAGCCAGCCGCACCATTTACAACATCAACACTTCAACAGGAAGCAGCACGTAAATTATATTTCGCATCAAAACGTACTATGAGTGCCGCACAAAAACTATACGAACAAGGTTTGATTACATATATGCGTACGGACGCAACAAACCTTAATGCAGATGCTGTTGCGGAAATTCGTTCATTTATTACACGGGAATATGGTGATAAATTCTTGCCAGAATCACCAAATGTTTATGCAACTAAATCTAAAAACGCCCAAGAAGCACACGAAGCAATTCGACCAACACATTTTGACGCACCGGCAAAAAATCTGTCGGGGGATGAAGCAAAATTATATGAATTAATTTGGAAACGTACAATCGCATGCCAAATGCGTAATGCAGAATTTGATTCGGTTGCCGCAGATATCGAAACAGATAATCACGTTGGCGTTTTTCATGCCGTCGGTTCAACACGTACCTTTGACGGGTTTATGAAGGTTTATACCGAAGATAAAGACGATGAAGAAGATAAAAAAGAATCTAAATTACCACCATTAAATGTCGGTGATAAAATTAATATTACAGAATTAATCCCAGAACAACACTTTACCCAAGCACCACCAAGATACACCGAAGCATCTTTGGTGAAAAAATTGGAAGAATTAGGCATTGGCCGACCATCAACATATGCAACAATTATGTCCACAATTGTTGACCGTGCATATGTTGAACAGGATAAACAGCGTCGTTTTCATCCAACAAATGGCGGATGGGTAATTGCATCTTATCTTAATAAATATTTCACGGACTTGGTTGATGTAAACTTTACCGCCAAAACCGAGGATACTTTGGACGATGTTTCAAATGGTAAACAAGATAAAATTACAGCTTTGGAAAATTTCTGGCGACCAACAAATAGTATGATTGATGGCGCACGTGGAATAAAAACTTCAGAAATTATCGATGAAATCAATGTATTTATGCATCAACACTTGTTCACAGACGGCAATGACGTATGCCCAGATTGCGGCGCAAAACTTGGGATTAAATTATCTAAATTTGGTCCATTTATAGGGTGCGAAAATTACCCAAATTGCAAACACACAAAACAATTAGGAAAAGAACCGGTTAACGCAGACACCACAGATTCCGCCGTACAGAATAAATCTGACGCTGTTGAATTGGGCGACGGTATCGAATTCCGTGTTGGTAAATTTGGTCCATATGTGACAGACGGAGCTAAAAATGTGGCTGCAAAACAATATAACGCCGAAACGATTACTTTGGAAATCGCACGTGAATTGTTGGCAAATGCCGGCAAAAAAGCAGAACCAATTAAAATCGGTGAAAATCCAGAAACCAAAAAGATAATTTTCTTTTATCCAACTGGCAGATATGGTGCATACATATCTTCGGACCGTGTGAATGTTTCTGTGCGTGAACAACCAGATTTAGAAACAGCGATAAAACTTATTAACAATAAAGCAAAGAAGAAGTAATGGCAGGTTATGATCGCAACTTTACCGATGAACTTCGTGCACGTTTATCCGTGCTTGACGTTGTCGGGCGGGTTGTGCCATTAACCAGAAAAGGTCAGAATTATTGGGGATGTTGTCCATTTCATAATGAAACAACCCCCAGTTTTTCCGTTAACGAAGAAAAAGGGTTTTATCACTGCTTTGGGTGCGGCGAACACGGTGATATTATATCGTTTACCATGAAGCATAATAATATGGATTTCCGTGCCGCAATTACCGAATTGGCAAATATGGCGGGGGTAAAATTACCGGACTATAAACCACGTGACCCAAACATCGTTAAACGCGAAGAGGAATTGTTTGATATATGCGAAAAAGCCGCACAGACATTTTCGGAAAAACTGTTCACACCCGAAGGCGCACATGCATTGGAATACGTACGTGGGCGTGGTTTTGACGATGATATGATAAAAAAATATCGTATTGGATATGCACCGAAAAATAATATTATCGCGAATAAATTTGCCGATTCCAAATTCTTGATTCCTTCGGGATTATGCCGCCGTGGTGATTATGGAATGTACGATTTTTTCCGTGATAAATTAATGTTCCCTATATTCAATGCAAATGGAAAAATCGTTGCATTTTCGGGACGTTCTTTGGATGGTTCGGAACCAAAATATATCAACACAACAGATACAGATATTTTCCATAAACGTAAAACCGTTTTTGGATTGAATTTTGCACGTGATGCAATCCATCGTGCAATCCGCAGCATTATTGTCGAAGGACAAATTGATGCGATTAAAATGCAATGCGGTGGTTTCCCAGAAACCGTTGCACCTTTGGGTACTGCGTTAACCGAAGACCATATTGCGTTATTATGTAAATCAAATCGAAATATTGTTTTTTGTTTCGATGGTGATGGTGCAGGCCAGAAAGCAGCAGCACGCGCATGCGGTATCGTAATACCATTTATACGTGATACGTCCGATGTGCGTTTTGCATTTGTCACCGGTGGCAAAGACCCAGATGAAATATTAAAGTCGGGTGGCGTTGATGCAATGAAAAAGATTATTGATGATTCCATCGGCTTTACCGATTTTCTGTGGGAATTGGCAAATAAAAACTATGTCGTTGCGACACCGGGGGGACGTACACAGGCAGAAAAGTTCTTAGACGGACAATTAGAAAAAATAACGGATGCCGAATTAAAAAAACAATACAAACAAGAATACGATAAAAGAAAATTTCAAAATTGGCATAGTTGGAAAAAAACGAAAAATACGCCGAATATAAAACTGCCTGATATTGATGCAATTACAAAAAATACACTGGTTTATATTGTTAATACTTACCCAGAATTGGCTGAGCAATATTTAGATTTCCTTGGTACACTTGGGGTGGATTTTGATGGCGAAATGGCAACATTGAATCTTGATAAAAATGCCGCGGAAAAATATATAGTTTCTTTGAAATTGCAAAGATATTTAAAAAGATTAAATTTGCAAAAACAGGAATTCACAAACCAATTGTTGGCAGGGGAAGAAACCGCACGTGAAGAAATCACACGTATTGATTCAGAAATTGAAAAATATCAACAAAAATTAGAAATATTATTTTCAATATAAACACCGGCTTTTTTGATAAAAATATTTAAAAAAGCCGGTGTTTTTTAACATTTTTATTTATTTTTGTTTTTCCAAATTTGAATATATACCTATTTTGTGATACAATGATGTTTAATCGTTATGTGACGATAAAATAAAAAATTGGAGAAAAATACATGAAAAGAATTTCACTTTTTGCTGTCTTGGCTTTGTTGCCAATGGCATCTTTTGCAACAGAAAATAATAATAAATGGAATCCAAGATTCTTTATCGAATATGATTTAAGTGTTTATTCGGAAAGACCAATAGATATCGATTTAGAAGATACACAAGGTGTAGAAGATATCATTAACCTAAAATCATTTAATGATCATGGTGGATTGTATATGGGTGCGGATTTTAACGGCATTCAATTGGGTGTTGAAACCACGGGCAGCACAGGTTTGAAAGTAAAAGGAACCGTTCCTTTCTTTGATTGGGTTGTAAAACCATATTTATCAGCCGAAGTTGGTATCGCAAATATTGATTTAGAAGTTGATTTGTCTTCATTAATACCAGATGCAGGTAAGTTGGAAATAGATGATATGACAATTAACTACGCATTTGGTTTGGGCGCAAAGTATGATATTAACGATAATCTCTTTGTGAAATTGGGTGCAAAATACGATATTAAAAAATACGATTTGACAATTGATATCGTGGGCGAAAAAGGTGATTTGACAATTGATATGTCAGGTATGACGGTCAATTTCGGTATCGGATATCGTTTTTAATTGTATAACACCGGAAATACACCGGTGTTTTTTTATAAAAAAAACCGGTTTTTTTGAAATTTTTTATCAAAAAAGCCGGTAATTTTTTACAATTTTATTTTAGATTGTTTTGCTGTCCGATGGGTATATGATTGTAAAGTTGGTTGATGTGCAGTTGAATAGTTTACTGCATATGATATAATTCTTGTCAAATAAAGGAGAGGTTATGCGTGAAAAATTAGTAATAATGTTGTCTGTTATTTTACTGATAACAAGCGTTGGATATTATTACAAACAAAAAAATAATTCTGCGAACAATGTTCTAAAAAACAATATAGAAAAAAAATTAACAATGAAAACCCAATCATCAACACACAATTTTCCCATATATTTAGAGGAAGAATTTTTTGATACACACACAACCAAAGATGCCGTTTGCAACTGTGACATTGAAGTAAATGGAAATAATTATAAAAAATCTTTTTATATAAAAATTAATTCAAATTATATTGCCGCCAGAAATACAAACGATAATAAAATAGACAAATTGTTTGAACAAACCGCATCAGAATACTGCGATTATATTTGTGACGAATTTGCAAACAAAATAAAAGATATTTAATTAAAACCGCCCGTTGCTGAATCATGCCCGTATGGCAATAACGATGTATAGTTTAAAAAAATCCCGGCGTTTTTGATTATTTTTATCAAAAAGGCCGGTAATTTTTAACAATTTTATTTGTTTAGGTATTAAACAAGAAATGACATATGTCGCCAGGTTGCATGATATAATCACGACCGACCAAGCGCATTTTGCCGGCTTCTTTTACCGCAACTTCACCGCCCAGCGCAATAAAATCAGATGGCGAAATTACTTCGGCACGAATAAAGCCACGTTCAAAATCGGTGTGGATTTTACCCGCCGCCTGAGGCGCCGTCATACCAACGGTTATTGTCCAAGCATGGGCTTCCTTTGGACCAATGGTATAATACGTTTGCAACCCCAATGTTTTGTATCCCGTTTTGATAACCTGATCCAATCCAGATTCCGACAATCCCAAATCTTCCAAAAACATTTTGCGTTCTTCAGGGTCAACGATTTGTGAAATTTCCATTTCTATTTTAGAAGAAATTACCAAAACGTCTGCGACATCACCAAATTTTTGTTTTACCATGTCGGAATATTTGTTACCGGTGGCCGCAGATGATTCTTCGACATTACAAACATAAATAACAGGTTTTGTGGTCAATAAATTAAATGGCGTGGCATCAATCCCACCCATGCGGGCAGGTATGGATTTTTCTAAATTCGCCTTGATTTCATTGGCATCGGCCAATAATTTAATCACATCTTTGTCCAGACCACGGGCTTTCTTTTCCAGATTTTTAATCTGTTTATCAATGCTTTCCAAATCGGCCAACATTAATTCTGTTTCAATGGTTTCAATGTCCGCCAATGGGTCAATGCGACCATTAACATGAACAATATCATCATTTTCAAAACAACGAACAACATGAATTATCGCATCTGTTGATAAAATATTGCCCAAGAATTTATTCCCCAAACCTTCACCGGCAGATGCACCTTTGACAAGGCCAGCAATATCAACAATCTCTAATTGGGTAGGTATTAGTTTTTGTGAACCGGCAACACGTGCCAATTCGTGTAATGTTGCATCTGGTACAACGACACGGCCAGTATTTGGTTCGATTGTGCAAAACGGATAGTTTTGTGCATCAGCCGCCGCACTTTGTGTTAATGCATTAAATAATGTAGATTTACCAACATTTGGCAAACCAACAATCCCACAGTTGAATCCCATATCAAAATCCTTTATAATGGTGACAATATGTCATACATGTGGAACGAATTCAACATAAAAACATTTCCAGCGGAAACTATCGTTTTCCGTGACGGTGTGTATTGCCCAGAATTATCAACATTGGAAAATCAGCCGATAAATGATAACTATGATTTACCGGTCCATATTATATATGTTGGCAATATTATTGATGAAAATAAATTAGATATCGCCGTCGGGGCAAATGGACAAAAAGTTATCATAAGTGTAGATATAACAATTGATAAACCGGCTATTTTAAACATTAATATTAAAAATGCCGGTGAAAATTCAATGGTTTCTGGATGCGTTGTGTTAAAAAATAATTCGGAATTATCATATAGATGTAATGCAGAACATATTTATAAAAGTACGGGAATTTTGATAAAAAACAAGGTTTTGGCCGGCAAAAATTCAAAATCTTTGTTATCAGGCGGTACAATTATTAAGAAAGATTGTACGAATTGCCAATCTGATGTTGGTTTTATCGCAATGGTTGAAAATGGTGCACGTATCGAATTTATGCCAGAACAAAAAATTTCATCAGAAGTTGAATTCGCAGAACATAGTGCGGCAATTTATCGACCAAGTGAAAACCAGATTTTTTATTTACGTGGTGCGGGTTTATCGGGGGCCGAAGTTGACATTGCATTAAAAGAAGCATTTACAACAAATATATAATAAAAAGATTTATAAGTATTAAAAAACCGCCAATCGGCGGATTTTTATTTTCTTTTGTAACCCTGTTTTGCTTTGAATTTTGGATTATCAGGGTCAATCAAGATAACTTGCTTTCCACGACGGACTTGTTTAACGTTACCGCGTTTCTTCCAAGCTTTTAAAGAACTTAAAAATTTCATGTCGTTATCCTTTTTACAAAGCGATTATAAACATATTTTTTGAAAAATCAAATAATAATATTATTTATTATTGTTGTTGTAGGGCCTGTTGAAATTGTTGAAAACGGTTTTTAGTTTTTTATTAACAAGTTTTTAACAAAAAAATCCCTGGTTTTTGGGACTTTTGTTTCGAATTGTTAAAAAAGTACAAAAATAATTAACAGTTGAAAAAAAATGAAGTTTTTAACACTTTTAACAATATTAGGGGGCTGTCTTTTTATACTTGTTGAAAATTGTTGAAATTGGTATAATTCAATTACCCAAGGAAGAGAATGGTATGAGACAGCATGTTTTGAAAGTTTTGGCAAATCCTGCACGTATTTTTTACGTGCCTTATAACTTGGCTGTATTTAATTTCGTTATACAAGCAATCATATTTTTTTCATTGTTTATTGTTAAATTGATTGCAGATGGAATTGCAGGTAATAATGCAGCTTTGCCATTGGCTTTCTTTATTGGGGTTATTTCTGTTCATTCTTTTATCGCAGTGTTTTCAAAAAAAGAACCACAGTTGGGGCAAATTGTAAATGCGCAAATTCAATTGTTCAGACATAAAATACCAAGGAAGTTAGTAATATGAATAATGGAATCACAGATTTTTTTGAATATTTTGTCGGAAATACAACGCCTTTGAGTTTGATAGTTGTGGCGATTGTATTTGCTTTGGTTGCATTGGCAATGGTATTTTTAGTGCCGGTCTTGACCAGGTATGTGTTTCCAAAATTTGGATATTTAAAGTATGCAAATTATTTACCTTTTAGAAGAGTGGAAGAAAATAATACTTTGGTGTTAACAAATGGTGCCGTTGTGCGTGTCTATAGCATCGAAGGTATTCAGACCAGTATGCAAGATAGAGAAACAAAAGAAAAATTTCTGGATTTAAGGGCACAATTATTTAATCAATTTCGTGATCCAAATGTTATCTTAAGATTTTATATGGTTCGTGATGCAATGCACGATAATATGGATTATGAATTCGATCAGCCGGTTTTACAATCGATTTATAACAAGTGGCGTGGACAAGGTTTAAAGATTTTTAAAAATAAATATTTTGTCGTTCTTACCGTGGGGGGAATTGACGCACGTGGAAAAATTGATACATATGGTAATTATGTAGAATCCATCTTGGCGGCATATAAACCAAAATTGTTGAAAAATAATTCAAGAGATAATATGGCGGTATTTTTGGGACGTATTTTGTCGCCAATATCAAAGCCAAAGCCAAAAAATGCGGACGATAATATTGCAAATCTTGTGACCGCAGATAATGTAGAGTTTTTGAAAAATGGGTTGGTTAAATATAATAGTGGCGATAATGAAATGTATGCCGCTATGTTGTCTTTTAAAACAGCACCGGATTATTTAGAAGAAGAATTTTATGATACCGTCGCAACAATTCAAACAGAAATGATTACATTAAATGCATTTCGTATAATGGGATTGGCGGATGTTGAAAAAACAATTAAACAGCGCAGAACAACCGCAGATGTTGCAGAGACAACCGAAGAACAAATTTATTCCGCAGAAAGTATTATGGATGAAAATGTGGCGGGTAATCAGAATATGGTTAATTATTATCCATTATTTGTGTTGTTCGGAAAATCAATCGATGAGTTAGATAAGTATGTGGCGGAATTTAAAAAGATTTCGGCGACATTTGGGGTGACACCGGTTGTGGAAAGTTTTGCCGCACGTGTTTCTTGGTTCGCGCAAATTCCTGGGTTTGATGTTTTTCCACGTACATTTAAATTAATGTCGAAAACAGCCGCAGTAAGCATACCTTTGTCAAGTCAGCCAACAGGTATTACCGACTGTGATTGGGGTGAAGGGCCGTTGGTTGTATTTCCAACAGCGCAAGGTACACCATATCAATTCCAATTCCATGTGTCGGATAAACCAGCCGCTGTGGGGCATACTTTGACAATTGGGCCAACCGGTGGTGGTAAAACTACTTTGTTTTCATTTTTAATCGCACAAAGTTTGAGACATCCGAAATTAAAAGCATTCTTCTTTGATAGAAATAAGGGGGCGGAAATATTTACATTGGCCGCCGGTGGTAAATATATAACTATGCATGGTAAAGAAAAAAATGAAGATAAATCAGAATATAATTTTTCAACAAGATTGAATCCGTTGAAAATGCCGGATTCGGCCGCAAATAGAAAATTCTTGAATCAATGGTTTTCTATTATTTCAGAACAAACAGATGTTTTGTCGGCAGATGAAATTGCACGTGCTGTTTCTGTGAATTTTGATTATTTGTCAGATAAAGATAAACTGTTGAAAAATCTGTGGGAAAGTTGTTTTTCATCAGCAGGTAATATGCGGCCAGCATTAAAAAAGTGGATTGACCCATTGCAATATGGGGATATGTTTAATGAAGAAGAAGATACTTTGGATTTGCAATCTAGATTAACAACGTTTGATTTTACGGATATTTTGCAGGATAAAACTTTGGCGCCGGCTGTTATATCATATATATTGCACAGAATTAATAACATTACTGTGTCAGGGGGAAATCCATCACTTATTATGATTGATGAAACTGCACCTATGTTGGAAAACGCAATGTTCCGTTCAAACTTTATTGCTGGTTTGCAAGAAGGACGTAAAAATAGACAGGCATATATGGTGGCATTCCAACAGGCAAATATTCTGGATAAATTGGGTATCGGTGATGTGGTGCGTGGTCAGGCACAAACAAGATTATTCTTTAGAAATCCAGCAGCCGATGTACGTGATTATGAGTATTGGAATTTAAATCCATTGGAAATGGCGTTTATACAAGGTAAAGCATATCCGAATTTGAAAAGGGCGGTTTTGTTATCACGACCTGTTAATAACGAGTCGGTTATTTTGAATACAGAATTGGGCGGTTTGGGAAATATGTTGAGATTGTTTGAATCGGGGCGTTCGTCGGTTTTATTGGCCGAAGAACTATATAAAATGTATGGCACAAACTTTGTTGCAGAATACCTTAGACGTCAAAGTGGGGTAAATTAAGTGTTGGGGTTGTGGAAACAGATTTGTGGCGTTGTTATATGTGTTTTGTTTGCTAATTCCGCTTTGGCAAATGCATGTTTGGAACATAAACAAAAGTCAGATATTTATGTTGATTTAATAACACCAAAAACCAATCTTGTTCAAGATGATGGTTTAGCAGATATGTGGCATGGTTTGGTCGAAGCCGCATGGGTTAATCAATATGATGTTGGATTTTTTGTTCAGCCCGTAAAGAACGGGATTTGTGTTGGTATAAATTCCGTTAATTTAAATATGGGGTATGAAGAATTTAATGTCAAAATAGATGTAAGACATAAAAAAGATTCTTGTTCATATAATGCGGTGTTGGCACATGAAAACAAGCATATCGATGTTTATAATAATGTTGCATCTGAGTTTTTGCCGGATTTTAAGCGGTCTTTGGAAAGTGCGACTGATTCTATTTTTCCAATTTTTGTAAAAACATACGATGATGTTAAAAATGCAACAACTGAATTAAAAGAGAATTTTTTTAATCATCCAGAATTGATTGTGTTAATGCAAAGGTTAGAGGCCGCACAAGAAATTCGTAATAAACGCATTGACCAAGAAGAAACCGGCGAAGATTTGAAAAAGTGTATGTTATAGGATTGTTATCCGATTATATACTGTTGATTTATTGGACTTTTTTTCTTAATATTTTTATATCTATATTTAAGAGGTATGAATATGAAAGGAATTATTTTGGCCGGTGGCAGTGGCAGCCGTTTATACCCATTAACAAAAACTACATCCAAACAATTATTGCCGGTGTATGATAAACCGATGATTTATTATCCATTATCTACATTGATGATGTTTGGTATTCGGGATATTTTAATTATTTCTACACCACAGGATACACCGAATATCGAAAGATTGTTCGGTAATGGAAATCAAATTGGAATTAATATTCAATATGCAATTCAACCCGAACCCAAAGGTATCGCACAGGCCTTTACAATTGGGGCGGATTTTATCGGTGATGATGATGTGTGTTTAATATTGGGTGATAATATTTTCTATATGGGTGGGCAATTTGAAATGTTTAAAGAAGAGGTTGCAAAGAATACAGGGGTTCGGGCAACTATATTTGCATATCACGTTTCAGACCCAGAAAGATTTGGGGTTGTGGAATTTGATGAAAATTTAAAGGCAATTTCAATTGAAGAAAAACCAAAAGTGCCAAAGTCAAATTATGCATCTGTGGGATTATATTTTTATCCGTCCGATGTTGTGCAAAAAGCAGCAGGTTTAAAGCCGTCGGCACGTGGGGAATTGGAAATAACCGATTTGAATAATTTGTATTTAAACGAAGGACGTATGTCTGTTGTGCCAATGAAACGTGGTAATGCGTGGTTGGATGCCGGTACGCCAGACAGTTTGATGGAATCGGGACAATTTGTTCAAATTATAGAACAACGTCAGGGATTAAAAATTGCATGTATCGAAGAAATAGCATACAAGCAAGGTTTTATAGATGATGCGCAAATGTTGGATTTAATCAATGAATTAAAGGCAGGTGCATATAAAGATTATTTGGAAAAAATATACAGGGAAAAACATGAACTTTATTAAAACAGAAATAGATGGTGTCGTTATTGTTGAACCACGTGTTTTTGCGGATGCTCGTGGGTACTTTTTTGAAAGTTATAACGAAGCCGAATTTGTAAAAAATGGTATTACAAACAAGTTTGTTCAAGATAATCAATCAAAATCATCGTATGGTGTGGTGCGTGGATTGCATTGCCAATTAGGGGAATTTGCCCAAGCAAAATTAGTGCGTGTATTACACGGACGTGTATTGGATGTGGCCGTTGATATTCGTAAAAATTCGCCGACATTTGGTAAATATGTTGCGGTGGAATTAAGTGATGAAAATAAAAGACAATTGTTTATTCCACGTGGATTTTTGCATGGTTTTTCTGTGTTATCAGATACGGCGGTGTTTGCGTATAAGTGTGATAATTTATATGCGCCACATGCGGAATTTGGTATCAGATTTGATGATCCGGATATCGGTATCGATTGGATGGTGCCGGCGGATAAAATTATTACTTCGGAAAAAGATAGAATTGCCAAGGGGTTGAAAGATGTACCTGATAACGGGATGTAATGGTCAGTTGGGACGTGAATTGGCCGCACGTTTGCCGGATGCGATTTGTGCAGATTCAGATACGTTGGATATAACAGATGCTGTGGCGGTAAAACGGTTTGTTGAAAAAAATAATATAGATTTGATTATTAATTGTGCGGCATATACCGCCGTCGATTTGGCCGAAGATAATGCAGATTTGGCACATATGGTAAATGCAATTGGACCAAAAAATTTGGCGTGCGCATGTGATAAAATAATCCATATTTCAACGGACTATGTTTTTGATGGAAATACATGTGTGCCATATATGGCCGATGATAAAACAAATCCGGTGTCTGTATATGGAAAAACAAAACGTGATGGTGAAGTTGCCGTTTTAGAAAACGCAAATTGTGCAATTGTAATTCGTACGGCATGGCTGTATTCGGTGCATGGAAATAATTTTGTAAAAACTATGCGTCGTTTGGGGGCCGAAAAAGACCAATTAAATGTTGTGTATGATCAAGTTGGGTCGCCAACATTTGCCGGTGATTTAGCAGATGCAATTGTTCAGATTATTCCACAATTGACATCCGAAAAATCTGGTGTTTATCATTTTACAAATGAAGGTGTGTGTTCTTGGTATGACTTTGCAACCAAAATTATGGAATTGTCCGGATTGGTGTGTAACGTTAAACCAATTTTATCAAGTCAATATCCAACACGTGCAAAACGACCACATTTCAGTGTGTTGGATAAAAGTAAAATAAAATCTGTTTTTAATATAGATATTAATCATTGGGAAAAAGGATTAGAAAAATGCATAAAACAATTTTAGTTACAGGTGGGGCCGGATTTATTGGTTCAAACTTTGTTCCGTATTTTTGTGAAAAATATCCAGAATACAAAATTATTAATTTAGATAAATTAACATATGCGGGGAATTTGGATAATTTAAAAGAATGCGAAAATATGGATAACTATCAATTTATCCAAGGCGATATTTGTGATGCGGATTTGGTTGAAAAAATTTTTTCGGAAAATGATGTGCGTGGGGTGATTCACTTTGCCGCAGAAAGTCACGTTGATAATTCTATTTCCGGACCACGTGCGTTTATAAATACAAATATTATGGGGACTTTTAATTTGTTGGATGCGGCGCGTCGTCATTGGATGGATGGGCCAAATAAAGTAAAAGATGGTTATGCCGATGCAAGATTTCATCATATTTCAACAGATGAAGTTTATGGGACGTTGGGTAATGAAGGTCTGTTCCAAGAAACAACACCGTATGCACCAAACAGCCCTTATTCTGCATCCAAGGCATCGTCGGATTTTTTGGTACGGGCATATCATCATACATATGGTATGAATGTGACAACATCAAATTGTTCGAATAATTATGGTCCAAAACAACATAACGAAAAATTAATACCACATATTATATCCAAGGCGTTGAATTTACAACCTTTGCCAATTTATGGTACGGGTGAAAATATTCGTGATTGGCTGTATGTGTTGGATCATTGTCGTGCAATTGACTTGATTTTTCATACCGGTGTTGCCGGACAGACGTATAATGTTGGTGGCAGAAATGAACGCAATAATATAACAATCGTTAAAACAATTTGTGAAATATTGGATGAACGTAAACCACGTGCAGATGGTAAAAAGTATGCGGATTTAATTACGTTTGTTGCAGACCGTGCAGGACATGATTTTAGATATGCAATTGATGCCACAAAATTAGAAAATGAATTGGGGTGGCGGGCCAAAGAAAACTTTGATACCGGCATATTAAAAACAGTTGATTGGTATTTGAAATAATAAAACGCCCAAACGGGCGTTTTATATTGTGTAAAGTTATAAATCGTTATGATTTGATTTGTTTTTTTGATATAATTGTTTGTAATAAATTTCTGAATACAGGATGGGAAAAATGACCGATAATACCAGAAATGAACTTGGGATTCATCAAAATGATTTTGAAGAATTGTGTTTTTATGATTTGGATAGTTCTGTGACAAGAATGGTTGGGGAAAAAGTAAAACACGTATTTGAAAGGTTGTGTAAAAATACGGGGGTGGATAGCAATGATTTTGCATTTTTATGCTTTAATAGCAATAGTCCAAATGCGTTTTTTATGAATAAAGAAAATACACGTAATTCTGGATTAAAGAAAAATGTGATTGCGGTATCTGATTCTTTGATTAGAAAATTGGACCGAGAAGAAGAAATTGCCGCAGTTATCGCACATGAATGTGGGCATTATTTTTGGCAAAAAAATACGTCAAGTGATAATACAATTGTCCAAGAAAGGTGGTCGGATGCTTATTCGGTGGAATTAATGTATAATGCCGGATATAACCCACGATATATCTTGGAAATGCAAAACAAGATATTTTATTATCAGGGAAATAATCATGTTACATTGGATGTGCATGGTGCACCATTTGCACGTGCAGAAGATGTCAAAGCGTGTTTAACAAAAAAAGCGGCGGAAATTGGTGACTTTGATACTATTATAAAAAATAAAAACTTTGATTGGTTTAATTTTCAACGTGATTTTAATAGTTTGTATCCGGCAAATGATTTTCATACATTTATTGAAAAAAAATTGTTGGAACGTTTTAAAACAACTGATTTAGAAAAAATTAATCGTGTTGAATTTTTGAAATTAATTCTTGAATTGGTTAAAGTGCGTGAGATTGATGGAAATCATGTTGTGCGTATACGCAATTTATCTGTAATAATAGGGAATAAGTTCCAGACAAAGACAAAAGAAGAAACTAAATTACTGCAAGAAATAGTTTTGGAAATGTTAAAGGTTGCATTGCCGGGTCAGGTAGAATATGTTTTAAGTAAAGCATCATTAGATTTGTTTGGGCCCTTTGAAGAACAATATAATAATATAAAAAATTTTATGGATTCATATGAAGATGAAGCCAAAGCGGAAGAATGGGCGAAAAAAATTTTAGATTTGAAATGGACAATGGATTTAATGAAGTGTTTCAAAACGGGAATACCAATGTATCCGGATTTGAAAGAAAAAAATATTGGGAAACCATTGCCAAGAGTAAAGTTAGCATCGTATAAAAATAGAGTTATCGATGAAGTTTGTTTTATGATTGATGTGCGGTATAATTTGCGTTATCCAGACCCAAATAGTTATTTTAATAATTATTATATAAAAAATGGTATTGTTGTTGCGTATGGCGAAGAAGCAGAAAGGTTGTATAAAGAAGATAATGATGAAAAAACGAAATTAAAACGGATAGAAACGATAAACAAAAATACGGAAAGGTTTAATTTGTGTATAGATTATTTAAATACCTTTGCAGATTATGCGGCCGGTAAAATATCAAATGAACAATTGCTTCAATTTTATTTAAGTAAGCGTGAAGGTGAACAAGATGCGACCATATTAATTGCACCATATTTAGAGTATTTTTCTGGTAGTGATGATATGGTTATTCCAGAAATGATGGAATTGTATCAAAGGTTTTTGTCATCACGGGCAATTGATTTTTTTGTGCGTGGTAATGAAGAACCACATGAAAATCCAAATGTTCGTGCTTCACAAAAGGTTACTGCAAATAATATCGTTCGATATATAAATGGTTATTATATGAATGATGCGGCGTGTGTTATAAGAATTTGTGAAGCAATACTTAGATTTAATAAATACTTAAACACTTTGTCTGATGAATATATTGATTCAATGGAGGAAAATTTTAAGATTCTTAATTTATCATTATCAAATGATTTGAATAATTTGAAATCGCATTATTATATAAAAAATGTAATGCAATTGCGGCATCAAAGGTGGCATTTAAAGAGAGAGTTCCATATAGTGTTTTTGGTGAATTTAAATTGGGTGAGGAATCACAGTATTTAATAAATATAAGAACCCAATTGGGATATAATGGAAATATCAAAGATGATATAGAATTAAAGAATTTGTTTAATCAAATAAATCAGCGTGCATATAGAGATTTATATAATACAAAAGAGTTAAAATTAGTTTTATTAACGGATTATTTAAGACATGGTGTTCGTATAAATTTGATGGATATAATCGATTTGATTGATATAGATAAATTATCAGATTTTGGAAAACAAGAAATTATATCAGATATATGGGCAAAAAATATATCGTATGAACAATTTGATTCTTTGATGTTGTATGAACAAATATGTTTCTATGAATATATGCAATCAAAAAAACTTTTTTCAAACAGATATGCAAATCAAAATGAATATATAAGAAAGATTGTTAATCAAATTGTTGCACGGCCTGTGACCGACAGTGTTGCGATTTCATATGCAGAAAAAATCTTAACACGTGCGGCGGTGACAGAATATGGGAAAAATCAAGATAATGATTTAACATTCTTTAATGAACGTGAAAAGTTAATTGATTTTTATACAACATATTGGGCCGAAAAATTGGGATTGGACGATGGGTCGGAAATATATTTAGATAAGATTAAAAACTTTATAGATTTTATTGAACATCCATCCAAAGAATATAAAGTCGATTTTTCCCAGGTAATAAAAAAACAAATTATGGACAGGGTTTCAAATAAGGTTGTTGCCCAAGAAAAGGCCGCAAAAATGATGGCATCTGTTTCACAATTAGATGTGACAGAGGCACAAAAAAACGACAAAGCAATAAGAGTTGCCGAAGCGATGTTTGGGGCGTTGGCACGGAATCAAGAAGCCGCCGTTAAAATGATTGATTTTTTAAGTAATAAATTAACACAAGAATCATTAGATGATACTTTGAAATACATGAATGCCAATGTGGGTGAAACGTACCAAGGGGTGATTAACAGGTCAGATTTGATGATGGTTCATGAAAATTTCTGGGGTGCTGATTTGCCGATACGGGCATATATGATGAATCGATTGTTGGGGGCATATTCTTCAAAAGATGAAGATAAGTTAAAGTTGGTCATTAATATGTATTTTGATGAAAAATCAGAATATTATAAAGATGCAACTTTGGTGATAAATACGGTGTATAAAAACCTGCAAAGTTATGAACGAAATTTGATTTTGGCGGCTTTGGCATCTGCGGGACAACGTGATAAAAATAGCAATATGTCGGGTGGTCAGGCCGTTGGACAGGGATTGAAAATGTTTTTGCAAAACAAAGGACCGGCATATATCAAATTTGGTCAATTGTTGTCTTATTTGCCGACTTTGGATTCGGATATTCGTGCAGAATTGGCAAAGTTACGTGATAAAGCAAATATTCCAAATCGTGATGAATTGTTTGATATTATGCGTGGTGCATTACCAGAATCAGAAATGGCCAAAATCGAACACGTTGATCGTGTGTTGGGGGCGGGGTCTTTCTTTGTCACTGTGCAGGTTAAATATGATGGACGTGATTGTGTTATCGCATTAATGAGACCATTTGCACACGATTTAACAGAATCTGGTGTTAAAATGATTTCAAACACAATTAACGATTTGGTAAAAGCGGATAAAAAATATGCGCCTTTGAAAAATATTCTTAATCAAGCACGAGAATCAGCATATTCGGAAATTGATATCGAACAAGACCATGCAAAATATATGCACGCCAAAAGTGTTTATGAAAAATATTCTGTGACGGTTGGTGATGCGACTTATTCTCCAGATGTTGCAAAATGGTTGGCGTATGGGGCGGCAAATAATGGACAAAATGCATATAAAATTATGGAAATGGCAGATGGGCATTCTTTGACAAGTTCGGAATGGTCGGATGAACAAAAACGTGAATTTGCAATCGCATATGTGACTTTGGAATTGGCATTGTTGTTGTCGGGTGAAAAATGGGATACAGACAGACATCAAGGTCAGCAGAACTTTGCCAATGATGGATTTCGTGATTTTTGTATCGGGATATTTGATACCGGCGCACAAATGAAATCTGAACCTGGTAAGGTTGATAAGGTAATGTTAGGGCATTTGCTGTATGAATTGGCGGTTGGTGCAAAACGTGGTCGTGGTGTTGGTGACGTGTTGGTAAAATCAATACGTAATATTGATAATGTTGCAGGTAAGTTTGGTTTGGATACCGCATATATCGATGGGGTTCAACGTGGATTGACGGCTTTGTCAGATATTATTGAATACCAAAAAGAAGAAAAAGATGAATATGGTAACGTTGTTCGTACGGCCAAGACATTAAATGCGACGGATTTGGAAAATATTGTTTCGGCATTGTATCAGTCGGGGGTTATTGATAAAACCGTTACTAAAACCGTTGTGACACGTGCAATATTGGATAAATTGATGCTGTGGCGGGCCGGATTAAAAATTAAATCGCCAGAAACAGTAGAAGGACAGATAGAAAATCCAATACAATTACAATATTCGGGGGCAGATATTTCTGTTGAAGCGGCCAGCAATATAAAGAAGGCACAAATAGAGATAGAACAAATTATGGCAGAAAAAGCCAAACGTTTGCCATTGGGTCTGAAAGCAAAAGCCGGAGAAATAGATGGGGGTGGCGTGTCTTTGGTATAAAAAAAAAACCGACATTTGTCGGTTTTTTTTGATATAATACGCATGATATGTCAGAGAACAAAATGAATAAAAAACCGATTTTAAGCCAAGAACATATGGAAGCGTTATATATGTTCCCAAATGACAGTAAAACCAATCAGTTGGTTGATATGTTAATGCGTCCAATCTTTGCAAAAATGGTGCGTGGATTGGGTATCGATGTTGCAGATTTTGAATTTATGACTTTTGATAATGGTAAAAATGCTTTCTTTATTTCAGGTGATAAAACACAAAATGGAAAAAATTTAATTTCGGTTTCTTTGGCTTTGTTAAGGTCTTTGAGTACCGAAGAAGAATTGGCCGCTGTTATGGCACATGAATGTGGACATTATATATGGAAACATTTGTTGGGTGGAAAAAATTCTATATTCCAAGAACGTGGGGCGGATTTGTATGCGGTTGATTTACTGATTAATGGTGGATACAATCCGGTTGCAATATTAAATACATATAAAAAAATATTTGGCAAAGTGTCATATACAGATGCAACATTGGATGTGCATGGTAATGATGCAATGCGTATCGATGATGTCAAAGCGTATTTAACAAAAATTTCAAATGAAAAAGGGGTTTTCCCAGTCCCAGAAACCAAAGATGCATCGTTCCGTGCGGTTGTTGATGAAATAGTGGGCTTAAGGGAATTGACCTGTGATTTTTGGTTGCGTGAATTATACAATAAATTTGGTTATGATGTATTTGGGAATGGAAATCGAACAGAGGTTTTACGATTTTTTATTCAACAATTAAAAATACAAGGACCGTTAATAACAGATGCGCGGTCTAAATCATTTGTAAATATTTTAACAGGAATGTATTTTATATCGTCTTTGACCAATGAAGATTTGACGATATGCCGAGATATATTTTTGTTCTTTTATAACAGTGATAATAAATATGCAAATTCTGTATTTAGGGCAATGAATTTGTCAAAAGAATTGTTTGGCCCGTTTAAGCAACATGCGGAAAATATACAAAAGTTTATAGATAGTGCATATGATGAAAAACAGGCGGAATATTATGCCGATATATGTTTACAAGAATATGCAAAAATAAAACCTTATATTGATGAATTTAGATTAAAGTGGCCCGAGTTCAAGGGACTTGGGGTGGATAATGTGGGAAAAAAATTGCCTTGGGTTCAGATGGCGTCATATAAATCTGGGAAAATACGGGAGTTTTGCAGTTATCTGGGGGATGGTGGACGGTATTCAAAACCAAATGTTCAAATGGATAAATATCTGTTTGATGGCGACATTGTTATGGCATATGGTGATGATGTAAAAAAAATCGTATATGATGTGGAATTTGAAAAATATGAAGGCAGAATTGCCGAAAAAATAAAACTGTTGGATACTTTGCGCAGATTGGATATTGGTGAAATATCTGTACAAGAATATATAGAAATAACCAAAGGTATGGAACGGAAAAAATCGAAAGAAGATTTGATTGATGGTTTTTTTAAGTTTCCCAATCCAGAATTGATTAATAAAAGTAAGCGCGCCAAAGAATTCTTATCCGAATTTTATAAAACACCATTGTTTAATAATGTTATACAAAATAATACTCTGGTTCAGTGTTTGGTAAATAATAGGGGCTGTAAAGATTTTGATGTTGCAGATAAATTGGCGGCATTTACATCGGGATGTGTTGTAAAAGAATTGCTGTTTATGGCGGCACGTGCATATGCAAAATATTCAGAATATATAAATGCAACAAAGGCACATAAAAACGAACACGGATATACAGAATGCAGTGTTAATGTATGGTATGAATATAATGAAGTTTTTAAGTTGTTAAGTGGGACTTTATTTAAGCCACGTGAAATATTAAATGGAAAAAAGTATGATAATTATTTAGGGGATATTGTAAACAAAGAACGTGATCTGTTTCGTGATATTGCAAAAAAAGAGCAGCAAAAAATTGCAATAGTGGCATCGCAGAATGATGCGCTGGTTAATACAGGTAATGATAGTTGGTGTGTATTAGAAGATGCGATTTTAGATGAATTCGAAGAAAATAAAAAATCGCAAATTTTAAAAAACATTATGAAACGTTGGGGGGTAAAAGAACCACAAACAGAAGAAGAATTGTTAACTTTTTTTACTGCGTATAATGTTAAAAGTGCGGTTGATGGTCGCAGGATTTCATTGGGAAGGGGGATTGGTACATTTGTATTTTTTAACTATATTTTGTCAGGTTATAAATTTGATGTAAAAAAATTTTTGCCTTATTTGCGTACGCCTTATAGTAATGTAATGCAAAATTTACTTGCAAAATATATGGATGAAAATAAATCTTTTGAAATAGAACCCTTGGATAATCAAATCAGTATGTTTCAAAACATGTTGAAAAATGATTTGTTTTATGGGAAAACGGCAAATAAAAATAAATATATCAAAATTATTGTTGATAAATTAACAAGTGTGCGTGATGTTAATTCGGATGAATATCAAAAAAATGTTAAGATTGTTCATGATATTTTGTTGCGAAAGTTATTGGTTGACAGAAATAATGATTTAGAGTTTGTCACAGAACGTGAAAAACTAATCGATTTTTATGCAGGATATTGGGCAAAGCATCTGGGGCGTGATAATGGAACACGCCGGTATGTTGAAAATTTGCAACCGGTTGTTGATTTGATAAAAGGTGATTCCGATAATGTTTTTTCACGTATGGTTGCAAACAGTTTTGTGCGTAAGTTTACAGATAAAATAGTTGCACAGCAAAAAGTTGCCGAATTATTAGAGGATGCAAAAATCGTTCCGGTGTCTGGGGATATGGCCGAAAGGTATGATGATTATGGGCGTGGGGCGGAAATGTTGCTGTCCGTATTGGCAAAAAATCCCAAACATGCATCAAGTATGATTAAGTTTTTGTCGGAAAGATTTACAGACGAAAGCTATGAACGTTTGCTGGGTGATGGGGGGATTAAAGAATTGCAGTTGAATAGTGTTGTAAATATGTATGCAAACAAGCAAATGTTTATGATGTTGCATGAAAATTTTTGGTCTGCGGGTTTGGAATTAAGGGCGGTTGTTATTAATCGTTTATTGAATTCTGCATATCGTACCAAACAAGAAAAGATAAATATGTTGGTTGATATGTTTTTTGAAAAGGATTCTAAATATCGTAATGATGCCGAATTGATTATTAATGCACTTTATAATAATTTGTCGGATTATGAACGTGATTTAATTATATCTGCGATTATTTGTGCGGGACAACGTGATAAAAATAATAATATGACCGAAGGTCAGGCCATGGGGCAGGGACTTAAAATGTTTCTGCAGAACAAAGGGCCGGCGTTTATTAAATTTGGACAATTGTTGTCTTATATGCCGAATTTGGATTCAGATATTCGTAAAGAATTATCACATTTGCGTGACAAGGCCGCAATACCATCACGATATGATTTGTATCAAATGATTGATATAACTTTGCCGGCAGATGTAAAAGCAAAAATAACGCATGTTGGTGAAGTTTTGGGGGCAGGTTCTTTTTATGTGACGGCAAAAATTATGTATGATGGTATAGAATGTGTTGTTGGGTTAATGCGACCAAATGTTGAAAATTTAACCATAACCGGTATGGATATGATTAAAAATACAATTGCCGAAATCGTTGAAAAAAATCAAAAATATAAACCTTTGACCAAAGTTGTGCATCAGGCATATACATCTGCAATTGCAGAAATAAATATTGATGAAGATTATGCAAAATATTTAAAGGCCGTGGATTTATATGAAAATTTAACTGTGTCGACCCAAACGGGTGATTATTCACCGGATGTTGCACGTTGGATAACGTATGGAAAAACACCGGTTGGTACGGCATTCAAGGTTATGGAAATGGCGGCGGGAAAATCTTTGAGTACAGATGATTGGACGCCGGAAGAAAAACACGATTTTGCGGTTGCGTATGTGACGTTGGAATTGTGTATATTGTTGGCGGGAAAACAATGGGATACAGACCGACACCAAGGTCAACAAAATTTCTATAATCATGCATTTCGTGACTTTGTGATTGGGATATTTGATACCGGTGCGCAAATGGAAAAAAAACCAAATGTTTCAGAAAAAGTTATGTTGGGTATGTTGTTGTGCGATATGGTTGAATCTATTAAGAATGGCAAAGATTTGTCCGAAGTATTAATGCGTGAATCAAATGATAAATTTACACAAAGATTCGGGGCAAATTCAACATATATCGATGGGGTAAAACGTGGATTAACCGCTTTGTCTGATATTGTTGAATATCAAAAAGAAATCAAAGATGAAAATGGTAATATTATCCAAGAAAGTAGGCGTTTGACGGGTGAAGATATGCAAAATATTATTTCGGCCGTTGTGCGATCGGGGGTGGTTAGCAAGACCGTGTTAACAACAATTGGCGCACGTGCGGTTATTGATAATATGTTGGTTGATATAGCCAAGTATATGTTTAAATCGGGGGGTAAAACAAATCCAATTACCGTTCGATATAATGTGCAATCAAGGGATAAAATTGCAGACCGGTTGGATATGGGCCAATCCGAATTGGGTAATATTGTTAAACAACGGGATGATTTGAAGCGATTTGGTATTGACGAAAGATATGTTTCCAAATCGGATGGAAATATTGGTGGTTAAAAAAAACCGGCTTTTGCCGGTTTTTTAACTTGAATAAAAGCAATTTTTGGTGTATTCCCATGCCCCTTCTGTGGCATAGACGGTATCACCACTTTCATAGAAACAGTCAGTGTTTGCGGTGTTGTAGCCGGCGACACTAGTTCCTTTTAAACTGTTTGCTGTTGGACAATCAGTACATCCTGCAGATGTGCTGGTTGGACTGCCATAATACCCGTCGGCGCAACGATATGACGTTGTTTTTGTGCAACTTCCACTACACTTGTCGCAGGATGCAACAACTCTTTTTTGGTATTTTGTGTTTGTGGTTGTCCAAGATTGTGATGTGCAATTAGTGCATGGTTCTTTACATTCTTGGCAACCTGTTAAGGTTATCGAAGGGCATGCAGTCGAATGTACTTCGCTTACTTGTTTGAAACCAGTTTTGCAAGAGTTGCAGGTTGTGTATTTAACATAACCGGTGTACCCTACTGGTTCTCTGTAAAATGTACTTGTGCTTGTACAGTTAGTGGTTCCGCCTGTAGGCGTATAAGAACCCAAGCTAATTCCGCTTGATGGGGATGTGACGACTTTGCATTGTGTATACGCAGCATGTGCTTCACGGCAGACAATAAACGCAAATATAGAATAAAGCAATTTGTGGATTTTTTTCATATCTCTTTCCTGTATGTTTGTATATCGGTAATTATGTTATTATAAAATAACTCAAAAAACAAGTAGGAATTTTTGTTTGTCTTGTTGTCAATGCTGTTTGTTTTAATGGGCTTTTTATGCTATAATTCATATCGATAATTCTGTGAAAGAAAGTCAGAGAGAATGAAGTTCTTGGTTGTTTTTGCTATGTTGTTGGCGCCATGTGTGGGGTATGGTGCGGTGGTTTTGGCGTCCACAGAATATGTTGATGCAATTGTGCAATCAATACCAAAAACAGATTCGATTACAGATGAAACGCCGGATAATCAATTAACTACCGCAGGGGCAGTGCGGAATTTTGGGGCGGAAATAAAAAATGAAATCAATACCCATGTTAATGATGTAAATAACCCGCATAATGTCACCGCCCAGCAGGTCGGATTAGAAAATGTTAAAAATGTCGATACAACAAATGCGGATAATATCACCGATGGAACATTGGCATATGACAGATTGCCGGTGGGTAAAGAAAAAAATACCATCGCCGCCGGTGATGATGACAGGTTCTTTGCCGTGCCAAGAACAAAGCCAAATAAAGATGCCCCAGATGGTATGGTGTGGATGTGGTTTGAATAATTTATGAAATATATTCGTGGATTTTTGTTGGTGTTTTTGTCGATGCTCGGGGGTGCGTGGGCATGCGATAACGGTTTTTATTTGAATGAAAATAACGAATGTGTTGAATGCCCAATTGGCTGGTCGGGGTCTGATGGTGGACGGGATTCAATTGAAGATTGTTTTATAAACTGTGTTAATCAATCAATTCCAAATGGTGAATTAATTACTTTGTCGGGGCGTAATTATTGGAATACGGATGCGTATGAAATATGTCAATATGACGCATCGTGTAATCCGGGGTATTTTTATACGGGAAAATTAAATAGTGTGATTTCTGATGAAAAATTGGTGTGGGTGAATCCGGATGTCTATTTGCGTGGTAATGGCGAACAGTATATTGATACAGGGGTTAATGGAAATAACGATAATTTGCGGTTCGAAGTAAAATATGAATGGGTTAATATGCCGGCATCAACAGATTATCGTGGGATTTTTGGAAACTATAACGGGAATGAAAATTCAAATGTGACCCGATTGATTCAATATGGTAGTACACGTGCGCATTATAACTTAAACACACGGGCCGGTGACAGTGATGATTTGCAAGAAAATAGGGCAGCAGGTAAAGTATATATAGAATATTTAGATGCGGAAAAATTTGTTAGTGGTAATACGACACGGAATTTGACTGCGCAAAAATCAACAGTTGAAAATAATAAAAATATATTGTTGTTTGCAGAAGCAGAATTAAGACCGTCGGACGTAAAAATTTATTACTTTAAAGTGTGGGATGGGGATAATTTAATACGATATATGTTGCCAGTGGATAATGGTATGGTTATTGGGGGAACACGTATCGATGCGCCGGGGATGTGGGATGTTGTTGAACGGAAATTCTATGGCAATTTGGGTGAAGGGGATTTTTATTATGGTGGAAAAAATATCTGTGATATTTGTAATGGTGTCGTATATTCGCCGGGTGGAAATGTAACAGAATGTATCCCGTGTCCAGATGGCTATGATTTAAGTGAAGAACGTGGTAAAACCAGCGCAGCGGATTGTACTATGTATTGTACATCCGGTACGTATGTGCCGAATGCCGGTGGAAAATGTACGGATGTTGGTATTGGGTATTGGGGTGAAGGTGCCGTTTTAAACTATGGTCAGGTTGTTGAAAGAAATATGTGTCCAGATGGATTGACAACAACGGGATATGGCGCCGCCGCAAATGAAGCGACCGATTGTGGCAAGGCCTTAAATATTGGTAATACACGTATCGTGTTTAACAAGGTTAAAAAGACCAAACATGCAATGGCGGCATTGATTGATGGGGTGGTGTATTATGGTGCAATGTCGCCAAACGTGAATACCATTAATACAATAAAAGTGCGGGCAGAAGATGGTTTGGTTTATTCTTTGCATGATGATAACAGTATCGATAATATCGGGTTGGTTGGTGGAAAACTGGTTTGGGTTGATGAAAATACATATCTGGCGTCGGATGGTTATCAGTATATAGATACAGGTGTGCCGGGGAATAATGCAGACCTTAGTTTTAAGATTAAGTATGCGTGGACCGTATTGCCAAAGGGGTATGAGGCCATATTTGCAAACTATGAATCAGAAACGGCGAATATTACACGTTTGTTGCAATCGGGGGCAGGGGTAACGTTTTTGTATGTTGATACACGTACCAATGCGCCAATGGCACGATTAGATATGCAACGAAAGATAAATACGCCATATGTGGAAACATTGGATTTTACAAACTATTCAATTGGGGATAAGGTTATAGCATTGAAATCACCAACCAAGGGTACCGTTAATAATAAAAGTATATTGCTGTTAAAAGGGGCGGCATCGGAACACCCGAAATTAAAAATATATTATTTCAAGGTTTATGATAAAGGCAAGTTGGTACGAAACTTGGTGCCGGTGCAACGTGGGGCAGTGATTGGTGAATTTACCGTGCCGGAAAATGGTATGTGGGATATTGTGGAACAAAAATATTACCCTAATGCCGGTACGGGCAAATTTACGTATGGTTATGGTGGGTGATGTTAAAGTTTTGAAAAAAACACCGCATTGTGCGGTGTTTTTTAAAACTTGGTTGCGGGGAGTGGATTTGAACCACTGACCTTCAGTTAACGGGTCAGATATTTAATAATGTTTAATGTTGTTTAATTTTTCTTGATTTTCTGCGTATTGTGTCGCATAATAACTTTAACAAAATTTAACAGAAATTGGTAGCAAAATGTGAAAATTTGTGATATCAGTAGCAAATAGGTAGCAAAATAAAAAAGATAACGGGTCAAATTTACAGGGGTAAAAAATGACAGATACGACACTGAAACTATTCCAAGATACAAATATCAGAACCCAATGGGATGCGGATGCTGAAAAGTGGTATTTTTCCATTGTTGATGTTATTGCGGCATTAACCGGCACAGACAACCCAAGACGTTATTGGTCTGATTTAAAACGCAAGTTAACTCAGGAAGGTAGTGAGTTGTACGAAAAAATCGTACAACTGAAATTACAATCGTCCGATGGTAAGTTTTATAGTACTGATGTGGCGGACACAGAACAGTTGTTGCGTTTGATTCAATCTGTGCCGTCTAAAAAGGCTGAGCCATTTAAGTTGTGGTTGGCCAGTGTTGGCAGTGAAAGAATTGATGAAATATCAGACCCTGAAATCGCAATACAACGTGCATTAAATTATTACCAGCGGTTGGGATATTCGGATGAATGGATTGCCCAGCGGTTGCGTTCTATTGAAATTCGTAAAGACCTGACTAATCAATGGGATAGGGGTGGAATTAAACAGGGGCGGGAATATGCCTTGCTGACTGATGAGATTACACGTTCTTGGTCGGGGATGAAGACCAAAGAATATAAACAGCACAAGGGGTTAAAGAAAGAATCCTTGCGTGATAATATGACGAATGCCGAACTGGTTTTGAATATGTTGGCGGAATTGTCTGCGACCGAGATTGCAAAAAATGAAAATCCAATGGGATTGGCTGAAAATATGGCGGTGGCCAAGCGTGGTGGCAATGTCGCCCGTCAGGCACGATTACAGTTGGAACAAGAAACCGGTAAAAAGGTTGTGTCGGGTGCAAATTCAAAATTGTTAAAGCGTGTGGATAAAGAATAAATGTCTTCTAATCGTATCAATTTTACAGAACGGGCGTTGGAAAACTTGGCCGTTCCTGCATCAGGTCAGGATGTTTATTATGATACCGGCAGCCATGATGGCCTGTGTGTTATTGTGACCTATGGTGGGGCAAAGACGTATTATGCATATATGAAATTCCAAGGCACACCAAAGCGTGTAAAAATCGGTCGTGTTGGACAGATAAAACTGTGCGATGCACGTCGGCAGGCACATAGCTTAAAAGAAATGGCGACCAATGGCACAGACCCCAGTGTTCAAAGACGGGAAAATTTGAACGATATAACCTTTCGGCAGTTTTATGAAAACATCTATAAACCCGAATATTCGCTGATTTATAAAAAGCCACATTCGGTAGAAAATGATGACAGTGTCTTTAAACATCGGCTTAGCCAATTTCATAATCGTAAGTTATTAAGCATTAAACCAGATGAAATTGAACGTCTGCATGCAGAAACACAAAAGACACACAGTCCATATACAGCCAATCGGGTGTTGTCGTTGATTAAGCATATGTATGTGATAGCGGTGAAAAAGGGCTTAATGGGGTTACGTGGTAATCCGGCCGGCGGAATTCGTAAATTTACAGAAAAAAGTCGTGATAGATTCTTGAATGGTGATGAATTAAAAAGGTTCTGGGCGGCGTTATGTGATGTGAAAAACAATGTGTTCAAGAACTATGTGATGATATCGCTGTTCACAGGAATGCGGCGTAATAATGTTTTGACTATGCGCTGGGAACACGTGGATTTTGCATCTGGTCTGATATATGTGCCTGATTCCAAGGGTGGGCAACCGTTGCAGATACCGATGGTGAATCAGGTGCGTGAATTGTTATTAAAAATTAGCCAAGGTAAGAAATGCGGATGGGTGTTGCCTAGTAATAAAAGTGCCAGTGGACATCTGGAAGACCCAAAACGTCCGTGGCAATCGTTGTTAAAGGCGGCAAACATTACAGATATGCGGATTCATGACCTGCGGCGAACAATGGGTTCATGGCAGGCGATATCAGGTGCCAGTTTGCCGGTTATTGGTAAATCGCTTGGTCACAAATCCACCAGCGCAACACAGGTTTATAGCCGCCTGACAGTTGACCCAATTCGTGATTCAATGCAAACCGCCACAGATAAAATGCTGGGGTTTGTGGAAGGAAAAGTTGGTGTGTGATAGTATGTTTAATTAATTGAATTTATTTAATATTGTTTAATGTGAAAAAGGTCTTGCACCGAATCTGTGTTTTGTATATCTTCAAAAAGAAAGGGCTCGTAAAAATAACGAGCCGAATCCTAAGCGATGTACAGTGCTTAAGTATTTCCTTACTATAACCTTACATCGCTTAGTAGTGCCTTGTCAAATATTTTTTTGACAGGGGTGTTGATAATGCCATAACAAAAAGGATATAAAATGGCAAATTTTGACTTACAAACTGTAAACGATGTCTGGGAAAAAGCAATGGTTGTAGCTGGTGC